>NZ_JBFAHF010000067.1:0-19263 GCF_040654015.1 Nocardia sp. NPDC050799
TGAGCGGTCGCGGTTGTTCGGGTTGGCTCGGTCGAGTTGGGCGGATTATGATCGTTCGTTGATCAGTGCGGGTGGCGGCGTCTACGACCGCACCGCGAAGGCCATTCCGGTCAGCCCGGAAGTCCGTGCCGCGCTGAAACTTCCGGCCGGTGTCACCCGGCTCTCGCCGCCGGAGATGATCCGCGCGATCCTCGAGGCGCCGGTCGATCTGTTGTGGAACGGTGGTATCGGTACCTATATCAAGGCAAGTTCGGAGACGAATGCCGAGGTGGGTGACAAATCCAATGACTCGGTGCGGGTGAATGCCGATCGTCTCCGGGTGAAGGTCATCGGTGAGGGCGGAAATCTCGGTGCGACGGCGCTGGGGCGTATCGAGTTCTGCCGTAACGGCGGGAAGATGAACACCGACGCGCTGGATAATTCCGCGGGTGTGGATTGCTCCGATCACGAGGTGAACATCAAGGTTCTGCTCGACGGTGTGGTGTCGGCGGGCGAGCTCGATATCGTGGACCGAAATCCACTGCTCGCGGAAATGACCGACGAGGTCGCCGAACTGGTACTGCGCGACAATATCTCGCAGAACTTCCGGATCGGCCTGTCCCGGTCGGGTGCCGGCCGGCGTGGTGCGGTGCACCGGCGGCTGCTCACCGAACTGGAGACCCGGCACGGCGTGGACCGCCGGCTCGAGGCACTGCCGGGTGACGTCGAGATGGAGCGCCGGATCGCCGGCGGGTCGGGGCTGACCTCCCCGGAGCTGGCCACGATGATCGCCCACGTGAAGCTCGCGCTGAAGGCCGATCTGCTCGCCGGTGACCTGCCGGACAGCCCCACTTTCGCGGCGGTGCTACCGGACTACTTCCCGACACCGCTGCGGGAGCGTTTCGCGGGCGCGATCACCAGGCATCCACTGCGCCGGGAGATCGTGGCCACCGTGGTGGTCAACGAGATGGTCGATTTCGGCGGTGCGACGTTCGCCTTCCGGTTGTCCGAGGAGATCGGCGCCACCACCGACGACGCGGTCCGCGCGTTCACCGCCGCGGTGGAGATCTTCGGGTTGCGGGAGCTGTGGCAGCGCATCCGCTCCGAGCAGATGCCGACCTCGGTACGTGATCAGCTCGAACTGGAGACCAACCGCACGCTGGAACGTGCCGCGCGCTGGCTGCTGCTCAACCGGCCGCAGCCGATCGCGATCGGGGCGGATATCACCCGCTATCGCGAGGGAGTACGCGCGCTGGCGGACCGGGTGCCCGGCTGGCTGCCGAAACCGCTGGCCGAACGGGTCGCCGCCCACGCCACCGAGGCGACCGAACTCGGCGCCCCGCAGGATCTGGCCGCCGAGGTCTACCGTCTGATTCATCTCTTCCCGCTGCTGGACGTGCTGGATATCGCCGATATCGCCGAACGCGACGCACAGGAGATCGCCGAACTCTATTTCGCGCTCAACGCGCATCTGGAGATCACCCGGCTGATCAGCGCGGTCGGCGATCTCGACCACGATCAGCGGTGGGCCGGCCTGGCGCGGCTGGCGCTGCGCGACGACCTGTACGAGTCGCTGCGGCTGCTGACGCTGGATATCGCCACCGCCACCGACCCGGAGGACCCGGTGACAGAGAAGCTGGACTACTGGGAGCAGACGAACCGGTCACGGCTGACCCGGGCCCGCGCCGCGCTCACCGAGATCTTCGGGGTGAGCCGGCACGATCTGGCGACCCTGTCGGTAGCGGCGCGGCAGGTGCGGAGCCTGGCGGGTAGTTCGGAGTCCGGCATCGTCGCCTGATCACGCGGGATGCACGGGTGGCCGTCCGGCTCGGACCGGACGGCCACCCGTCGTTTCCGCTGCCGCCGGAACCGATCGGCCGAAGACTCGTCGTCGCGTTGGTGCCTCTGCTCGCGCCCCGCGCTCTGGCGACGGGTCCGGCCGCCGACTCGGGTTCGGCACCCAGTGCCCGGCCGTGCTGTGCCCGGCAGCGGGTCGGGTACCGGTTTCAGTCCGGGCGGCGGGTCCCACAGGAGGCGCAGAACCTGGCCGTGGGCAGCATCTCGGTGTCGCATTCGCGGCATCGGGCCGGTTCGGCCGGGGCAAAGCGGTTCCCGCATTCGACACAGAACTTGGCGCCCGGCGGGTTGACCGTGGCGCAGGCGATGCAGATCGGTCCCGCCGCCGGACCGAGTTCGGCGGGTTTCCCGGTGGGCGGCAGCGCCGTCGTGCTCGGTTCCTCCCGGCGCTGCTGATGCTGTTGCCAGGGTGAACTCGGCGGCGGCGGGAAATTCCCGGCCACCGCGGGCCCCGGCTGCTGCAGGGCGTTGAAGCCCAGCGCGGCGCCGATGAACCCACCGTCGTGGCCGTGCCCGGAGGCCAGCCCCTGGCCCGCGCCCAAAGCCATCTCCCCGGCGGCGTACTGCCGGAAATCTCCGGCGAGCCGGATGTAGGTGACATCCTTGGCGAGCCGTTTCAGCCGGTCGGCGTCTTCGGGGGCCAGGGTGATGTCGAAATTTCCGAGCCGCGGTATCCGTAGCCCGTACTCGTAGAGCGCGGTATTGGTTTGCTGTACGACCGCCTGCTCGATCACGGGCAGGAGTCCGGACAGGCCGAGGACCGGCCACTCGCCCTGCGAAACACCCTGTGTCACCGCGACCTTCATCGCCTTGAGCAGTAGGTCGGCGCTCCAGGATTCGACCCCGGCCGGATCGTGCAGATCGGTGCTGCCGGCCAGTGAGGTGATCAGCTGCCGGGCGTCTCGGACGGACAGCGCGAACTCACCGAAAACCCGCAGGGTGACGATCTGCTCGCTGACCGGGTCGGCGATATCGGCGAGACGGCCGCCGAATTTGATACCGGCGAACTCCCGGGTGGAGACGAAGTAGAGCTCGGCACGGTAGAGGTTGCCGCCGGTCAGCGTGTCCACCAGTGCGCCGAGAACCGGGAGTTCGTCCGCGTCGATCCGGTGCCGGCCCGGTCCCAGCGCGCCCAGGACCTGACCGGACTTCACGAACAGTGCGGTCTGGTCGGCATTGACGATGGCGCGGGAGTATCGCCGGATGTTCACATCCGGCCACTTGTAGACGAGTTGTTTCTTGCCGGTCTCGGGGACGGCGATGAACTCGCGTTCGAACCAGGCCATCTGGGTGCTCCCTACGCATTTGACGTATCCAGCGTATCGACGTTCAGCGGCTCGATCAATGGCTCTTACAGTGCGGCCGACCTCGGGTTTTCACCAAAGTCCCTGGTTTCCACTGCGTTACACATGACGGCCCCCTATTGATCGTGCCGCTAACTAGCGGTACATTGCTCGCAGACATGATCTGCGCCACTCGAAAGGCAACATGATGACAACAGTTCAAGAGCCTCCGGGTCAGGCGGCGCCGACGGACGGTCTGCACGCCGAAGATGCGGGCTATCACAAGTCGCTGCGGCCCCGGCAGCTCCAGATGATCGCCATCGGTGGCGCCATCGGAACGGGCCTGTTCCTCGGCGCCGGCAGCCGGCTGCACGAGGCCGGCCCCGGCCTGTTCCTGGTATACGCCGTCTGCGGCATCTTCGTATTCTTCATTCTGCGGGCGCTGGGCGAGCTGGTCCTGCACCGCCCGTCCTCCGGGTCGTTCGTGTCCTACGCCCGTGAGTTCTACGGCGAGAAGCTGGCCTTCGCGGTCGGCTGGATGTACTTCTTCCACTGGTGCATGACCGGCATCGTGGATATCACCGCGATCGCCACCTACGTCCACTTCTGGGGCGCGTTCGAGGTGATACCACAGTGGACCATCGCGCTGATCGCCCTGGCCATCGTGGTCGCGATCAATCTGATCTCGGTGAAGTGGTTCGGTGAGCTGGAGTTCTGGGCCGCGCTGATCAAGGTCGTCGCACTCGTGGCCTTCCTGATCATCGGCACCATCTTCCTGGCCGGTCGCTTCGATATCGAGGGCCAGCCGACCGGTCTCAGCGTCCTCTCCGACAACGGCGGCCTGTTCCCGAGCGGTTTCCTGCCGCTGATCGTCGTCACCACCGGTGTGGTCTTCGCCTACGCCGCGGTGGAACTCATCGGTACCGCCGCCGGTGAGGCGGAGAATCCCGAAAAGATCATGCCGCGCGCCATCAACTCGGTGATCGCCCGGATCGCGCTGTTCTACGTCGGTTCGCTGGTGCTGCTCGGCCTGCTGCTGCCCTACACCGTCTTCAAGTCCGGTGAGAGCCCGTTCGTCACCTTCTTCTCCAAGATCGGTATCGACGGTGCCGGTTCGGTCATGAACCTGGTGGTGCTGACCGCGGCGTTCTCCAGCCTGAACGCCGGCCTGTACTCGACCGGCCGCATCCTGCGCTCGATGTCGATGAACGGTAGTGCCCCGACCGTCGCGAGCCGCATGTCCAAGAACGGCGTCCCGTACGTGGGCATCCTCGCCACCGGTGTGATCGCGCTGGCGGGTGTCGGACTGAATGCCTTGGTCCCCGATCAGGCCTTCGAGATCGTGCTGAACGTTTCGGCGCTGGGCACCATCTTCTCGTGGACCGCGATCGTGCTGTGCCAGCTCCAGCTGTGGAAGTGGGCTCGCGACGGCAAGGTGACCCGGCCGAAGTTCCGCCTCCCCGGCACCCCGTACACCAGCTACGCCACCCTGGTGTTCCTGGTCGGCGTCGTGCTGCTGATGCTGTTCAGCGAAGAAATCGAACAGCGGTTCGCGGTGATCGCCATGCTGGTGGTCGGAGTTCCGGCCCTGGTCGGCGGCTGGTTCCTGGCGCGGAAGCGGGTAAGCGAACTCACCACCGCACGTGCCGCGATGGCCTCCGGCCCGGCGCCGGCCGAAGAGCCCGGCAGTGCCGTCCGGATCCTCGACGAACCCGAAGATCAGCGGTAACGCCGAACTGCGTGGAATACCCCGGATAGCAGGTCCGGGGTATTTCGCATTCCCAGGAAAGGGAATGATCGACCTGTCGCCCCCGCGGGCCGGGATCACAATAGACTCTCTCTGTTCTTCCGCGGGTTTGAGAGGTCGTGCATGCCAGAGCAGCCCAGCTCGTCGCAGCCCAGCTCCGAGCGTCCGCTCCCGCCGCCCTGGTCCAGGCGGCGGACCCGTGGTGCGGAAATGCCCCGCCGTGGCGCGCACACCTGGTCGACGCTACGCACCAACAGTAGCGATAACGTCCAGCGGGCTGCCGAATCCGACCTGACGCGAGCCGCCGAGGAACTACTCGCCGAATCCGGCAGCACCGAGCCGCGCAGTGCCACCGACGCCGCCTCGGTCCCCAGTGGATCCGGTGTCTTCGTGCCGGTGACAGTGGGTTCGGTACCGCCGGTCGTCGCCGCGCCCGCGGGATCGGACAGTCCGCCCGAGACACCGGCGCTGTCGGACTTCGACCGGGCCATCGCCGCGTTGACCGGCGACGATATCGCCCGGCTCAACAGCCTCGCCGGTCCGGATGACGACGATCTCGACGAGTTGCTGCTCGCCGACGACGACGAGGATTCGGACGATCTCGACCCGTTCGCCGGCTTCGAGGACGATATGCCCTCCGGGCGCAATGCCCGTTCCCGCCCGAGCGTCCGCCGCCTCGGCGCCGGACTGGTGGCGCTGCCACGAGTGGATCCGGTCGATCCCGCCACCGCGGTGCTCGCGGATCCGGTGGTGCCCGAGCACAAGCGGTTCTGCTGGAAATGCCAGGCGCCCAATGGGCGGTCCGGCCCGGACGGGCCCGGCGCGGTGGCCGGGGAGTGCGCGCGCTGCGGATCGGCCTACAACTTCCTGCCCGCACTCTCCGCCGGCGAGGTCGTGGCGGAACAGTACCTGGTCAAAGGCTGTCTGGCGCACGGCGGTCTGGGCTGGATCTATCTGGCGGTCGATACGAATGTCAGTGACCGGTGGGTGGTCCTGAAAGGGTTGCAGAACCCCCAGGATTTCGAGGCCCACGTGGTGGCGCTGGCCGAGCGTCAATTCCTCTCCGAGATTACGCATCCCGGCGTGGTCAAGATCTACAATTTCGTCAAGCACCGCTCGCAGCGCGAGGTGGCCGACGGCTACATCGTCATGGAGTACGTCGGCGGGCGTTCGTTGAAGAAGATGCTGGATATGGCGGGGCCGGAACGTATCCCGGTGGCCGAGACCATCGCGTACATGATGGAGGTCCTGCCGGCTCTCGACTATCTGCACTCGTTCGGACTGGCCTACAACGACCTGAAACCGGACAACATCATGGTCACCGATGACGAGGTCAAACTCATCGACCTCGGCGCCGTCGCGGCGATGGAATCCTACGGCAGTATCTACGGCACCCCCGGCTATCAGGCGCCGGAGATCATCGAAACCGGCCCCACGGTGGCCACCGATGTGTACGCGGCCGGCCGCACCCTGGCCGCGCTGATCCTGGACCTGCGCAAAGATTCCCACGGCAACTACCGCACCGAGATGCCGACACCGGAGGAGTACCCGCTGCTGCGGCGCTATCCGTGCCTGTATCGGCTGCTGGTGCGCGCGACGCATATGGATCCGAGCCGGCGCTTCCCCTCCACCTATGCCATGTACTGCCAGCTGGCCGGGGTGCTCCGGATGGTGCTGGCCGCCGATTCCGGGCGCGAACACCCGCAGGCATCGGTGGAGTTCGGTTCGCTGCGCGGGGATTTCGGCATCGACACTTTGATCGGCCAGACCGACGGGATGGTCGACGGTGGCCGCCGCAGCCTCGGGCTCGACGCCGCGGCGGTGGTGGCCACCCTGCCCATCCCGCTGATCGACGCCGACGACCCCAGTGTCCAGCTGCTGGGTCCGCTGCTGCACGGTGACGCCCGCCAGACCCTGGACTCCTTGCGCCAGACCTCCGAACGTATCGCGGCAGGCACCATCGACGCACCGGAGACCTTCGAGGTCGAGGGGGCGTTCGCCGCTGTCCGCGCCCATCTCGACCTCGGTGAGATGGCTCCGGCGCTCGCGCTGCTCGAAGAGCTGCGCCCCCGGGCGGTCACCGACTGGCGGGTCGAATGGTTCAGCGGTGTCATCGATCTGCTGGACGGGCAGTACGAACTCGCCTACCTGCATTTCGACCAGGTGCACACCATGCTGCCCGGTGAGCTGGCGCCGCCGCTGGCCTTGGCCGCCACGGCCGAACTCGCACTGCAGACACTGAGCGATCCCGGTGATTCCGACCGGTGGCATGCCGCCGCGTCGGAGTTCTACCGGCTGGTCTGGCAGACCAATCACGCGGTGGTCAGCGCCGCGTTCGGTTTGGCTCGCCGATTGGCCGCCGACGGTGAGCTGTTGCAGGCCGTACAGGTCCTTGACGAGGTACCCGTCACCTCCCGTCATCACGGTACCGCCCGGATGACGGGCAGCCTGCTGCTGGTATCGCGGCCGCATCGGGAGATCACCGAGATCGATCTGCGTGAGGCGGCATCGCGGCTGGAACTCGTCGATGAGCCGCGGGCGCTGCAAATGCAGGTCGTGGTGGTCGGCGCGGCACTGGAGTGGTTGAAGTCCCGGATGCGGCCCGCGTCCGCCGATACCAGGCTGCTCGGCTATCCGCTCACTGTCGCGGGGCTCCGCGGCGGGCTGGAGTCACGGCTGCGCGCCCTGGCCCGCACCGCGCCCGGCCGCCTGCACCGGTACCGGCTCGTCGATCTGGCCAACAGCGTGCGACCGCATACCCGCTGGTGAGGGCTCAGGACTGCCCGGCGATCCGGCGCCGCCGGACCACTGCCGACAGCAGCGGCGCCGAGACCAGGACGATCACCAGCAGCAGCAGCCACAACCAGCCGCCGTACACCAGCGCGAGAACGAGCGCGAAGACGGCCGAGCCACCGGCCAGTACCGCGAAACCGAGTGCGGGGTCGGCGGTCTCGTTCGAGCCGGGTGTCGCCGGCGGCGCGGGGAGATCGGTGAACAGGGCCGCGAGTTCCGGGGTGGTACGCGCGGCGGTCACGGCGGCGGTGCGTTCTTCGTAGTCGGTGAGTGTGAGCAGGCCCGAACCGAGGTGCTCGGCGAGCTCCCGCAGCGCGCGATCGCGTTGCTCGACGGTGATGCGCGCGCCCGGTAGCTCACTCATACTCGCAGCATAGGACGGTTTCCACGGTCGGGCTCGACCCGGTGGTCGCCACTGCCGGGAAGCCTGCGGGCGGTCGCTCGGCGCCGATTCCCACATCTGGGGAGTAATTACGCTGACTTCACAGAATTGCGGGCAGAGGAGTTGTGTATGTCCACCGTGATCCAGTCTCGGCGCCCGGCGGCCGAGGCATGGGACTGGCAATTGAACGGGTCCTGCCGCGGCCTGGAATCCACCGTGTTCTTCCATCCCGAAGGGGAGCGGGGCCGGGCGCGCGCCGCGCGGGTGCGGCGCGCCAAACAGATCTGCGATACCTGTCCGGTGCTCGATCGGTGCCGCAGTTACGCGCTGGCGGTCGGCGAGCCGTACGGAGTGTGGGGCGGTATGTCGGAAGACGAGCGCCGAACACATACCCAACGGGCCGTTACTTCAAGCTCGACGAACTAGCCAACCCCGCCCCAACTCGGGTTGAATCGGACGTTTCGGTCGTGTCCGGCGCAGGTCGTCGTCGCGCCTTTGTGGTTTCCTTGTTATATGGCTGCTGGTGTGGAGTACACGATCGATGAACTGGCGCGGGCTGCCGGCACGACCGTGCGCAGCCTGCGGGTTTACCACGAACGGGGGGTTCTGCCTCCACCGCAGGTCAAGGGGCGAACGGGTTACTACAGTCCAGATCACCTCAATCGGGTGCGCACGATCAGCAGGTTGCTCGATCGCGGCATCAAACTGAACGGGATCAAGGAATTGCTCAAGGCCTGGGACCGCGGGGACGATCTGGGGGACATCCTGGGTGTCGGGCCGCTGCTCGGCGGTATGGAGCCCGGCGAGCCGTTTGCGGACGAGTCGGCCGTTCCCGCCGATGCCATTCCCGCCACCGAACTGCAGGAACGCTACGGCTCGGTGCCGAACGGGCTGGCCAGGATCGTCGCCGTCGGACTCTACGAGCCGGTCGACGCCGCCACCTATCGGCCCGCCGATCGGCAGCTCATCCGGATCGCGGAGCAGTTGGCGGCCGCCGGTGTTCCCGATGCCGAGGTCCTCGGCGAGCTCGAGCGGATCCGGGCCGATTGCGACCGGATGGCCCGCCGATTCGTCGACCTCTTCCATCGCACGACCTGGCAGAAGTACCAGGACTCCGGACAGGAAGCCGCCGACCTGGCGAAATTGACCGGACAGTTGCAACTCGCCCGCACCCTGCCCGGTAAGGCGGCGGCGGAGCTGGTGAACAAGTTCGTCGCGCACTACATCGACAGCGACAGCGAATTCGCCGACCTTCCCGCGGAGAGCTGAACCGAGCACCGCGGCTTCCCCGGCCTGGGAAAGGGGTAGGGGAGCGTTTCGCTGAACGACGGTACATTCGTCGGTGGCTCTTCCGTCGGCCGGGACGATTTCCCGGCGAACGACTACTTAGGTAACTTTCCGCTCTTCTACGGATGCGCGCGGCCCTGGGCGGGTGCAGAATCTGCTTCTTGGCACCTGACGCGGTAGATGAGGCATGGAATGGGAAGCGTGACACTGTGGATGCAGATATCACTCGACGGGTTCGCGGAGGGACCCGACGAGGCGGTCCACTGGCCGGTCGTGGACGAGGAACTCTGTACCGAATACCTGGATGAACTCCGTAGCGCCGACCTGCTGCTGTACGGGCGCAGAACCTACGAGATCCTGGCAGCCTTCTGGCCCACCGCCGATCTGGCGCCGGTCTCGCCGTTCTACGTCGACTTCGCGCGATTCTGGCGCGCCGCGCCGAAACTCGTCGTCTCCCGCACTCTGCGCAACCCCTCGTGGAACACCCGGGTCACCGGCCCGGATCCGATCGAGGAGGTGCGGCAACGGCGGGCCGCGGGTCAGCACATGGTGCTCTTCGGCGGGGCGGAAACCGCACGGTCCTTCATGGCGCACGATCTGATCGACGAGTTCCGGCTCTTCGTGCACCCCCTGCTCCTGGGCGGCGGGGTTCCCCTGTTCCGGTCGCCGGTGGATACCAGTGGGCTGCGACTGATGGATGTGCTGACCTTCGACAGCGCGGTGGTCCAGATGCACTACCGCCAGCAGGCCTGCCTGATGTGCTGAGCGTCTCGCGGACGGGTGTTGTGTGAATTGCACGGGTTCGTCGGACGGTCCGACGTGACGTGCACTAATTTACGTTTCCATGGCGGTGATCTACCCGGACGGTGCGGCACCGGCCGTACCTGCCACCGAGTTCTTCGGTCGGATGCGGGAACTCGCACGCCTGGACGACCTGCTGCGTTCCGGCTCGGGACGACTGATCACCCTGGTGGGGCCCGGCGGTATCGGCAAAACCCGGCTGGCCGCCGAAGCGACGCGCCGGGTTCACCGCGCCGAACCGGACCGGCCGGTGTACTGGGCGCGCCTGGCCGAACTCGAACGCGACTGCGGCGAAAGCGCCGAGACCGTGCTGCGCTCGGTGGTGCGGACCGATATCAGCGATCCCGACGCCCTGGATGTCGCGGTGGGTGCGCCCGCGGGCGCGATCGCCGAGCACGCGATCCTGGTGCTGGACAACTGCGAACACGTGCTCGCGGCGGCCGCGCGCGCGGTCATCGAACTGCTCGCCGCCACTCCCGGTCTCATCCTGCTGGCCACCAGCCGCGAGCCCATCGGCTGGGCCGACGAGTACATCCTCGCCGTGCCGCCGCTGTCGGCCTTCGAATCGCTGCAGCTGTTCCGGCAGCGCGCCGAACTCACCGGATGCCCCGTGCCCGACGATCCGGCCCAGCTCGCGCTGGCGCGCCGGATCTGCCGCCGCGTCGAGCACAATCCGCTGTTTCTCCGTCTCGCCGCCGCCCGGCTGCGCCACCAGCCACCCGCGATGGTGCTGGCCGAGCTCAGCGGCGACGCCGCCGACCAGCGCATGCGCTGGTCGCAGAGCGCACGGGCGGGTACCGAACGGCGGCACCGTGGGGTCTACGACGTGATCGCCTGGTCGTTCGATCTGTGCGCGGCCGAGGAGCAGGTGCTGTTGCGGCGCCTGTCGGTCTTCGCGGCCGGATACGAAACCGACGGGGCCGTGCCGCAGCGCAACGGAGTCGAACTGCCCGCTGTTATAGCGGTCTGCGCGGACGGGATACTGCCCGCCGAGCGGGTGGCACCGCTGCTGGAACGGCTGGCCGAACGCTCCCTGGTCTCGACTTTCCGCACCGAGACGACTGTGCGCTGGTATCTGGTGGAGAGCGTGCGCCTGTTCGCCGGCGACCGATTGCGCCGCGAACCGGCCGAGGCGGCCCGGATGGCCGCCCGGCATCGCCGCTACCACCGTGATCGCGTGGTCGAGGCACGGTCGCTCTGGTACGGGCCGGGCGACCGGTCGTGGCTCGACTGGGCCCGTACCTCCTGGGACGACATCCTGATCGGTATCGAAACCGGTCTGACCGAACCCGCCGAGGCACTGGTCGGCCTGGAGACGGCGTCGGTGCTGCTGTCGGTATGGGTGCCATTCGTCAAGGGCGGTAGCCGGGCGCTCACCAGGCTCACCGCGCAGGCACTCGACGTCACCCGCACCGAGGGCGTCACCGAACACCACATCCGAGCCACCGCGCTGCTCGGCTGGTACTACCTGTGGCAGGGCGAGGCCGACCGGGCCGCGGCCCTGCTGGACGAGTGTGTCGCCGGCCCTGCCGCGGCCGGTGTGGGTGCTTCCTCCTGGCGGGATTCGCCGGGAACGGATATCGGCCTGCCTGCTTCGGTCGAATGGATCCGGGGTCTGGAATTGATGCTGTTCCGGCTGGATCCGCACGCGGTGACGGTACTGGAACGGGCCGGTCACAAGTTCACCGCGCAGGGCGACCGGGTGGGAGTGGAACGCGGTCAGATCTTCGCGGCGCTCGCGGCCGCCATGCTGAGCGATCCGGAGCGGGCAGACCGGATCACCCATCGGCACCTGGAACGCTCGGTGGCCTCGGGGTCGTCGCTGGCCACCCGGTGGGCGGGAGTGGCGCGGACGCTGGCACTCGCGCGTTCGGCCGAACCCGCGGCCGCCCTGGGGCCGGCCCATATCGCGGTGTCCCGGATGGCCGCGGGCCGCAACACCTGGATGACCTCGTGGTCGGTGGCGGTGTGCATGCTCGTGCTGACCCAGGTGCTCGCGGGGGATCCCGCCGCGCTGGGTGCCGCGGCGGCCATCCGCATCCGTGCCACCGAACTGGCCTGGCTGGTCGGGGTTTTCCGGGCCTGCCACCGCTCGATGGGGGTCTGTATCGAGCGGGTGCCGATGGTGGTGCTCGGTGTGCACCGGGCGACCGAGGTCGCCACGGCGGTCATCGGACCGGCGGATTTCGCCGTCGCCGAGCAACGGGGCGGGCAGTTCCGCCCCGGTAGCGACGCGGTACGGGAGTACCTGCGTCGCCGTTGGCCGGTGCGTCCGGTCGCGGTGGACACACCGGTCGATCATGGGGAATCGGCCGATTCGCGCTGGGAGAGCTTATCGCCGGCCGAATGTGAGGTCGCGGTACTGGCGGCCGCGGGCTGGCCGAACAGTGCCATCGCCGAGCGGCGGGGTAGTTCGGTGCGAACGGTGGACGCGCAGGTCGCCAGCGTCCGGCAGAAGCTCGTGATCGGCTCCCGGCGCCAGATACCGGATCATATTCCGGCGCACCTCGCCGGTGCGGTGGATGCCGAACGTGCTACCGCCGCCGGTCGTTCCCGGAGCCGGCGGCGTACGCCGCGTCTGCCCGGCCGGCAGTGATCGCGCGGCACCGCGATCACCGGCAGGCGTAGTAGTACGGCTTGTAGGCGCAGATGTCGAGGTAGCCGCCCTGGTCGCTGTCGTAGGTGAAGCTGCGCTGGGCCGGGATCGCATGCACCGGCTCGCTGCGGTTGCTGGGATCGCTCGGCAGGTCGTGGGTATCGCCGTAGCTGCCGTTGCCCGGATGGGAGTCGTCGCGGCTGCTGTGGCCGGGGACGTCGGCGAGGGCCAACTGGGGGGTGACGGTGGCGGGGATCGCGGCGAGGGCTCCGGCCAGCACGGCGGCGGCGGCGATTCTCTTCACGAATCCGAAGTTGCGGGCGATGGTCATGGCGTGCTCCGTTCTGTTCCGGCGGATAGAACTTTTACGGTGAGTCAATGTATGTAGGTCCGTAGTTCTATGTGCCGCTGTCTAACGGTACGGTACACGAGGGTTTGAATAAGCGTCTATGCATTTCTCACGATTGGGAACGGCTGGTCCGCTCCGGAGTGCGGACTATCCCGCCGGGGGCTCGACCGGTACGGAGGTCGGGGTCGGTACCGCGAACACCGTCCGGGGTACGCGCGGCAGCGGCTCGCCGGTCACGACCCGGTTCACGGCCTCGATATCCAGGTCATTTCCTGAAACGAGGACGAGCGTTTCCGGGCCCGGCCGGCGGTCGCGCACTCGGCGCCGGTTCTTCTCGCGGAGTGCGCGTACCTGCGACGGTCCGGAAGTACTCCGGTCTACGGCTCTTGACGCCGAGCTGGACCGGACGGCCGACCGGATCTACCGATAGCGTCTGCTGAAACCGGGTTCGACCCTCATCCGCGGCCACGGTCATCGGTCGGCGGCCCGGCAGTCACCCTGCTCGGCGCCATATCAGGCGACCGGCCCGCCGGGCCAGCGCCAGTTCGCCACTTCGGGGATGTCCTCCCCGTGCTCGCGGGTCCAGGTGCGGGCCCGCAGGCGGGCATCGACCATCTGCTGGCGCAGTCCCGCCGCCTGCTGCCGCAGCGCGGGCACCCGGTCGATCACATCCATCACCAGGTGAAATCGGTCGAGGTCGTTGAGCATGACCATATCGAACGGGGTCGTAGTGGTGCCCCGTTCCTTGTACCCCCGCACATGCAGACCCGAGTGATTGATGCGGCGGTAGGTGAGCCGGTGGATCAACCACGGATAACCGTGGAAGGCGAAGACCACCGGGGAGTCCCGGGTGAACAGAGTGTCGAATTCGCTGTCCGGTAGCCCGTGCGGATGTTCGTCGGCCGGTAGCAGCCGCATCAGATCGACCACGTTCACCACCCGCACCCGCAGCCAGGGCAGCTCCTCGCGCAGGATCGCCGCGGCGGCCAGGGTTTCCAGGGTCGGCACGTCGCCGGCGCAGGCGAGGACCACATCGGGGGTGGTGGCAGGTTCGTCGCGATGGCCCGCCCAATCCCAGATACCGATACCCCGGGCACAGTGGAGTGCGGCATCGGTGGGCCCGAGCCAATCCGGTTGCGGTTGTTTACCGGCCACCACCACGTTCACGTAGTGCCGCGAGCGCAGGCAGTGGTCGTACACCGACAGCAGGGTGTTGGCGTCCGGCGGCAGATACACCCGCACGATCTCGGGCTTCTTGTTCAGCACGACGTCGAGGAAACCGGGGTCCTGATGGGTGAAGCCGTTGTGGTCCTGCCGCCACACATGCGAGGACAGCAGATAGTTCAGACTCGCCAGCGGCTGCCGCCACGGCACCGCCGCGCTCGCGTCCAGCCATTTCGCGTGCTGGTTGAACATGGCGTCCACGATGTGGACGAACGCCTCGTAGCAGGTGAAGACCCCGTGCCGGCCCGTGAGCAGATATCCCTCCAGCAGGCCCTGGCACATATGCTCGGACAACACTTCGATCACCCGGCCGGAGCGATCCAATTTCTCGTCGTGGACGCCGATCTCGGCCTGCCAGTTACGGCCGGTGACCGTGAGGATGTCCTGCAGCCGGTTGCTGGCCAGCTCGTCCGGAGCGAAGGTCAGGAAATTGTCGGGATTGCGCGCGGTGACCTCCCGCAACCAGCCGCCGAGCACCCGGGTCGCCTCGTGCGTGGTCCGGCCCGGTTCGGCGACGTCGACCGCGTGACCGCGCCAGTCGGGCAACCGCAGATCCCGCACCAGCGCGCCTCCGTTGGCCACCGGGTTCGCGCTCATCCGCCGGCCACCGGCCGGGACGAGCCGGCACAGTTCCGAGACCGGGGCACCGGTCTCGTCGAACAGCTCCTCGGGCCGGTAGGAACGCAACCATTCCTCGAGCACCGCCCGATGCGACGCGTCCTGCCGGGCGCCGGGCAGCGGAACCTGATGGGCGCGGAACGTACCCTCCACCGGATCTCCGTCCACGATCGGTGGCCCGGTCCAGCCCTTCGGGGTGCGCAGCACGATCATCGGCCAGTGCGGACGGGTGGTATCGCTGCCGTCCCGGGCGGCGCGCTGGATCTGCGCGATCCGCTCCAGGCAGGTGTCCACCGCGGCGGCCATGTCCTGATGGACCCGGGCCGGCTCGGCACCGGCGACGATCAGCGGCTCGTAACCGTAGCCCCGCAGCAGCGAGACCAGCTCGTCCTCGGGAATGCGGGCCAGCAGAGTGGGATTCGCGATCTTGTACTCGTTGAGGGCGAGGATCGGCACGACCGCGCCGTCGCGCGCCGGGTTCAGGAACTTGTTGCAATGCCAACTGCCCGCGAGCGGACCGGTTTCGGCTTCGCCGTCGCCCACCACGCAGAACACGGTGAGATCCGGGTTGTCCAGCGCGGCACCGAACGCGTGCAACAGTGAATAGCCCAGTTCGCCGCCTTCGTGGAACGAACCCGGCGTCTCCGGCGCGCAATGGCTGGGAACCCCACCGGGAAAAGAGAACTGGGCGAACAACGCGCGCATACCCTCGCCGTCGCGGGGCACATGGCTGTACAACTCGGAATAGGTGCCCTCGAGCCAGGCGCAGGCGTTGGGACCCGGTCCGCCGTGCCCCGGCCCGGCGACGAACACCGCGTTCAGATCGCGTGCCAGGATGGCGCGATTGGCGTGTACCCAGACCAGGTTCAGCCCCGGCACGGTGCCGAAATGGCCGAGCAGCCGGGGTTTGATGTGCTCCGGGGCCAACGGTTCGCGCACCAGGGGATTCGCCATCAGATAGATCTGCCCCACCGACAGGTAGTTGGCGGCCCGCCACCACGCGTCGAGACATTCCAGCTCCTCGGGGGCCAAGGGGCCCGGGGCCGCCGACAGCGTATAGGGCCGGGGCGCGACGGATTCCCCACCGTGACTACCCACATTGTCGGCACTGGTGTCCCCGCCTGCACTCGCCAACTGCGTCATACGCCTAACCTCCTGGAGGTCGTGGTCGCGCCGGGCTACCGCACCCCGAGTGCGGACTGCCACCACGATAGCTGGAGGTGTGCCGCACTGCCCTCGGTTCGCCGATGGCGACCGGTGGAAATTCTTCGCTCCAGCCCACGCCCTACCCATACCGCGGGATGGAAACCGGTGTCCGGGCCGGGGACCCGGTGGCTCGGGCAGTCCGCGGCACCGGGGTGAGCACTATCTCGGGGCGGTGGGTACCGAACCGGAGATCCGCATACCGATCGCCGCCACCCGCACCCAGGGGCGGCTCCGTGCCGGCGATGCGTGGAGGTGCGCGATATCGCCGGGCCGCTCGTTCGAGGCCGGCGGTAGGGTGCGGCACATGCAGACAATCGGCAGGATCTTCGCTGTCACCGCCGTCGCCGCGGCCGCCCTCGGCCTCGGCGGATGCGGCTCCGACGACTCCGGCGGCACCGCGACCACCTCCACGGCGGCCGATTCGTCCGCCGCTCCGGGGCAGACCGCGCCCGCCGAATCGAAGGGCCGCGAATGCACGGCCGACGATATCGATGTACAGGGTGGGTTCGGCGAAGTCCCGCAGATCACCCTCCCCGACGACTGCGACCCGCCGAAACAACTCGTGACCAAGGACCTGGTGCCCGGCTCGGGCCCCGGCGCCGCCCCCGGCCGGCAACTGACCATGAACTACGCCCTGGTCACCTGGTCGGACAAGCAGAAACTGGACTCCTCGTTCGACCGCGGCGAACCCTTCGAACTCACCCTCGGCGACGGTATGGTCATCCCCGGCTGGGAACAGGGACTCGAAGGCGTTCAGCAGGGTGCCCGCCGGTTGCTGATCATCCCGCCCGATCTGGGCTACGGTGCGGGCGGCAACGGAGTGAAGCCGAACGAGACGCTGGTCTTCGTCACCGACGCCGTATCCGTCCCCCAGGCATGAGGTGCTGAGGTTCGGCATTCGAGGGCTCCTGGATGATCGCGTTATCGCTTGGAGCCCCGCCCCGGTCCTGGAGCGTAGGTGGTCGGCCGTTCACGGATCGGCGACCATCGAGCACTTTCCGTGGCTGAGTCCATTTGAGCCAGTCGAGGTGCACGTTGGCCGACACCTTCCGTCTATTCCGAATGGTCTGCCTCGGTGGTCGGGGCCCGCCCCCGGTTCTGGAGCGACAGAGCGAAGGAGCGCAGCGACTGAGCGCCGGAGTGAAGAACCGGGGTCACAGGGCCCCGACCCGCCCCGCCGGAGGCGGGGCAAGTAAACACAGCACCGGGCTGCAGTGCACGTGACCCGGTCAACTACCCTGGTCGGGATGCGTATCCCAGGCGTGTGAAACCGCAGGTGCTCGCCGCTTCGGACGGTACGCCGAGGGTGCGTACCCGCGCGCCGTCGCCAGACCACGCGCCATCACCCGGCCACCAGCACGGATATCGTGCGGGCCGGCGAACACGAACCGACGAGAACAAGGAGCATGTCCGTGAAGAGCACCGTCGAGCAGCTGAGCCCGACCCGGGTCCGGATCAATGTCGAGGTGCCCTTCGAGGAGCTGAAGCCGGACTTCGATCGCGCCTACAAGGCTCTGGCCAAGCAGGTGCGCATTCCCGGCTTCCGTCCGGGTAAGGCGCCGGCCAAGCTGCTCGAGGCGCGCCTGGGCCGCGGTGCGGTTCTGGAGCAGGTCGTCAACGACGCCCTGCCCGGCCGCTACAGCGAGGCCGTCACCACCTCCGAGATCAAGGTCATCGGACAGCCGGAGATCGAGATCACCAAGATCGAGGACGGTCAGGAGCTGGCCTTCACCGCCGAGGTGGATATCCGGCCGGAGATCACCCTGCCCGAGGACTACAGCACGATCGCCGTCACCGTGGACGCCATCGAGATCACCGATGCCGATATCGATGAGCAGCTGCAGTCGCTGCGCCAGCGTTTCGGCACCCTCACCGGTGTCGAACGCCCGGTCCAGGACGGCGATTTCGTCTCCATCGACCTGTCCGCCACCGTCGACGGCGAGGAGGTGCCGGAGGCCGCGACCACCGGTCTGTCGCACGAGGTCGGTTCCGGTCAGCTCATCGAGGGCCTGGACGAGACCCTGATCGGGATGTCGGCCGAGGAGTCCAAGGAGTTCACCTCGACCCTGGTCGCCGGTGAGCACGCCGGTCGGGAAGCCACCATCACGGTGACCCTCGGCTCGGTCAAGGAACGTGAGCTGCCCGAGGCGGACGACGAATTCGCCCAGCTGGCCAGCGAATTCGACACCATCGACGAGCTGAAGGACGATTTGCGGTCCCGCGTCGAGCGGGTCAAGAAGGTGCAGCAGGCCGGCGATATCCGCGACAAGGTGCTCGAGCAGCTGCTCGAGCGCGTCGAGGTACCGCTGCCCGAGGCCGTGGTGAAGGCCGAGATCGACGCCGTCGAGCACGATGCGATCCACGGCTTCGATCACGACGAGGCCAAGTTCGCCGAGGCACTGGAGGCCGAGGGCTCGAGCCGCGAGGAGTTCGACGCCGACACCAAGGAGGCCGCCGAGAAATCGGTGAAGACCCAGCTGCTGCTGGACGCGGTCGCCGAGGCCGAGGGCACCCAGGTCGGCCAGGACGAGCTCACCGAGCGGATCCTGTTCCAGGCCCAGCGCTACGGGATGGCGCCCGAACAGTTCATCCAGCAGGTGCAGCAGGCCGGCCAGCTCGGCGCGGTCTTCGCCGATGTCCGCCGCGGCAAGGCTCTGGCCGAGGTCGTGGGCAAGGTGACGGTCACCGATTCCGAGGGCAACAAGGTCGACACCGACGAAATGTTCGGTACTGCCAAGGAATCCGACGCCGTCGACGAGGCGACCGCCGAAGAGCCGGCCGCCACCGACGCGGAGTAACCCACGCGAGTGCGGGTAGAAAGCCCTGAGGTCTAGGTGGTGTTGGCAATCCGGAGACAGAAGATCGACGATCGCTGTCCCCAGTGCGCCCACATCCGAGCACTCAGGGCTTCTGCATTCAACGAGGGCGCCCCAGGGCCCGTCACGCAACGCATCGCCCCGGTGCCGAGTTCGGCGAGGCCCACCGAGGGTTGCGGCCCGTCCCGCTGTTCAGGGCCCGAAGTGCATGCGCCGAAGGCGCGAGTCTCGGTGCGGCAGCACCGGGACCTGGGCATCCGCGGAAACCGCCGGGGTCACATAGTTGGTGGCCATATGCTGGTGGGCGCCCTGTTCCGCCGCCGAC
>NZ_JBFAHF010000068.1:0-19019 GCF_040654015.1 Nocardia sp. NPDC050799
GCTATGACAAACTCGCTGTCCGTTACCTGGCCACGGTCCGCGTCGCCGCAATCAACCTGTGGTTATCCGGCCACGGCTTATGAAACGCGGCCTAGAGGGCCTCTTACGTGGGAAGTTTCTTGGAGCAGGTGAGAGCAGCGGCGAGTTGTAGAAATGCTGCGAAGAGACGGCCGTGGCGTTCGTAGCGGATTGTCAATCGCCGACACCCGGACAACCATGCGATCGTGCGCTCGATCTTCCATCGATGCCGCCCCAGCCTCGTGGGATCCTCGATCCCACGGCGGGCGACCCGGGGCACGATGCCACGGGCGCGGAGCCAGCGGCGGTGGACGTCGAAGTCGTAGCCTTTGTCCGCGCGCAGTTTGTGTGGCTTCCCGCGACGCAGTCCGCGCACCGACCGCACCCGCGGAATCGACCATGGACCGCAGCATTACCGAGTCGTCGGTGTTCGCCGCAGAAACGCCGGTGACCAGCGGTATCCCGTTCCCGTCGATGTCCCACAACGCATCCGGGACCAACCTCTGAGCAAGCCTGTCGACCATGGGTCACATCATGCCGGACAACGAATTACACCCACGTAAGACGCCCTGTAAGCCAAGCCCCAGCCATCGCAGTCGTTCCCACGAAAACCGGTGCCGCAGCACCGGTGTGACGCCTTTGGGCGCCCAGGTCGCTCTCACTGCGGCAGCAAGGAGAATCTGCTTTCGTCTTGGAAGCAGAACCACGCACCTCGGTGTCGAGCGCTATTCTATGCGCGGCCACTCGGTCTTGCGCCACGCCTCGATCTTCTCATCGTCACGCTCGACCGCTCACCGCGCCGGCCGCTGCCGACTCCAGCCCAACCGCTCCCGCAAGATCTTCCGGGTCTGGCTCCGTGAGTACCCGCACCCCGGTCACCGTCTCGATCACCCCGGCTACCCGCGCCAGCGGGCCACATATCGGCGGCGAGCCATTGGCCCTGAGCCCCTTGACCAATGCTGCCTCGACCTCGCCGAGATCGGAATCACTCAGCCGAGGCCGGCGAGCCGCCCGGCCGGCACCGGAGAGCCCGTGTTCAGGACAACGGTTCGCTGTCGCTCGACGAACAGGTTCAACCGCTGTGCACAGCTACACCGTGCGCCGTGTCGATGTACTCCCTGGCCTTGCGAACTGTGCCGTCCTCGATCTCGAAGAGGAAGTGGTAGAACTGATTGAGAATTCTGCCGTTTGGCAATGTGGCGGTCGACTCCGCTTCGACGGCCACCCTGGCGGCCTCAGCGGTAACCCCGGTGACGGTAATTCGAATTCCACTCGGTATCGCCTGCCGGAAACGGTTGATGTGCTCGACGAACTCCGCCTTGGACATGCTGCCTGAGACAGGGAACGAATCAGCGTGTGCCATCACAGTCCACAAGGCGCTCTCATGGAGAAGATCAAAAGCTGCGTCGCCATGGTCGGAGTCGAGGCCCTGCACCAACTCACAGGCAATCCTCTTGTTTTCTTCCACACTCATCAGGGCACCCTAATTGCTTAACCACTGAATATCTACCTGGACTGCCGAGACCTCGATCCGGCGCAGTTGACCGTTGCCGCACCTCTTTGGCTTGGCACGACCCCGAGCTCGTTGCGTTCCACGCAGCCGGATTCGGTGCAGCCTCGGGCATGGCGTGCGAGTCGGTCGGTGAAGGAGACCTACCAGCGGTCTGACCAGGGATTAGAACGCTGACAGTGCGGTGGTGCGTCAAAAACGTTCAGCCACCAGCGAGCGTCGGTGTTTCCATCAGCAACGGCGGGGTCGAGTCTCGACCGGCGGCGGTCGGAACCTCGCGCAGCATTGAAATGATTTCTCGTCCACTCACGGTACGACGCTCCCGATAGCTTATGGTGTCGGCTGCTATTACAGTCTCGGACAGGAAGTGACACAGTCTCTCTGCCCCGCGGTAACCGCTGGCCACCGATGCAAAGAATTCCTCATCGACAGGGAGCCTTCTGGGTCGGCCGTGTGGCGCGGGGCGAGTGTTTATCAAATCGTTCAGGTCGGCTGCCTCAATAGTCCAGGCCCAATGGCAGAACCATGGTTGGAGCCTTTGAGCTGGATGAGCTCTCTTCACATGGCGGAGCCGGTCGCTGAAGAATCGGACGTCATAGCAGCACGCTTCGCACTGGCCACCCTGGCACGTTCCCATCGAGCATGGGCGATCGAACGGCCGCTTGGCTGTTCAGTGCGCGGCCCGACCGCTTATCGTTTACTCGCCGCATCAGCTCGGTCGCGTTGAACGGATGCGTTTGATTCGGGTCGGTCTTCTGGATCGCGATCTGGCCGTCGGGGCTCCTTGTCCCAATTGATCGTGAAATCGGACAGGGTGTAGCCGTCCCCGGCGGTAGCTTGCCAGCCGGTGGCGGCCTTGGCTGGGCCGAGCAGTTCGACCCCGTGGTCCCGGCCAGCGGCGATGAGCAGGTCGGCATCGATATAGCCGGCGTCGACGCCCACGCCACTCATAGGTGCCGGTGCGGCGCAGTTGCGGGCTGATCTCCACCCCCGGCGCATCGGCCCACGGAAGGCCGGGCGGCGGCTCCACCTCCTCCCACCGCTGCACCGTCTCTGCCGTCACGATCAGATGCCGGGCCGGCGTGAGACCGAAAGCAGACCGCCACAGCCGATGCGCCGCGGCAGGCGTTCAGTGGTTCGAGCCGCTGAATCGTGCGGTGATGCGGTGTTCAAGAGCTTGCAGAGCGATGGTCGGTGGTAGCGCGATCACCACGATCAGCACCACGGTGCCCATGATGTTCTCCATCCGGATGAGACTCACATTGCGCAGCATTTCGTAGCCGATACCGCTCGACGAGGAGAACATCTCGGCGAGGAGCAGTCCCAGGAACGCGAGACCGAATGTCGTCCGCGTCGCGGTCGCGAGCGCGGGCAGCGTTGCGGGCACAATGATCTGGCGGACGAGGCGCGGCCGGCTCATCCGCAGCGATGCCGCCATTTTCAGATGCAGTGGATTCACCGCGGACGCACTCTCGACGGCCATGATCAGCATCGGCACGAAGGCCGCGTAGAACGCGAACCCGAACCGGCTCAGCTGCCCGATTCCGAGGAAGGACAGGAACAGCGGATAGAGCACGATCTTCGGAATGCTGTTGATCGAGTACACAATCGGCAGGACCGTACGCGACCAGAAGGCGCTGAGCCCAAGCGCGAGTCCCAGGATCGAACCGACAACCACGCTCACGACGAACGCGGCGACCAGCAGGCGCAGGGAGTCGAGCACATTCGCGCGGAACGATTCCGTGGCCAGATCGGCGAACAGCGACCGCATGGAGGCGGCGGGGGTGGGAAAGATCCGGCTGTCGAGCACGATCGCGGCGACCCACCAGGCCAGAACTCCGAGGACAGCGACGACGAGAGCCGGGCCGACCCGTCGCGTTGTGCTGATCCGGGGCACCGCCGTGCGCAGGGACAGCGAGCGGGCCGGCAGTTGCCGCGACGCTACGGATGTCATCGCCGGCGCCTCCAATCGAATCGGTTGAGTACTGCGGAGATGAGGAGGGTCGCCAGCAGCGCGAGTGCGGTGACGACGAGGATGCCCGCATACATCTCGGCGATATCGAAGCTGTCGTAGGCAATCGAGATGTAGTGGCCCAGGCCGTCGGTCGAGAGAATGAACTCGCTGGCCAGCACCGAGATGATGGCGTAGGACAGACCCAGTTTCAGTCCCATGATGATGTTGGGGAGCGCGTACGGAAGCAGGATCGATCGGAAGTACTGCCACCGTGTCATGCGCAGGACGCGGCCGAGTTTTCCGATGATGGGCGTGGTGGCCTCGAAACCGGTCTGCGCGTTCACGGTGACGATACCGAAGGCGAAAACTGTGGAAAGCACTGCGATAGGAGTGATTCCGCTGCCGAAGAGCACCACCATGATGGGGTAGAGCGCGAAGGTCGGGACCGCGTAGTACACATTGAGATAAGGGCGGAAGGCCCGTTTGCACAGGTCGAATCGCCACAGCAGGTAGGCGGCCGCGATACCGAGCACGGAGCTGACGACGAAGCTGATGGCGATGATGCCGAGCGTGCGGCCGAGTGAATCGACCAGGAACTCCCGGTCACCGAGTAAACGGGCTGTCTCGAGAACCATTTCCGAGACAGGGACGATATCGAGCGGGGACGCGAAGGCCGAGCGTGCGTACAGTTCGACCAGTACAAGCAACACGACGATTACCACGGCAGTCCAAGCCGGGCTCGGCAGCCGCAGCACCCGGGCAGGCGGCGGCCGGAGATACCCGGGGACGACGGAATGCTTGCTCATCGGGTCACACTCATCGTCTTCTTCGCTTCCTCCCGCAGTGACGACCAGATCCGCTCATGCAGCGACATCGCCGCCGGCGAGGTCAGCACGTCCTCCGACCGTGGCCGGGCGAGGTCGATATCGATCTCGTCGATGAATCTGCCCGGCCGGGCACTCATGACCAAGACCCGGTCCGACAGCAGGATCGATTCCTGGATGCTGTGCGTGATGAACAGGACCCCGCAGGTCAGCTTCTCCACGATTTCGAGCAGTTCATAGGACATGACCAGGCGGGTTTGTTCGTCGAGCGCGCCGAAGGGCTCGTCGGCCAGGATCAGATCCGGTTCCATCGACAGGCACCGCGCGATGGCCACGCGCTGCCGCATCCCGCCGGACAACTGCCCGGGGAAATGATCACCGAAGGCGGCGAGCCCGACGGTGGCCAGCAATTCGTCGGCGCGGGCCCTGCGGTCGCGTTTGGCGACGCCCTGTACTTCGAGGGCGAAGGCCACATTGTCCCGGACCGTCCGCCACGGCAGGGTCGCCGATTCCTGGAAGATCACCGCGGTGCGCATCCGGGGGCCGGTCAGCGGCCGGCCGTCCACGGATACGGTCCCGGCGTCGTTGTCCTGCAGACCCGCGACGATTTCCAGCATCGTGGATTTACCACAGCCGCTGGGGCCGACGATGGATACGAATTCGCCGCGTCCGATGCGTAGGTCGACCCCGTCCAGGGCAGTGACCTCACCGAACCGGCGGGTGACGCCCTGCGCGTCGACGAGGGGATCAGCGGTGGTGCGAGCATTCATGAACAGACCCTTCGCGGTCGAAGTTGTACATCACGACGCGGACGCATCGGAACATCCGTTGGGGAGCGAATGATCGACCTCGGCCGGCAGGAATTGTGGATCGAACAAGGTGCACAGGTCGGGGTCGCGGTCACTACCCGACAGATCGACTCCCGCCTGCGCGGAGGCGACCGATTCGGGGTCGAACCCGCCACCCCAGGTGCGTGCCGAAGCGGCCCGCTGCACCACTTTCAGCGCGATATCGACATCGAATCCCGAGTACTCGGCGTACAGCTGGGCGGCGGCGAGCGGATCCGCGTCGATGGACGCGACCGCGTCGGTATAGCCGGCGTTGATGGCGCGTACGACGCCGGGATTGGAGGCGGCGTAGTCCTTGGTCGTGGTGATGGTGGATTGCAGGAATCGGTTGAGGTATTCCGGGCTGCTCGCGATCAGCCTGAAATCCTCCGGGCGCTCTTCGGCGACGATGGACGGCAGCATCGCGATATCCACGGAACCGGCCTCGAGCAGTGCCAGCCCCTCGCCGATCCCACCGGACGAAATACGTTCGATCCGGCCCTCCGGGATACCGGCCAGCGTCGGTATCAGCTGCGAGAGGGCGTCCGTTGCCGAGTTGGGGCGGGTATACGCCCACCGGCGCACGTCCTGGATCGACTTGATCCGCGGGTTCGAGGCGAGTGCGTAGAAGTTCATCGGGTATGGGCCCTGCGTGCCGCCACCGACCACGCGCAGTTCGGCACCCGTGGGGTCGGCCTGCACGATCGAGGGATAGCTGACCTCGCCGATCGGGATATTCCCGTCCAGCAAGGTGCGCATGGTGGAACTCCCGCCCTTGCCGGGCACGATGTTCTCGACGATAACGCCGTACTTCTCGAACAGCCCCTGCTTCTGGGCGACCAGCCAGGGGATGCTGTAGATCTCGGCGGCAGCCGAGACGGTGACGTCGATGGTGACCGGCGCGGCGGGGTCGGCGTCGGGTCCCGGGCCGCCGGTACATCCGGACAGCGCGACGATCAATGCCGCCACCCCGGCGATCGACCGGCCGGGCCGGGTCCGCCGGCGCAGGGACGAAAATGGTGTGAACATGATCCCTCGACATATCGTGCGGGTCGGTGGTGACGAGGCCGCCGCCGCGGTGTGGCGAGCGGCACGGGGGATGTGACGGCTCGCAGGATCTCGGTGATGAGACTTGGGTTACAGTTGGTGACTGTAAACATATGATGCTTTGGTCGTCAAGATCCCTATTTCTCGACGATCCGGGGCGATACCGCCGGTATTCAACCCCAATACAGCAGACGTTTCAGCGATTTCGACCCGGGAACCATAGCCGCACCGGGCAACAAAGGAGGGGTGAGGTTGGTAGCCGACCGCACGAATCATCAGACGGCTTCGCGGCCACCACTGGCCTACGAGGTCCTGGTGGAGACCATCCGGTCACGGATTCTGTCCGGCGAGCTCCCACCTGGCACGCGGCTGCCGACCGAGCCCGAGCTCAGCGACGAGTTCGGCGTCGGGCGCAGCACCATCCGGGAGGCGCTGCGCTCGCTGGCCACGCAGAATCTGATCCACACCACCCGCGGGGTGACCGGCGGAAGTTTCGTGACGGCGCCGAGCATCGGGCATATCAGCGCCCATCTCGAGACGGGCGTCGCGCTGATGGCCGCGGCGGAGACGGTGAGCGTCGATCAGCTGATGGAAGTGCGCAATCTGATGGAGGTGCCCGCGGCCGGGATGGCGGCCTTCCGGCGCACCCCCGACCAGCTCGAACAGCTCGAGGCCGTCATGTTCGAACCCGACGGGACCCAGGGACCCGAGACGTACGCGGCGAATCAGGAGTTCCACCTGATCCTGCTGCGCGCGGCGAGCAACCCACTCCTGGAGTTGATCACCGCGCCGGTCTTCCGGGTACTGTCCGGCCGTTTCGGCCGGGACAACACTCCGCACGGATTCTGGGAATGCGTGGACGACGACCATCGGGCGATCCTGTCGGTGGTGCGCGACGGCGATTCGATGGCCGCCATGGACCTCATGCGCCGGCACCTGGACAACCTGCGGGAATCGTACCGCCAGATGGACCGGCTTCGATCAATCTGAGCCTCATACATCTGATGTTTCAGCTCGATCATTTGGAGATTGACCAAGAGCTCTTGAGCTCACTTGCCTCAATCCGGCTATTGACTCCATAAACATCAGATGTTTACAGTCGACCCGACTGCCCGACCGAAGCCCGAGGAGGCACCGTGGCGACCCATCCCGCGATCTTGGGAAGGTTCTTCGAGGACTACGCCGTAGGCGATGTGTACCAGCACCCACTGGGACGGACCATCTCCGAGGCCGACAACACCTGGGTGACCCTGTTGTCGATGAACACCAATCAGAATCACTTCAATGCCCATCTGGCACAACAGAATCCGATCACCAACGGCCGGATCATCGTCAATTCGGGCTTCACTGTATCGGTGGTGCTGGGCATTTCGGTCCTCGATATGAGCCAGAACGCGATCTCCAACCTCGCGTTCACCGATATCAAGATGAACCATCCGGTCTATGTGGGCGACACGATATACGCGGAGAGCATCTGCACCGGCCTGCGCCGCTCCGAATCGCGCCCCTACGCCGGCATCGTCTCGATGATCACCCGCGGCCTCAACCAGGACGGCGACGAGGTCATCTCCTGGAAGCGTTCGGTGATGGTCGCGACCCGGGAGAGCGGTATCGGCCAGGACTACTTCCCGATGGCCAAAACCGGCCCCCTCGAACTACCCGGCACGCCCGCCGGCGAGACCACGGGAGAATCGGCATGAGGCCGCTGGAAGACGTCCGGATCCTGTCCCTCGAGCAGTACGGCGCGGGCCCGTTCGGGAGCGTGCATCTGGCCGATCTCGGGGCCGATGTGCTCAAGGTCGAGGACCCCGGTGCCGGCGGCGATGTCGGCCGCTACGTCCCGCCCTTCGCCGCGGGCGAGGATTCGCTGTTCTTCGAAACCTTCAATCGCAATAAGCGGAGTATCTCGCTGGATCTGTCGACCACCGCCGGCCGGCAGGTATTCGAGGACCTCGTCCGCGAATCCGATGTCGTGTACTCCAATCTGCGCGGGGATGTACCGCAGAAGATCGGCATCACCTACGACCAGCTCAAACACCTCAACCCGGCGATCGTCTGCTGCAGCCTGACCGGATTCGGGATGACCGGGCCGCGCGCGAAGGAACCCGGATACGACTACATCCTGCAGGGCCTGGCGGGCTGGATGAGTGTCACCGGCGACCCCGACGGCCCGCCAACCAAAACGGGTCTGTCCCTGGTGGATTATTCCGGCGGATTCGTCGCGGCCATCAGCATCCTGGCGGGACTGCACGCCGCCCGGCGCGACGGTATCGGCGGTGACTGCGATCTGTCGCTGTACGACACCGCGATGGGACTGCTCACCTATCCCGCCACCTGGCATCTCAACGGCGGGTTCGAACCCGTCCGGACCCGCAATTCCGCGCATCCGTCACTCGTTCCGTTCCAGGCGTTCGAAGCGTCCGACGGCTGGCTCATTGTCGGCTGCGCCAAGGAGAAGTTCTGGCAGCGCCTCGTGGTCGCGATCGACCGGCCCGAACTCGCGACGGACCCCCGATTCACCGATTTCGCGAGCCGCGGCCGCCACGCCGCCGAACTCCTGCCGATTCTCGAAGCGGTCTTCGCCACCGACACCGTCGACACCTGGCTGTCCCGGCTGCGTCCGGCCGGTGTGCCGACCGGCCCGATCAACGATATCGGCCAGGCCCTCACCGAGGAGCACACGCTCGCCCGGGGTCTGATCGTCGATACCGAACATCCGCGCTTCGGCACGGTCCGGCAGGTCGCCTCACCCGTGCGCTTCGGAACGCAACAGCCCGAATACCGGCGGGCACCCAGCCGCGGCGAGCATTCCGAATCCGTACTGCGCGACCTCGGATACGACGATGAGCGGATCACGGAATTGACGGCCGGCGGCGCCTTCGGCACAGATGGCTCGACGGTCGCGCCGTGACCGCGGCGGCGATCCTGGCCGACTGGATATCCGGAACGCGGCCGCAAGATCTGTCCGACGAGGTGAAACACGCGGTCGGCCGGCATCTGCTCGACGGGGTCGGCGTCACGATCGCGGCAGCTCGGCTCGGCGCCGGCGCCCCGGGCTGGACGGTCGCGCACGACCTCGCCGGACCACCCCAGGCGCGGGCACTGACCGGTGAGGAGTCCCTGTCGGCACCCGCGGCGGCCATGGCCACGGCGATGCTCGAGCACGCGCTGGACTTCGACGACACCCATGCCGGCGGCCTGGTCCACCCGACAGTGACGGTGCTGCCGGCCGCTTTCGCGGTCGGCCAGGAACGGTCGGCGTCGGGCGAGCAGGTTCTGGCGGCAGCCGCCCTGGGCCTGGAAACGGTCTGCCGGCTCGGCACCGTCAGCCCGCACGGATTCCACGCGCGCGGTCTGCACGCCACCGCGGTCGTCGGACCCCTCGCCGCAGCAATGACCGCGGGACGGCTGATGGGTCTGCCCGCCGCCCGCCTCGTCGACGCGCTGGGGATCGCCGGTTCCTCCGCGGGTGGGTTGCTCGAATTCCTGGACTCCGCCGCCGACACCAAATCACTGCATCCGGGGTCCGCGGCCTTCTCCGGCGTGACGGCCGCGCGGCTGGCCGCCGCCGGTGCGTCCGGGCCGCCTTCGGTCCTCGAAGGTAAGCGCGGCGTGTACGCGGCGCTGTCGGAGCGAGCCGCCGACCTCGGTGTCCTCACCGACGATCTCGGGGTCCGCTGGGAAGCGACACAGATCGGGATCAAGCCGTACCCGAGCTGCCAGCTCATGCATGTGACTCTCGATGCCGTCTCCGCCGCTGTCGCCGGAGTCGCCGTCGACCCGGCCGAGATCGTGGATATCGAGGTACACGTACACCCCGATTCCAGCCCGATCGTCTGCGGTGACCACACCGGCACGGCGCCACCGCGCAGCACCTACGACGCCAAATTCGACCTCCCGTGGAGCGTGGCCGCCCTGCTCCACGACGGCGCGGTCACCATCGACACCTACACCCCGGAGTCGATCACCCGCGACTCCGTCGCCGCCACCGCGACAGCGGTCCGGGTGCTGCCCGCCCCGGCCGCGGGACCCGCCGCCGCGGCACCCGGCCGGGCCGTCCTCACCCTGCGCGACGGACGCACCCTGACCGGCGAGGTCGCGGGCAGCAAAGGAACACCGGCCGTCCCCATGACCGACGCCGAACTGCGGGCGAAATTCGCGGGTAACTGCGGCGGGCACGCGCGGGCCGGCGACCTCGCCGGCCGAATCCTGGATCTGTCCGCCGAGACCGATCTGACCGTCGTGCACGACCTCGCCCACCTCATCGCGACCGCTCGCCCCGCCAACGAAACCTGAGGAAGCAGAATGGATTTCACCTTCGATGACCAACAGCGCGACTTCCGTTCGACCCTGCGAGCCTTCGTCGAGAAGGAGATCGTCCCCGTCGCGAGCGAATACGAACGATCGGGCCGTTACCCGACCGAAATCGTCGACCAGATGAAGGCGATGGGACTGTTCGGGATCACCACCCCCGAGGAGTACGGCGGCCTGGATCTCGACAAAGTGTCGTTCACCCTCGTCTACGAGGAACTGGCGCGCGGCTGGATGGGTGTCGCCGGAATTCTCGGTAGCCACAATCTGTCCTGCTGGATGATCGCCCGCCACGGCACCGCCGAACAGAAACAGGAACTCCTCCCGAAACTGGCCGCCGGAACGTACCGGACCGGGGTCGGCCTGACCGAGCCGGGCGCGGGCACCGACCTCCAGGGCATCCGGACAACGGCCCGCAAAGACGGCGACCACTATGTGGTCAACGGGACGAAGACGTGGATCACCAATGCCCGGTACGCGAATGTTCTTCCGGTCCTGGTGAAAACCGATACCACCACGACCCCGGCCCACAAGGGTATGAGCATCCTGCTGATCGATACCACCACAGCGGGTTTCGACGTACAGCGTGATCTGGGCAAACTCGGGTACAAGGGCACCGAGTCGTGCGAGATCGTGCTGACCGATGTGCGCGTCCCGGAAAGTGCGCTGCTCGGCGGTATCGAGGGGCGGGGTCTGCAGCAGGCGCTGTCCGGGCTGGAGATCGGCCGCCTCAATATCGCGGGGCGCAGCGTCGGGATCGCGCAGGCCGCCTACGACGCCGCGCTCGTCTATGCCCGCGAGCGCGAAGCGTTCGGCCATCCCATCGCGGACTTCCAGGCGATCCAGCTGAAGATCGCCGATATCGCGACCCAGCTGCAGGCCGCGCGGTTGATGACCTACTGGGCGGCGTCCCGCGCCGACGGCGGCAACCGGGTCGATATGGAGGCCGGGATGGCCAAAACGTTCGCCTCCGAAACCGCGATCACGGCAAGCCTGGAATCCATGCGTATCCACGGCGGATACGGCTACTCCACCGAATTCGTCGTCGAACGGCTCTACCGGGACGCACCGCTCATGGCCATCGGCGAAGGGACCAACGACATCATGCGCACGGTGATCGCCAAGGCCCTCGTCTCCGGGCAGGGCGTGATCGGATGAGCGCGACCACCTATCTGTATGTACCGGGTGATGTGCCCGAACGATTCGACAAGGCACTGCGTTCCGGAACGGACGCGGTCGTCCTCGATCTCGAGGACGCCGTGGTGGCGGCCCGGAAGGACGAGGCACGCGCACTGGTCGCCCGGTACGTCGCCGAATGTGAGCCGGCCGGGGTCGAGGTCTGGGTCCGGGTGAACCCGGGAGAACTGCAGGAGCGGGATATTCGCGCGGTAGCCTGTCCGAACCTCACCGGGATATGGCTGCCGAAAGCGGAATCCGGCCGGGAGGTCGAGGCGGCCGACCGGATCCTCGCCGAATGCGGCGCCGGTAGCGCACGGATATCCGCACTCGTCGAAACGGCCACCGGACTGCTGGCCCTGCCCGAGATCGCTCGCGCGCCCCGGATGCGCTTCCTGCAGATCGGTGAGGTCGATCTCGCCGCGGACCTGGGGATCGAGGTCGACGACTCCGCGGAACAGTTACTGTTCGCGCGCAGCCGGGTGGTTGTCGCGAGTGCCGCGGCCGGTATCGAACCGCCCGTAGCGGCGGTATCGGTGAACTTCACCGATCTCACCGCGTACGAGGCCGATACCCGGCGCCTGCGCCGCCTGGGTTTCGCGGGCCGGGCCTGTATTCATCCGAAACAGCTCGCGCCGGTCCGCGAAGTGTTCACCCCGACCGCGGCGGAGGTGCGCCGCGCCGAGGACATTCTCGACCGGCTGGCCGCCGCCACCTCGGGTGTCGGTGTCGACGCACGCGGGCACCTCATCGACGAAGCCGTCGCGAGATCGGCGCGACGAACACTCGCCCGGGCACGCTGATCCAGGGCCCGGAGCGGGGGGCACACGTCACGGCTCCCGGTCCGGGGCCCGGGATATTCCTGGTGATCAGCCAGGTCCCACCGACCACCAGAAACGCGAACAACAGCAACGCACCACCGAAGGTGATCAGCAGCCAGACTCCAGCCCCAACGCGCGAGTGGTGCCGGCCTGCGCGATCAAGCGGCCCGCCGCCGCGTCGATTGCGTCCGCGTAGGCTGCGAGCGCGACCCGGACCTCCGCGCAGTCGCGATCGAGTTCGGGCCACCTACCCAGCACGACGGCGTGGACGTCCTTGGCCTGGTCAATCAGCGACTCGTTACCCCACAAGAGCTGGGCGTTGTTGCCGAGTGTCTCTGGCACACGTGATCACCCACCACCCCGACCACACCGCCATCTGGCAGTGGTCAACGTGGCGGCGCCGACACCAATACCGAGCCAGAAAAGCCCACTACCAGCGAAGACGCCGATTACATAACCAAGTGCGGCTGGAGTACTAACAAGTACGAGGGGACGAGACCAGGGAGATCGACACGGGGAGAGTTGGCAACCGAGCTGGGTTGGGGGCCGAAGTGTGGCGAATTCGGTTCGGTGGTATCGACCGGCATCGGGGATTTCCTAGGGTACGGCTTCCCGTCACCGGGACTCCCGGACTACCACGTACACGCGAGTAGCTGACGCCATTACGGGATAGCTTCCCATCCTGTCCACGGCCGCGATCCACGATGTCCGCGGAGGCAATCCAGTCTGTGTTGCGCCTGCTCGGTGAGTTCGGGTTGTTGACCTGCAGCCTGGGCAGCCATACAGGTCATACGCATCTCTCGAATGTCTCGCAGCAGCGTAAATCCCACCCAGGTGGTGACGTCGTAACCATAGGCCCGGGCGAACTCATCGTTCAGATCGCGGTCGATCCAGCCGAATGAACTGTGCTTGATCGCGGTTGAGGTCAGGTCCCATTCGGGTGGTCCGATGGATGCGCGTTCCAGGTCGAGGAAGAGGGTGGTGCCGGTGTTCGTCGTGACGACATTGCCTTCCCAGGCGTCCCCGTGGATAGGGGCCCACGCCAGTCCTTCTGGGCGGTGCTTCCAACGGTCGCGGAGTTCAGTGAGGTGGTGGCGCATCCATTCGCGGTCGTTGACGCTCAGGGTGTGCGCGGCGTCGATACGCTGGTCGAGTCGGACGAACGGGTCCACTTGCGTCAGGATGGGTGGGGCTTCGAGTTTGTGAAGTGCGCGCAGGGCGCCCGCGATTTCTGTCGCGGTACCGCCGCGGTGTTCGGGTAGTTCTGCCCAGAAGGTCACCGGATGGTCGTCGACCATGACGAAAGTGGTGGGTAGGTCAGCTGGTTCGACTGCCGGCAAATTGCTGGCGCGCAGCCATTCGGCGATCCGCAGCTCGCGTTCGGCGGCTGATCGCTGACCGGGCTTGGCGATGCGAGCCACGATCTGGTGCGCCGGCAGTCGGTAGATGCCGTTTTCCGCCACTTTGATCGGGGTGAGGCCGGTCGGATCCAGCCCTACGGCCTCGCAGGCGGCGCGGGCGATCTCGTCGAGGGGGTGACCGTTCACTCGGCGGGAACCTGGTCGAAGGCCAGTCCCGCGTGCCGAGCGTATGAGCACAGCTCGTGGACGTCCTCGGCTGCGCGCATAGATTTCAGGCCCGCGGCGCGAGCGATCGCGACGGATCCGATCTCGGCTGCTTCGTCGGGGTCGCCCGTGGACATCGTGAGGGAGGCGAGTTTGATCATCGAGATTGTGCGGGAGCGTTCGGCGTCTGCGGTGTGGTCGGCTACGGCGGTTCCGAGCCGACGGCGGGCTTCGCTGCCGAATTTTCCCTGCACGGCGATATCGAACAGCGCATGTCCGGTGTCACCTGCGTGTTGGGCGGTGTCGTAGTAGTTCATCCAGGTTGGGTCTTCGGCCGGCCGCGAGTGGCTGAACTGGTCGTCGGCGCGTCCTACCGCGGTGGTGACGGCTTGCACGTCTCCGAGTTTGCCGTGGGCGCGGGCCTGCGTGGTGTAGAGCATAGCGCGCTCGGTGGCGGTGAGGCGGTCGGAGTACAGGAATGCCTTCTGGGTCAGGCGTAGTCCGTCTTTCGGTTTGCCGGTCCAGATGCGGTGGCGGGCCATCGAGGAGAGGATCTTCGCGCGCAGCTGCCAGGCGTCGGCTTCTTCGGCGCATTTCAGCGCCAGGTCGAACATGTCGGCGGCGTCGCTGTGTGCACAGGCGTCGAAAGCCATGAACCCTGCTGTGTGGCTGAGGGCGCCGACCGCGGAATACAGGTCGTTGCGATGCTCGGGAGCGCAACCGGCCCGCAGGTAGGACACGGCGACGCGGAGCTGGGCGGCGACTACTTCGCGTACGAGCCCGCCGCCGTAGAGGGCGTCCCAGCCGGCGAAAAGATCGGCGGCGGCACGCAACTGCTCGATCTCGGCTGTCCCGACCCGGGCGGGTATTTCGGTGAGTCGGGCGTCGTTGAGCATCTGCAGGAGGCTGTGAGGCGATGCCGCAGCTGTCGCCGTCACGGCTGCCGCGGCCCGCAGGAAATCGTTGCGGTTCACTTCGTCGAGCGTAGACCCGGCGGGCATTTTGAACCACAACAGTTGAGCGGGGATACGAAGCACCTGTGCCCAGCGGATCAGCTTGGTCAGCAGTTCGGGAGCGGGACCTGTTTCGATTCGAGACAATTGCGCCTGGGTGAGGTCGAGCCAATACGCCACCCGTTTCTGCGCGATCGGTTGTCCTCCATGGATCGGGTGGGTGCGATATGCGTAGATGACCCTGCCCATGTGCCAGCTGGAAAGCGCAGCGAGCATGTGCTCGCTCCACCAGAAGTGCGCCGGCATATCCAGCGGCTCGTCTGCGATCGAGGGTGTACAGGCCCCGCACCATTCTGCCGGATTGTAGCGGCTGAGGTGTCCGCCGCAGTGAACGCAGTAGCGGTCTTCGATTTTCCGCGTCTTCATCCCCACTCCACAACGTCGCCCCACACTGTTTCCGCCGACGTTATCACCGTGCGGCGCAGTGGATATGCGCCCGACGTATACCCGGAATGCAACTCGTGTGTAGTCATTCCCGGCCCCCTCACGCGATCGTCGTCTCGTCCGGAAATCGAATCTGGAAAGGGGCAAAATGACGTTATCAATCGTGGTTCCCATCCTCGGGCCACCCGCCGCCGGTAAGACAACCCTCACCCTCGCGCTCGAGACCGATCCGCGCCGTCGGGTCTTCCGACTGCGCGAGCACGTCCCCACCGATGCACTTGCGGCAACGGCCTCGGCGGCCAACCGAGTCGGCTGGATCGACGACAGCATCGTCAGGCCGGCGGTTCACAACTACCTCGAGCAGGTGTGTGCCGACGACCTCGTCGACACCGTTCTCCTGGACAACTTCCCAGGGACAACGGAACAGGTGTCGATGTTGATCGACAGCGTCGGCGTGGTCGCCCCTCAGTGCGCGGTCGAACCGCTCGAGCTGGCCGTCGACGAGCGAACCCGTAGGAGCAGGGCGAAGAATCGGAGGGTTTGTTATCACTGCGAGAAGGACCCGATCGCCGATCCGCGCATGCCCGCCACCGCGGCTACACAGAGCGCGTGGACGTGCGGTCGGTGTGGGGGCCAACTGCACCCGAGGCGCGGAGACGCGCCGTCGTTGTTCGCCGCGCGAAGCCGTCGCCACCAGAGCGCTACCGACGCAATCCGTGCGGCGTTCATCAGCGCCGGATATCCCGTCACCACCCTCGACGCCAACCCGACACCCGACACGATGGCCGGCCGCGTCGAACCGATGCTGATCAGCAGGAGACGAACCGCATGACCACCGTTCCACTGCCGATGCCGAAGACCGAGACCGACAGCTACGGTCACGCACGCATGCCGCGGGGCTTTACCGCGCCCGAACCCGACCGCGTGGACCGGGTGGCCTACGGCCGGTACCGCAACGTCTACCTGTACATCACCGAGGCATGCCAGCTTCGCTGCGAGCACTGCTACATGGGCGAACGCCTCGAGCGGGCGCTGAAAATGAACCCGCAGCAGATCATCGACACGCTCACGGTGTGGCGGAAGATGGGCGGCGACAAGCTCACCGTCCTCGGAGGCGAGCCTACGCTGCACCCGTTCTATGTCGACTCCATCAAGATCGCTAGCAAGATCGGTTATAGCCACGTCATCACAACAACCAATGCCCAGCAGCCCGCCCGCAGGAAGTTCGCCCAACTCGAACCGTCGGACTTCGCCTACGTGCAGGTCAGCCTCGACGGGGGTAGCGCGGCGACCCATGACGCAGTGCGCGGTCCGCGGACTTTCGATATCGCCATGGAGACCAGCGAAGAGCTGTGTGCCCGCGGGTTCGACACCCGCATCATCTGCACGGTGAACAAAGCCAACGAAGGCGACGTGCTCAACCTGCTCACCATCGCCGATGAGATCGGCGCGTCGCTGGTGAAGTTCCATGTGTTCAGCACCATCGGAACCGGGCACGGGAACCCTGATATGGCGATGACGCCACCGGAATGGGTCGACTTCTGCAACCGCCTGGAGGGCGTTGCGCCCGCACACAACACCCGGGTGTGGTTCCAGCCGACCTACGCCCGCCGCGACCAGATGGACCGCTACGCCGCCGAGGGCTACCAAGGCTGCATCGGCCGCACCCTGGATCGGATCAGCATCTTCCCCGACGGCCGCGCCTACGTTTGCTCCTACCTGTTCGACACCGATATGTACCTCGCCCGAATGAAGGGCAACCAGGTCGTCCTCAACCGCGAAACAGAGCGCAACGAGTTCGACCTGTTCACCCTCCCCTTGGTCGACAACGCCTGCGGCGGCTGCAAGTCCTCGGCCTGCTTCGGTGGTTGCCCCGCCGAGGAGATCGTGATGGGTGCCAGCTCCTGCGCGGAGTACCCCGACATCGTTCCTGTCTGCCGCCTCTGGAAATCCAGCGCCAAACCTGAATAGGAGAAAACCCATGCTCACGTTCGAGACCCTGCTCGAACCCCTGCGCGTCGTCGATTGGGACGATGTGGAAGCCGTCAATGCCGCAGCCCATAAGGTCTTCGGGCAGTTTGTCGGCGGCCGGTATATGTTGCGGCGCGGATTGACCGCAATCCGGGAGGAGCCCCGGCTGCTGGCGCTGTGCGAGCACTACGACATCCTCGACAAGCTCGTCCTGTTCGATGACCCCGACACCGGAGTCCGTATGCGGCTCCATGTATTCGGTCCCGGCTACCACGATCGCCCACACAACCACCGCTGGACCTACGCCAGCCATATTTTGCGCGGCGAATATTGTCATCGGATCTACAGCCCGGTGGCCCTGCACAGTGACCTCAATCCGGCCGCCCTCGACACCATGATGGTCCGGCAGGAAAAGGTCGGCTCCAGCTACACCCTGCACCACAGCGCGATCCACGCGGTCGTCGCCGAACCGGGCACGGTGTCGATTGTCGTGCGCGGCCCGGCGATGACGGAGCGATTCCTGGTCATGGACAACAAGACCGAGGAGGCGTGGTGGCAGTACGGCGCGGCAAAGGAACCCCCTGAAGATGCTTACCGCAAGCGCATGACCGGGCAGCGCTTAGACGAATTGGTTACCTCACTCACCGAGTGGAACGTCATCTGAGTTAGGCCGACGCCGCAGGGCGCTATCGAGAGGGGATGGCGCCCCCGCGGTGAACTCGCCTACCAGCCGTACAACGAGAACTGCCGCTCCGCGGCGATATGCTGCATCGCCTCGCGGCAGTAGGCGATCATCCGGTCCGGCAAGGCCTTAACAGAGAACCAGGCCAGATCATCGCATTTGTCGGGCTCCATATTTTCCGGGTCACCATCCCAGTCCTGCACCAGGAAAAAGAACGCCACCCGTCCACCGGAGGACGAATTGTGCATGACGTGCGCGAAGCGGACAGCCTCTGCACTGATCGTGAGTCCTATCTCCTCTTTCGCCTCCCGTACCAGGGCAGCAACCATCGACTCGCCGGCCTCCAGGTGGCCGGACGGTAGGTGGTAGGCGCCGTCCTCGTAGCCGGTATTCACGCGCCTGCCGAAAAGCACGCGTCCTTGTTGATCAATGAGCAGGAGATGTACATCCCCGATCAGCTTGTGTCGTTCTGTACCGGCAACCGCCATTGTCGACCCCGATCTATCGCACACACGCACCCGATCTGGGCGATGCGATCAACACCGTAGGCCCACCGTGGCCGGTCGCCTATGCGTCCGACGTATATCGCCCGGACACACCACCGAACCGGAGAGACCGTGCAGGAATTGCCCCACCGCCCATCCGAAACCCGGCACCGCTATCTGCCACCGACCAGAGGACCTATCGAGCGTATATCGGCGGAGCTACTGCAACGCACCGCAGCAGCAATGCACGACGCGTGGCCCGAAACCGGCAACCCGACCCACCTCAACAAACCTTCGTCACAACGGAAGTCCAGCAGCACCAACGAGAACTCGTCACGGGACTGTCAGCGATCTTGTGGGCGGGGCGGTGATCCGACAAGCTGAGGCGGCCTGCTTCAGCGGAAAGGATTGTCGTGTCGGAGGAGTCGAAG
>NZ_JBFAHF010000069.1:0-16284 GCF_040654015.1 Nocardia sp. NPDC050799
CCTCCACACGGGGGTATGAAGAACCGAAACCAAATTAAATATTTGGCACTGACATTCATCAACACACTATTGAGTTCTCAAAGAACACACGCACATACCATCTGGTGACTTTAAGTCATTCGATCGGTGAGGCAACTTCTCAAGCTTAGCTCATCCGTTTTTCCGATTGCAAATCGGCGTCCCGGTCGAGCCAGTGTGATCGCCAGGCGCTCCTCGTCCTACCTCGTTTCCCTGGTCCCTCCGGCTCAGCGTTTCCGCCTTGCTCCGGGCCCCGGGTCGGTGTCCGTGTCGCTCTGACTTGGATAAAGTTACGTGGCATCCAATTCAATGTCAAATCGCCTGGTCAAAGCGACTTTTCAGCGACTGTTTCCGAGACCGTTACCGAACCCGGGCCGCCGAGAACGGTCAGGTTCCCACTCCCACCCGTTCCACGCCGGCTCCGAGCGCCTGGAGTTTCTCCACGAAGTTCGGATATCCCCGGTCGATGTGGAAAACGTCGTGCACTTCCGTCACTCCGTCGGCGACGAGGCCCGCGAGGACCAGTCCGGCGCCGGCGCGGATATCGGAGGACCACACCGGTGCGCTGGAGAGCCGGGGAATACCGCGGACCACCGCGTGATGCCCGTCGGTCCGGGCATCGGCACCGAGCCGGATCATCTCCTCGACGAACCGGAAGCGCGCTTCGAAGACGTTCTCGGTGATCATCGAGGTGCCATCCGCGATCGCCGCCAGGCCGATGGCCATCGGCTGCAGATCCGTGGGGAAGCCGGGGAACGGCAGGGTGGAGAAGTTGACCGCGCGCGGGCGATCGGGCTGCACGACCCGGAAACCCTCGGGTTCGAACGAAATCCGCGCGCCGGCCGACCGCAGCTTGTCCAGGACCAGTGCCAGATGCTGGGGATTGACCCCGGTCACCCGCACATCGCCCCTTGTCATGGCGGCGGCGATACCCCAGGTGGCCGCGACGATTCGGTCGCCGATCACCCGGTGCGTGATCGGCGACAGTCGTTTCACGCCGTGGATGGTGAGCACCGAGGTACCCGCACCGCGGATGCGCGCACCCATCTGGGTGAGCATGGTGCACAGGTCGACGATGTCGGGTTCGCGCGCGGCGTTGTCGATCACCGTCTCCCCCTGTGCCAGCACCGCGGCCATGAGGATGTTCTCGGTGGCACCGACCGACGGGAAATCCAGCCGGATACGCGCACCCTGCAGCTCCTCGGCCCGGGCGACCACGCATCCGTGCTCGATCTCGCTGGTCGCACCGAGCAACCGCAGCCCGGCCTGGTGCATATCGAGAGGCCGGGAACCGATGGCGTCACCACCGGGCAGCGCCACCACCGCACGTTTACAGCGGGCCATCAACGGGCCGAGGACACAGACCGAGGCACGGAACTGGGTCACCGCCGGAAAATCCGCGTGGTATTTGGGTTCGGCCGGGGTGTCGATCGTCACCACATCGCCGGAAACCTCGACGTCGCATCCGAGACCGCGCAGGACCTCGGCCATCAGAGGCACATCGAGGATGTCCGGACAGTTCGTGATGGTGGTCTTGCCTTCGGTGAGCAGGGCAGCGGCCATCAGTTTCAGGACGCTGTTCTTGGCGCCTCCTACCGAGACCTCACCGACCAGCCGGTTGCCGCCAGTTACCAAAAACCGTTCCATGCCGCCTCTCCGAGTATTCGGCGCACCAGTGAGTGCAAGGATAGAGCGCCCACGATCGCATTGCGCTGCCGGTCGAGACAACGCCGAGCCCTCGCGCGCGGCGGCTCGGCCACCCGATCGCCAGGAGCAGTTTCCACCGTCCGGACGGAATCCGTCAGCTTTCGGGCGCGGGACCCGCGCCCGGTCCGTCCGGAGTCGTCGCGCCGGCCTCGTCCTTGCGTCCACCACCGGGCTGCCAGAGCACATCACCGTCGGGATTGGTGTGGCGGCTGAGAATGAACAGCAGATCCGACAGCCGGTTGAGATATTTGGCCGGTAGCGCGCTGGTGTCGCCGGGATGCGCTTCCACGGCAGCCCACGCCGAGCGTTCGGCGCGCCGGACGACCGTGCGGGCGGTGTGCAGCAGCGCGGCGAGCGGGGTCCCGCCGGGCAGGATGAACGAATCGAGCGGGGCCAGCTCGGCATTGAACCGGTCACACCACTGTTCCAGGCGTTCGATATAGCTCGCGGTGATGCGCAGCGGCGGATATTTCGGGTTCTTCACCACCGGAGTGGACAGATCCGCGCCCGCGTCGAAGAGGTCGTTCTGGACCCCGCGCAGGACGACTGTCAGTTCCGGATCCGGGCCGCCGAGGGCGATCGCGACCCCCAGGGCGGCATTGGCCTCATCGCAGTCCGCGTAGGCGATCAGCCGTGGATCGGTTTTCGGCACCCGGGAGAAATCACTGAGACCGGTGGTCCCGTCGTCGCCGGTGCGGGTGTAGATCCGCGTCAAATGCACGCTCACAGGACCACCCTAACGCCCGTCCGGCCGACCGAGGGGTTGCGGCGGATGCGCATTTGCGCCGTACTGCCCGCCCGGGCAGGCCCGGTCGAGGGCGGACCTCCCGGGCTCAGTGGCCGCGCAGCCGGCGGGCCCGCTCCGAAGGCCGTGACTCGACCCAGGACAGGAACGCGGTCAACGCCGCGCGATCCAGTGCCAGCTCGTAATCGCCGTGGCGATCGGACACCCCGATCACCGCGATCCCGTCGGTCATGATGTCGTACTCGTCACCCTGCGGACCGCGGCGTTCACCGATCTCGATACCGCGCCGGCGGATCACCGAATCGGCGCCGAGCTTGAGGCTGGTGAGTTTGAAGAAGACGAGGTGATCCTCGTCGTAGCGGATGACGCCGTGGCGCCAGCGTTCCCCTCCGCGAGCCGGGAGTACGCGCAGGATGGCCGCGGTGCCGCCGCGCCGCAACATGACCAGGCGATATGTGGAAACCAGAGCCAATGCGACCAGCACGAGCACCAGAATGATCAGAAGCACCATCCCGGTCTGCAATGCTGCACATCCCTTCGCTCATCCGAGGCGATCGCCGGATCGGACCGGCAGATGCACCCGCGGCCATTCAACCACGAACCAGTTTACAAATGGCACGGGGATGTCTCGGATAATGCGACGTCATCGATCCCGGAGGCGTCCGTGGGCAACGCCGGTGTCAACAGGGGCACCGACAAAACGGCTCCGGCCGGCGACGAGGGATCGTCGCCGGCCGGAGCCGAGATCATTCTGTTGTGCTCCCGTGGGAGATCAGGACGCCGCGCCGGCCTGTTCCACCGCGCGGACCCGGCCCTGGGCGGCCAGCTGGGCCTCCGCGGACGCCGATCCGTCGGACAGCACCTGACGGGCGGCCGCGACATCGACCTCGGTGGAGAACTCGGCGGACTCCGCCAAGACCCGCACCGTATCGGCGGTGACCGAGAAGAAGCCGCCGTGGACCGCGGCCACGATCCGGGTGCCATCGGTATCGACGATGGTCACCGTGCCGCCCTCGACCAGCTGGCCGAGCAGCGGCTCGTGACCGGGCATGATGCCGATCTGTCCCTCGGTGGTCTGGGCACTGACGAAACTCGCCCGGCCCGACCAGAGCCGCCGCTCGACCGCGACGAGATCAACTGACATATCCGCCATGAAGGACTACTTTCCGGCGATCTTCTTCGCGGCCGCCTCGACATCGTCGAGACCACCGCAGCTGTTGAACGCCTGCTCCGGGAAGTGGTCGAATTCGCCCTTGCAGACCCGGTCGAAGTCGTCGATGGTCTGTTCCAGCGGCACGACCGAACCGGGCTGACCGGTGAACTTCTCGGCCACGATGAAGTTCTGGCCGAGGAACTTCTCGAGACGGCGGGCCCGGCCGACGAGGACCTTGTCCTCTTCGGAGAGCTCGTCCATACCGAGGATGGCGATGATGTCCTGCAGTTCCTTGTACTTCTGCAGGATCCGCTTCACCTCGTTGGCCACCGCGAAGTGCCGGTCGCCGACGATCGAGGCCTCGAGGATACGAGAGGTCGAGGTCAGCGGGTCGACGGCGGGGTAGATGCCCTTCTGCGAAATCGGGCGGGAAAGCTCCGTGGTCGCGTCCAGGTGGGCGAAGGTGGTCGCCGGCGCCGGGTCGGTGTAGTCGTCGGCGGGGACGTAGATCGCCTGCAGCGAGGTGATCGAACGACCACGAGTCGAGGTGATGCGCTCCTGCAGTTCACCCATCTCGTCGGCCAGGGTGGGCTGGTAACCGACAGCGGAGGGCATCCGGCCCAGCAGGGTCGAGACCTCGGAACCGGCCTGGGTGAACCGGAAGATGTTGTCGATGAACAGCAGCACGTCCTGGTGCTTCACATCGCGGAAGTACTCCGCCATGGTCAGCGCCGACAGAGCGACGCGCATACGGGTGCCCGGCGGCTCGTCCATCTGGCCGAAGACGAGGGCGGTGTCCTGGAGGACGCCCATCTCTTCCATTTCCAGGTGCAGATCGGTGCCCTCACGAGTGCGCTCACCGACGCCGGCGAACACCGACGTACCGGAGAACTCCCGCGCGATACGGGTGATCATCTCCTGGATCAGAACGGTCTTGCCGACACCGGCACCACCGAACAGACCGATCTTGCCACCCTTCACGTACGGGGTCAGCAGGTCGAGCACCTTGACGCCGGTCTCGAGGATTTCGGTCTTGCCCTCGAGCTGGTCGAAGCTCGGCGGCTTCCGGTGGATGCCCCACTGCTCGCCGTCGCGGCCGAGGCCGGGGCTGTCGAGGCAGTCGCCGAGAGCGTTGAACACGTGCCCCTTGACCACATCGCCGACCGGCACCGAGATCGGCTTACCGGAGTCACGAACCTCGGCGCCGCGGACCAGGCCGTCGGTGGGCTGCATCGAGATGGTGCGCACGATGTTGTCACCGAGGTGCTGGGCGACCTCGAGGGTCAACGTCTTGGCCACCGACTTCAGCGTGATCTCGGCGGCAAGGGCGTTGAACAGTTCTGGGATGGAACCCCGCGGGAATTCGACGTCCACGACGGGGCCGATGACGCGGACCACGCGGCCACTGGCGGCGCCGGTCCGGCTCGAGTCTTCTCGAGTAACAGCTGCGGTCATTTCTAGGTTCTCTTCCTGCGTCTCAGTCGCGTTCCGAGCTGGCCGCCAGGGCGTTCACGCCGCCGACGATTTCGCTGATTTCCTGCGTGATGTTGGCCTGCCGCAACGAGTTGGCCTGCCGGGACAGGGAACTCGCCAATTCATTGGCGTTGTCGGTGGCCGCCTTCATTGCGGTGCGCCGAGCCGCATGCTCGGATGCCGCTGCGTCGAGCAACGACGCGTAGATCCGCGTATTGATGTACTTGGGCAGCAGGGCCGCCAGGAGTACATCGGCGTCGGGCTCGAATTCGTACTGCGCGTGCACATCGGCCGTGGGCGAATCGGTGAGCATATCGTCGCCCAGGTCGAAGCTCTCGTCGACGAAGGAGATCTGGATCGGCGCCATCCGGCGCACCTCCGGCGTCTGCGACAGCATGCTCACGAACCGGGTGTAGACGATATGGAGTTCGTCCACACCCGCGATCGAGCCGGTACCGTCCGGTGCCGGCACTTCGCCCGCGGACCCGGCCATGAAGCTGTCGACCAGGTGGTTACAGGCCGCCGAGGCATCCGGGTAGTTCGGCTGCTGGGAGAACCCGGTCCACGAGGCGACCGGCCGCCGATCGCGGAAGGTGTAGTACGTCAGGCCCTTGCTGCCCATGACGTACAGCACCGGTTCCTTGCCCTCATCACGCAGGGTGGTCATCAGCTCCTCGGCGCGTTTGAGCACATTGGAGTTGTAACCGCCACACTGACCACTGTCGCTGGTGATCACCAGCACAGCGGAACGCTTCGGGTCCGGACGTTCGGTGAGCAGCGGATGCGACAGATTCTTCGACGCACTCGCCAGCTCCGCGACCACCTTGGTGATCTCTTCCGCGTACGGCTTGGCGGCCGCCACCCGGGCCTGGGCCTTGGAGATGCGCGAAGTCGCGATCAGCTCCTGGGCCTTGGTGATCTTCTTGATCGAGTTGATACCACGAATACGGGAGCGCAGCTCGCGCAAGTTGGCCATCGGCGGTTCACACTCCCTTCGTTCGCGGCGTTACAGGAAAACAGCGCATGGTTCGCCCGGTCTACTTCTCGACGTGCTTGCGGGTGACCGACAGCGATTCGACCTCTTCGTGCCCGAGTTCGTCGGCGCCCGGTTCGTTCACCACACGGGTGCCGTCGGAGGCCAGGAAGCCCTGCTTGAAGTTGTCGGTCGCGGTCTTGATCTGCTCGGCGGCGTCGCCGTCGAGCACCTTGCCACCCGCGATGCTCGTGAAGGCATCGGCGGCATTGCTGTGCAGATCCTCGAGCAGCTCGGTGTTGAACCGGCGAATGTCACCGACAGGCACCGAGTCGTAGTAGCCGCCGTCGACCAGGTAGATCGAAACGATCTGATCCTCGAGCGCCACCGGCGTGTACTGGTCCTGCTTGAGCAGCTCCACCCAGCGGGCACCACGCTCCAGCTGGGCCAGCGAGGCGGCGTCCAGGTCGGAGGCGAACGCGGAGAAGGCTTCCAGCTCGCGGTACTGCGCCATTTCCAGACGCAGCGAACCGGCGACCTTCTTCATGCCCTTGGTCTGCGCGGCGCCACCGACACGGGAGACCGAGGTACCGACGTTGATCGCCGGGCGGACGCCCTTGTTGAACAGGTCGGACTCCAGGAAGACCTGGCCGTCGGTGATGGAGATGACGTTGGTCGGGATGAAGGCCGAGATGTCGTTCGCCTTGGTCTCGATGATCGGCAGGCCGGTCATCGAACCGCCGCCCATCTCGTCGGAGAGCTTGGCGCAACGTTCCAGCAGCCGCGAGTGCAGGTAGAAGACGTCACCCGGGTAGGCCTCGCGGCCCGGCGGGCGGCGCAGCAGCAGCGAGATGGCGCGGTAGGCCTCGGCCTGCTTGGTCAGGTCGTCGAACACGATCAGGACGTGCTTGCCCTGGTACATCCAGTGCTGGCCGATGGCCGAACCGGTGTAGGGGGCCAGCCACTTGAAGCCGGCGGAATCGGAGGCCGGGGCGGCGACGATGGTGGTGTACTCCAGTGCGCCGTGCTCCTCGAGGGCCGATTTCACGCCCGCGATGGTGGAGCCCTTCTGGCCGATCGCCACGTAGATGCAGCGCACCTGCTTGGCCGGATCGCCCGACTCCCAGTTGGCCTTCTGGTTCAGGATCGTATCGATGCAGACCGCGGTCTTACCGGTCTTACGGTCGCCGATCACCAGCTGACGCTGGCCGCGGCCGATGGCGGTCAGTGCATCGATGGCGGTGATACCGGTGGCCATAGGCTCCTCGACCGGCTGCCGCTCCAGCACGGTGGCGGCCTGCAGTTCGAGGACGCGACGGTCCTCGGCCTCGATCTCGCCCAGACCGTCGATCGGCTGGCCGAGCGGGTTCACGACACGGCCGAGGAACTTGTCGCCGACCGGGACCGAGAGCACGTCGCCGGTGCGGCGCACCTGCTGGCCCTCCTCGAGATCGGCGTACTCGCCGAGCACGACGGCACCGATTTCACGGTCCTCGAGGTTCAGCGCGACGCCGAGCACCCCGCCCGGGAATTCGAGCAGCTCGTTGGCCATGGCCGAAGGCAAGCCGCTGACGTGCGCGATGCCGTCACTGGTATCGGTAACGACACCGACTTCCTCGATGGAGGTTTCCGGGGTGTAGCTCTGGGTGTAGCTTTCGATCGCGCTACGGATCTCGTCGGAGGAGATCGTCAGCTCCGCCATGTTCTTCCTGCTCTCGGTCTCTGGTCTGGAATGTCGGGGGTGTTGAGCGGTTCGCGCCGGACCGGTGCCCGGCACCCCGCTAGGTCAGCGAGCGGCGCAACCGGTCCAGTCGGCCGATCGCGCTGCCGTCGATCACATCGTCGCCGATGCGCACGACGAGCCCGCTCAACAGTTCGGGATCGACCTCGACATGCACGGTGACAGCCTTGTTGTAGATACGCGCCAGGGCGCCGCCCAGCCGTTCACGCTGGGAGTCGGTCAGCTCGATCGCCGACCGGACGTGCGCGACGATCTGTTCGCGCCGGGCCGCGGCCAGGTCGGACAGTTCGTCGAAGGCCACACCGATCCCGGCACGCTGCCTGGTCACCACCTGTTCGGCGAGAGCCCGGGTGATGGTCTCGGACTTACCGGACAGCAGCCGCTCGAGCAGTTCCCGTTTGGCCGCCGCCGAGGCGGCGCGGTCGGACAGGGCCTGTTCCAGCTCCGGGTTGTCGGCGATGATCCGGCCGAAGCGGAACAGTTCGTCCTCGACGGCGGTCAACCGGCCCTTTTCGGAAGCCGATTCCAGGTATGCCAGCTGACCGAGCAGCACCAGAGTGTCGACCAGGTCCCGGGCGCGCGACCAGTCCTGGGCGACCGCAGTGGTCAGCACCGCCTGAGTGGCAGCGCTGACCTGGCTCCCGAAGATCCGCTCGCTCAGTTCGGCGCGGACCGAACCGGGCACCGATACGTCCGCGAGCGCCACACGCAGCGGACGCTGGTCGTCCAGTACGTCGACAACGGCGAACAGTTCGGACCCCGTCGTGGCCGCAACACCGTTGCTTCCGGTCAGTGCGGCCCGAAGCGCCTCCTTGGACCGGGAGCTGGCCTCACGGCTCGCTGCGTACATGGTTTTCACTCCTCCGTCGTTACCTTCCGACCCCGATACCGGCGTCCGAACGGTCGATCTCGTCGAGGAATCGCTCGATCGTCGCGGCCTGTTTGGCCTCGTCCGATACCGACTGCCCGATGATCTTCTCGGCCAGGTCCACCGCGGTGCGGCCGACCTCGGCACGCAGCTCGGTCAGGATCTGCTGGCGCTGGGCTTCCAGCTGGGTGTGCCCGGCCGCGACGATACGGTCGCTCTCGGCCTGGGCGTCGGCCTTGATCTGGGCGAGGATCTGCTGGCCCTGGGTGCGGGCGTCTTCGCGGATCTTCGCGGCTTCCAGACGGGCGTCGGCCAGCTGCTTCTGGTACTGCTGCAGCGTCTCCTGGGCTTCGGCCTGTGCGGCCTCGGCCCGATCGATGCCACCCTCGATCTTGTCGGCGCGCTCGTCCAGCACCTTCATCAGGCGTGGAACAGCGTATTTGTAGACCACGAAGGCGATAATCGCCACGCAGACCGCCGACCAGACGATGTCGTACGTCGCGGGGATGAGAGGATTCACATCCTCTCCCTCTTCCGCTGCGAGCAGAATGAACTCGTTCATCGGAATCAGAAGATGAAGCCGGCGACGAGACCGATCAGCGCCAGGGCTTCGGTGAACGCGATGCCGAGGAACATGTTGGTCCGGATGGTGCCGGAGAGCTCCGGCTGGCGGGCAATACCCTCGATCGCCTTACCGACGACGATACCGACGCCGATGCCGGGGCCGATCGCGGCCAGGCCGTAGCCGACAGCGCCGAGGCCCTTCAGCGTGGATTCGTTGGTGGCAGCTTCCTGGGCCAGGTACGAGAGGCTCATGAGTCTTCCATTCCCTTTCTGTTGCTCACCCGCCGGACGGCGTGGTGCAGCAGGTCCTTATCGGTTGTTCCGGTCGGTCAGTGTTCGTCGGCGTGCTGGGCAAGGCTGATGTACACGGCGGTCAGCAACGCGAACACATAGGCCTGCAGGAAAATGACCAGCAGCTCGAACAGCGTGAATGCGAGCCCGCCCAGCAGCGAGAAGGGCGAGAACACCTTCATCCAGGCGTCCGCGTCGAAGAGGAAGAACTGGGTCGCGCTGAAGAACAGCACCAACATGATGTGACCGGCGAGCATATTGGCCATGAGTCGGACGGTCAGCGTGAAGGGCCGCAGCACGAAGGTCGAGATGAACTCGATCGGAATGAGCAGCACGTGCATGGCCGGCGGAACATTCGGAACGACGATGCTGCTGCGCATATAGGTGAAGAAGCCGTACTTCTTGATGCCCACATAGTTGAACGCGATGTACGCGATCACGGCCAGTACCAGCGGCATGCCGATACGCGCGTTCGACGAGATGTTCAGACCGGGGATCACACCCGAGAAGTTCAGGAACAGGACGGTGAAGAAGATCGTCGCGATCAGCGGGAAGAACTTGCGGCCGTTTTCCTTGCCGAGGATCTCGTCACAGATCTGCTCCTTGACGAAGACCAGGCCCATTTCGCCGACATTCTGCAGCCGTTTCGGCACGATTCGCGGGGTCCGGAACGCCAGGAACAGGAAGGCGATCAGGACGGCGGTCATCACGAGCCGGACCAGCATCAGCCGATCGAGTTCGAAGGGGGTCCCTTCGAACAGCACCGCCGGAGGGAAGAAGTCGGTTAGCGACGGCGCGTGAAACTCCGCGGCCAAGGTAGTGACGCTCAGCGTTCTCTCCCGTGTTCGGGCCGCGGGATGTTTTCGCTCCCGCGGTTCGATCGGACATTGACGATCAATGTGGGTCGACTGAGGTCGGCTCGAGGTCGTCAGCAGCTGTAGCGGCGATCCGCGCTGGCGTCTGTACGTGTGTCGGCGACATCGTCGACATGCAGAACCGAGCCCTTTACGAGCACGGCACGGCAGTAGCATAGCGGTAGCTGGTCGGACCGGGTCGGCGCCCCTGGCTTAGTCGCTTGCTTACCAACACTTTACCAAGAGAACTACGACAACGTGTAGCGGGGGCGAGGTAATCTACGACAAATTGTCGTAGATCCTGGTCAGCCCTGGTCGGAGTCTCCTTTTCCACCCTGCTCAGAGACGGTTACATAGGGGACCTTCTGTCGCAATACACCGTAAGTTTCGGCCCCCAGCACGATGACCAGGGCCCCCACGACGGTCAGGAACAGCGCCACCCGGTCGTAGAACTCGAATCGTTGCAGAACGGCGACGACGATCAGCGCCACCAGCAGCTTCCCGACCCAGCTGACCAGCATGATCAGCCCGGCGGTGGACGGCGGAAGTTTCGCGCCGAGCAGCACGACCACCGCCGTGGTCAGGATGAAACCCCCACCGATCGCGGCACCCAGCAGCGCGCCCCACAGTCCGGCGGTTCCGGCCAGCGCTGTCGCGATGGCCGCCGCCAGCACCGTCAAAACAACCAGACCGATCAGTCCATAGCGCAACGCCGCACGGAGCGGGGCATCGGCGCTATCGGGGGTGCTGGGACCGGCAGAACTCGTGGACACGGCCCGAACTCTACCCGGAGTCGGAAGCCGAGCCCGCCGCGTCCCGGCGCGCCTGCCGCCGCCACAACCCCGGAACAGCGGTTACGACCAGCGCGAACAGGAGGCCGGCGGCCATCATCAGCACCACCACGCGGCGGTCCATCACCGAGGTGCCGACCGCGCCGAACGCGAGGATGCCGACCCACAGGTAGATCACCAGTACCACCCGGCGCTGCGAATGCCCGATCTGCAGCAGCCGGTGGTGCAGATGCATCTTGTCGGGCGTGGAGAAGCTGACCCCGGCCCGCACCCGGCGCACGATCGCCAGCAGCAGATCCAGCACCGGAATGAACATCACCGCGCCGACCAGCAGCAGCGGCGAGAGCAGGCCGACGATATCGCGCGGCCCGTAACCCTGCAGCGGGATCCGGCCGGACGCACTGGTCGACACCGCGGCCAGCACCAACCCGATCAGCATGGATCCGGAATCTCCCATGAAGATCCGGGCCGGCGAGAAATTGTGCGGCAGGAACCCGAGGCAGGCCCCGGCCATGGCGGCGGCCAGTAGCGCGGGCGGATAGCTGTCCACCGAACCGCCCTGTTCGGTGAGCAGGCCGACCGCGAAAGCGAACACCGCGAACGAAGCGATCAGGCCCAGGCCTGCGGCCAGCCCGTCCAGGCCGTCGACGAAGTTCATGGCGTTGATCAGGGTCACCGCGACCGCGACGGTGACCAGGCCGCCCTGCAATCCGTCGAGGACGACGGTGCTGTTGTTGAACGGGTCGTAGATCAGGTACCAGCCCAGGCCCATCACCGCCATCACTCCGGCGGCAGTGACCTGACCGGCGAATTTGGTGAGCGCGTCCAAGCCCCACCGATCGTCCACGATCCCGACCCCGACGATGATCGTCGCCGCGACCAGCACGGCGGCGATATCGGGCCGGTAATCGAAGCCGCGGCGCAGCGCCGGCAACTGATGAGCGAACAAAACGGCCGCCACCACGCCGATGTACATACCCACCCCGCCCATGCGCGGGATCGGCTTCACGTGCACATCGCGGTCACGCGGAATGGCCACCGCGCCGAACCCGATCGCCAGCATCCGGATCCCGCCGGTGGCCAGAAAGGTCACCACCGCCGAGATCAGCAACACCAGCAGCAGCTCGCGCAGCGGGACGACCGCACCGTAACCGGTCATCGCGCCGACCACCACCCCGCGACCGGGGGTACCGCCCGCATCCTCATCGAAACCGCTACATTCACCGCGCGACGGACCCGATCAACGACTCGGCGGTGACTCCCAGCACTTCGGCGACCGCCTCGGTCGGCACCGCGCCCGCGCGCAGGACCCGCGGCTGATCAGCGGTGAGATCGACAATGGTGGACGGCTTCGCGTGCTGGGCCGGACCGCCGTCCAGGAATACACCCACCTGGGTGCCGAGCTGATCCCGCGCCTGCGACACATTCTCGGCCGCGGGCTTACCGGAAATATTGGCACTGGACACCGCCAGCGGACCGACCTCCTGCAACAACTCCAGCGCCACCGGATGCAACGGCATCCGCAGCATCACCGTGCCACGCGCCTCACCGAGATCCCAGGACAGCGAAGGAGCCTGCTGCACAACGATACTCAGCCCTCCGGGCCAGAACGCCCGGATCAGCTCACGAGCCTGCGGCCGCACCGAGAACACCAGGCCGTCGATCGTGTTCCACGAACCCACCAGCACCGGCACCGGCATATCCCGCCCCCGGCCCTTGGCCGCCAGCAACGACGCGACAGCAGCGGAATCGAACGCGTCGGCAGCCAGACCGTAAACCGTATCGGTGGGCACTACGACCAACCGCCCCGATCTCAGAGCACTGGTCGCCGCGGCCAGGCCGGCGGCGCGCGAGTCGGGATCGGCGCAGTCGTAGACGGTACTCACGCGCACAATAGTATGGCCCCGCCTTCGGCGGGGCGGGGTTGAGGCCCCCTTGGTCTCGCTGTTCCGGCCTCGAGACTCGCGCTTCGCGCATGCGCTTCGAGGCCGGAACGGCGAGACGGGCCTCAACCCTTTGAGGTGTCTCGTAAAACTCGACGCAACGGGTCACGTCGGCATTTCGATGTCCCGATCGGGTGCTGAGGCGAGCGCCTGGTGTGACCTTGTATTCGCGCAGCTACGCCAACAACCCTGCCCAAACGAACAAGCCGACCTCATAAGGGGTGGGCGCTCGCACGGCCGCGAATGGAACCGGTCAGCTCACCCGTACAGCGGCCACAAACCGTGGCTTCCCGGCCAGGTCCGGATGCTCCACGATCCCGGTGAATCGCCCGTCCGCCGCCAGTAGGCGCGCGAGTTCCCCGCCGTTGCTGTCGTCGTGCTCGATCGCCGCTCCCCCACCCGGCCGGAGCAGTCGGCCGATGAGCGGCACCAGGGGGCGGATCACGTTCAGGCCGTCGGGGCCGCCGAACAGGGCGCGGTGCGGGTCGTGGCCGGCCACCTCAGGGGACAGTTCGGCGCCGTCGGGTATATAGGGCGGGTTGGCGACGACGAGATCGACGTAACCGTCGAGTTCGGTGAGCAGATGCGGGTCGGTCACGTCGTCGTGGTGCAGGGTGATGGGGGTATCGCCGTCGGCGGCACGCTGGTCGGCGTTGCGGCGGGCCCAGCTCAGTGCGCCGGGATCCGATTCCACCGCGTGCACATCGGCATCGGGCCGGGCGTGGGCCACCGCGAGCGCGAGCGCGCCCGAACCCGTGCACAGATCCACCACCACCGGTGTGTGATCGTGGCGGACCGCCTCCAGGTGGGCGAGCGCCCAGGCGAACAACAACTCGGTCTCCGGGCGGGGCACGAAAACGCCGGGTCCCACCTCGAGATCGATCTCACCCATGAATGAGCGCCCGGTCAGATGCTGCAGCGGTACTCGCTCCGCCCGGCGCGCCACCAGCGCCCGAAAGTCGGCGAGCTGCTCCGCTCCGATCAGCGGGTTCAGCAGGAGCCGGGAGCGCTCCACACCCAGCACGTGCGCGGCGAGATGCTCGGCGTCCACCCGTGGGCTGGGCACTCCGGCGGCATCGAGAACTTCCATCGCCTCGGCGAGCACGGGGCGGAGCTGAACGCGAGTCACCGTGACATTCTGGCGGGTTGCCGGGCGCGGGGTCGAGGAGAGGGCTGTGTTTTTGGCGCGCCGGCGCGCGCGGGGTCGAAGGCGCCGCAAATAAACACAGCTACTCGGCCATGCGGGCGGCGCGGTCGGCGGTGGCCAGGGCATCCAGGAGGGCGTCCATTTCGCCGTTGAGGACCGCGTCCAGATTGTGGGACTTGTAGCCGATGCGGTGGTCGGCGATGCGGTTCTCCGGGAAGTTGTAGGTGCGGATGCGTTCGGAGCGGTCGACCGTGCGGATCTGCCCGGCCCGGCCCACCGCGGCTTCCTGTTCGGCCTGTTCTTCGGCCAGGGCCTGCAGGCGGGCGGCCAGGACCTGCATGGCGCGGGCCTTGTTCTGCAGCTGCGAGCGTTCGTTCTGGCAGGTGACGACGATCCCGGAGGGCAGGTGCGTGATGCGGACCGCCGAGTCGGTGGTGTTGACACCCTGGCCGCCCTTGCCGGAGGAGCGGTAGACGTCGATGCGCAGATCGCTTTCGTCGATCTGTACTTCTTCGACTTCGTCGGGTTCGGGGTAGATGAGGACGCCGGCGGCCGAGGTGTGGACCCGGCCCTGCGATTCGGTGACCGGCACCCGCTGCACCCGGTGCACGCCGCCTTCGAACTTGAACCGCGACCACACACCGTCGCGGGCGGCATCGCGGCTTTTGATCGACAGTGTCGCTTCTTTGTAACCGCCGAGGTCGGAGACGGCGGCGTCGAGAATCTCGACTTTCCAGCCGCGGCGTTCGGCGTACCGGACGTACATGCGGGCCAGGTCGGCGGCGAACAACGCCGACTCTTCGCCGCCTTCACCGGACTTCACCTCCAGCACCACATCGTCACCGTCGTGCGGGTCGCGGGGGGCGAGGAGATCGGCGAGTTGTTTCTCGAGTTCTTCGAGCTGTTCCTCGAGGCCGGGGACCTCGGCGGCGAATGCCGAATCGTCGGCGGCCAGTTCCCGGGCGGCTTCGAGGTCGTCGCGGGTGGCGGAGAGTTTCTTGTAGGTGGTCATCACCGGGGCCAGTTCGGCGAACCGCTTCCCGACCCGTCGCGCGGCGTCCGGGTCGTTGTGCAGGGCCGGGTCGGCCAGCTGGGTTTCCAGTCCGGCGTATTCGGCCAGCACATCGTCGATCGCGGACGGTGCGGTTTTCTCGGCCATGAACGTGGCTCCTACTCGAAAGGACGACGCGGGAAGGGCGGGCAGAAAAACACCAACGCCCGGCCTGCGACTGGGCAGGACCGGGCGTTGGCGAGAAAGCTACTTGGCGTCGGCTTCCTTCTTGGCACGCTTGCCGTAGCGGGCCTCGAAGCGGGCCACGCGACCACCGGTGTCCAGGATCTTCTGCTTGCCGGTGTAGAACGGGTGGCACTGCGAGCAGACCTCGACGGTGATGTGTCCCGATTCCTTGGTGGAGCGGGTCTGGAAGGTATTACCGCAACCGCAGACCACCGTGGTGTCGACGTAGGTCGGGTGAATTCCTGCCTTCATGGGTGTCCTCTCGATATTGGTCGCCGGGTCGCTCGGGCATCTACCTCGAACGTGAACCGGAACCGACTTCAGGCGGGATTGTCTGCGCGATTCGCAGACGCACGGCGGCCCAGTATGCCAGAACCACCGATGCCTGCTGCAACGCCCCCATCCCGGGGTTTGTTCCGCGAGCCCCCGTTGCTCATGTACCGAGCCTTGCCCGGATGCGGACCGAGAGGTTGCCGGAACGTCGATGGACCAGCAATGCGCCGGACCGGCCGCCGCTCTCATACTTCACGGGGAGATCGGGACGTCTGGCACCTGCGCGCCGTCGCCGCGCACGACCGGGCGGCCTGGGAGTCGGCGCGGCGGCTTGGCCTCTTCGAATTACTGCGTGGGCCGCGACAGGCTTGCCGGGAAACGGACAACCGTCGCGGCCCCAACTCGAAAACGACCAGTGGGTCGACCTTCTCGGAAGGTCGACCAGACGCCACCCCCGCCCCCCCCCAACAGCGGGCGCAGGCCCGCCCCCCACAGGCGGGGACCCT
>NZ_JBFAHF010000070.1:0-14852 GCF_040654015.1 Nocardia sp. NPDC050799
GGTCGGGGCCCTGTGACCCCGATTCTTCCCTCCTCCGCTCAGTCGCTGCGCTCCTTCGCTCCGTCGGTCCAGAATCGGGGGCGGGCCCCGACCACAGAGGTAGACCATCCGGAATAGACAGAAGGTGCATGCTGTCGTGCGCCTGGACCGGCCTGGAGAGGCTCACGTCCGGCCGTGTCGAAACGTCAGAGACCCAGTACCGCCATCCGTTCGGCGTGGGCGCTCTGCATATGTTCGAACAGCGTGGCGATCCCGTTGAGGTCCCCGGTGGCGGCCAGGACGAGTTCGGTGAGTTCGTCGCGCTGCGCCATCACGTACTGGGCCTGGGTGATCGCTTCGCCGAGCAGGCGCCGGCCCCACAGCGTCAGCCGGTCTCGTTCGGACCGGCTGGCCGCGACCGCGCGCCGGACCTCGTCCACGACGAATTCCGAATGGCCGGTGTCGGCGAGTACATCCCGCACCACGGCCGCCACGTCCGGGCTCAGCGCACCGGCGATCTCGCGGTAGAAGTCGGCGGCGATACCGTCACCGACATGGAATTTGACCATCGACTCCAGCCAGGTGGAGGGGTCGGTGGAACGGTGGTAGTCGTCGAGCGCCCGGGTGAACGGAGCCATGGCCGCGTACACATCGGCGCCTCGCGCGGCCAGTGCCACGTCGAGTCGTTCGAAATGCGCGAGTTCGGCCGCCGCCATCCGCGCCACCGCGACCTTGCCGCGCAGGGTGGGTGACAGCGTGGCTTCCTCGCTCAACCGGTAGAACGCGGATATCTCGCCGTAGGCGAGTACCGCGAACAAGTCGGTCACCCCGGCATGATCGGCCGGAATCGGCGAAGCGGACGAATCGCTCGGTGTAACACCCAGCCCGGCCGGTGACTGTGCTCCCATGGAACTCCAGCGTAGTACGCCACCGTGAGGTGATGCCGCGCTCACACCGGTGTGGTGAGGAACTTGTCGAGATAGGTCCAGGTCGTCGCGCGGGCGGTGGCGCCGGCGAGAATGCCGAGATGCCCGCCGGGCGCGGTCTCGTAGTGGACGGCTTTCGCCCCGGTGAGCGTGCGCAGACCGTGCTCGACCGCACGGGCCGGGGTGATGACATCGGCGGGCCCGCCGACCAGCAGTACCGGAGCGCCGATATCGGCCAGCCGGATCGGTCCCCGCCCGAAATCGACCACCCCGCGGCCGATTTCGTCGCGCAGCACCAGCCGGTTCCACAGCTGCTGGTACATGCGGCCCGGATAACCGGGCATATCGGCCATGAAGCGGTCGATGGCCTCCATTCGGGCCAGGGATTCGGTGCGGGCGAGATTGTTGGCCACGAACCAGGGCCGTTTGACCTCCCGGTCCCAGGCGGTGATGCGGTATGCGAGCCGGGTCAGGGGCGCCGGAACACCGCCTACCGCGCGCAGCGCCGCGCCCACGGCGTCGCCCGTACCGGTGAGCCGGGCGGCCGCCGCGAGCTGCGGGGTCATCGGCATCGCCCGGTAGTTCAGCGGTGCCCCGACCGCGGTGATCGACCGCACCGGCAGCGCACTGTCCGCTGCCGCGGTCAGCAGCGCCATGGTGCCGCCCAGCGACCAACCGACCAGATCCACCTCCGGCTCGCCGCCGGCGGCTGCCCGATCGGCGGCGGTGCGGCGGATCGCCTCGGGCAGGATGTCGTAGACCCAGTCGTCGAAGCCCATCCGGCGGTCGGCGTAGGTGATCTCGCCGTAGTCGATCACGTACGGCGCGCGGCCGGTCTCCAGCAGGAACTCCGCGAGGCTCTGGCCCGGGCGCAGATCGAAGCAGCTCGCGGGCGCGGCGAGGGGCGGCACCAGCAGTACCGCGGCCGCCGCCGGGTCGGCCGTCCCGGCGAGCAGGGCCGGTTCGAAACGCCGGAGCAGGCGATGCGGTTCGTCCCACAGCACCGTGGCCGGGGTCGGGCGGCGCCCTTCCACGCCGTCACCGAACGTCAGCGCCCAGGCGTTGCGCGCGGCCCGCTCGACGGTCCGGGACAGCTCGCCGTCCGGGTCCACCGCACGGACGGCGCGATCGGCCAGGGCGATACCTCGGTCTGCGATGCTCACGGCACGAATCTCTCATAGATGTATACGGCGGTACCAGTTATGCCGATGGCCGACCTGCCGGGTGTGTGCCGAATCACTTCGCACGAACGATGGTCTCCGGGTATGTACGAACACCTGCCACACCGGGCGAAACGCTCTGCCGCGCAGGACTGCTCAGCGGAAGGGAACACCGAAAAGATCAACGTCCAGCGGATTCGCGCGAGCGCCTTTCGGAGCGCGGAACAATAGCACGCTACAATCGCGACGGACAACGGAAGAATTCAGCCGATCCATGAGAACCGGCAGCGCCGAAAGCCGCGCACCCCGGGTGCGCCGTGCGGTGGCGAAGAATTCTCCGGGGTCCACGGAAAATGTGCGCGCACCAGATCCGCATCACCGATGCGCTGCGCCGATGCCCGAGCTTCGCTGCCCTCATCCGGGCACCTGCCGACATCCGGCGGCGGCCCGGGTGAGTATCGCAGGGCGGATCCGTGGTCGTCGCGGACCGGCCGGTCCGCCCCACGCCTCGTGCGCGTGTAGCGCGATAACGAGGGAAGGCACGAACCTGAGCAAGATCACAGTTGAACCGGAACCCGGTCTGGCGGAGACGCTGCTGACAGCCGAGTTGGACTCCGCACACACCGCACCGACTTTCACCGAATTGGGAGTACGCGACGAAATCGTGCGCGCGCTCGGTGAGATCGGTATCGAACGCACTTTCGCAATCCAGGAACTCACCCTGCCCCTGGCCCTGGCCGGCGAGGATCTCATCGGCCAGGCCCGTACCGGAATGGGTAAAACCTTCGGTTTCGGAGTTCCATTGCTGCACCGGATCAGCACCACCGAATCCGGTACCACGCCGCTGGACGGCACCCCGCGCGCCCTGGTCATCGTGCCGACGCGCGAACTGTGCATCCAGGTGACCCAGGACCTGGAGAACGCGGCGAAATACCTCACGAACCAGAAGGGTCCGCTGCGGGTCACCTCGATCTACGGCGGTCGCCCCTACGAAGCGCAGATCGCGGCGTTGCGCTCGGGCGTCGATGTCGTGGTCGGTACGCCGGGCCGCCTGCTCGACCTGGCCGATCAGCAGCATCTGATCCTCGGCAAAGTGGGCGTCCTGGTATTGGACGAGGCCGACGAAATGCTCGATCTGGGCTTTCTGCCCGATATCGAGCGCATTCTCGGCATGGTGCCGGACAAACGGCAGACCATGCTGTTCTCGGCGACCATGCCCGGTCCGATCATCACCCTGGCCCGCACTTTCCTCACCCGGCCGACCCATATCCGCGCCGAGGAACCCCATGATTCGGCGGTACACGATCGCACCGCGCAATTCGTGTACCGGGCGCACGCGCTGGACAAGAGTGAACTGGTCGCGCGGGTGCTCCAGGCCGAGAGCCGGGGCGCCACCATGATCTTCACCCGCACCAAACGCACCGCGCAGAAGGTCGCCGACGAATTGGCCGAACGCGGTTTCGCGGTCGGCGCGGTCCACGGTGATCTCGGGCAGATCGCACGCGAGAAAGCCCTGACGAAATTCCGGAAGGGCAGCATCGATGTCCTGGTCGCGACCGATGTGGCGGCACGCGGTATCGATATCGACGATGTGACCCATGTCGTGAACTACCAGTGCCCCGAGGACGAGAAGACCTATGTGCACCGGATCGGCCGCACCGGCCGGGCCGGGCGCACCGGTGTCGCGGTCACGCTGATCGACTGGGACGAACTGACCCGCTGGGCGTCCATCGACGCCGCGCTCGGGCTGGGCATTCCCGACCCCGTGGAAACCTATTCGCGTTCCCCGCACCTGTTCGCCGATCTGGGCATCCCGGAAGGCGTCACCGGCACCGTCGGCGCGCACAAACCCCAGCGCGATCCCGATGCCATGGTGGTGGAGCGGCCCGAGCGGGCCCCACGCAAGCGCAACCGCCGGCGCACCCGCGGCGGCCAACCGGTCGAGGCGGACGCGACCACGACCGAGACCAACGCGCCGGCCGGGACCGGCCCGGACGACGAGGCACAGCCGGCCGAGGCACCCGCGCGGCGGCGACGCCGCCGGCGGCGTCCGGCCGATACCGAGTCCGGTGGAGCCGAGGACAACGGTTCGGGTGCATCCGATACGCCGGCGGCCGCGTCCGATACCGCGGCGGCCGAGTCCGGGGACAGCGGCGCGGACAAGCCCGCCCGCCGCCGCCGGCGCCGTAAACCGGCCGACGCCGAGAACGGCGGTGACGGCGCCCCGCGTGCCGATACCGCCGACAGCCCGGCGCCGGTGACCGAGAACGCAGCGGCGCAGGCCTGACGAGCGAACCACGAGCGCCGGCGGTGACCGATACCGCCGGCGCTCGTGGTGTATCCGGAGCCGGGACACCGGTATGGGGGCTCCCGAGCACCGTCGGGTGCGGTACCAGCCATCCGTTACGCTCGCCTACGTGCTCGCACCCGAGCGGCGAACGCGCGCCGACGTCATCACCGCAGCCGCGATAGCCGTGTTCGTGGTGGTCGCGGTGATCGTGGCGTGGGCGACCAGTGGGGTGGCGAACACCGAGTCGATCGTCGCCGGCGAGCCGGCCCGGCCGCCGCAGCCCGCCGCGAAATTACCCGGAAAACTCCAGGAGATGTGGCGCGCGACCGATACGGCGACCGGCCGGGCGCTCACCGCCGAGGGCGTCGCGGTCACCGGGGCGGACGGCAGTGTGATCGGGCACGATCCGCGGACCGGCGAACAGGTGTGGCGTTACACCCGCGAGCTGCCGCTGTGCGGAGTGGAATCCCAGTTCGGCATGGTCGTCGCCGTCTACCGCACCGACCGCGGCTGTAGCGAGACGACCATGGTCTCCGGTGCCGACGGGCAACGCCGGACCGCTCGCAGCAGCTATATGGACGGTCAGGTGCGACTGTCGGTCGACGGCACCTACGTCCTCGCCCAGGGTCCCGATCGGCTGGAGGTCTGGCGGTCGGATCTGGTGCGCACCCTCGAGTACGGCCATGTGGACGCCAAGGAGAACTGGAAGACCCAGCCCCGGAAGGGTTGCGCGCTGCTGTCGGCCTCCTCCAGCCCATCCCGGCTGGTGGTACTGGAACGCTGCCCGGGCGAGCCGGCGGACCGGATCACCGTGCTGGCGCCGGCCCCCAAGGACGACAATGTGCCCGAGGAGTACGGGTCACGACTACTGGAGGGCGCGGGCGCCGCATCCGCCGACGCGCGTGTGATCGCGGTGTCGGACAACCGGATCGCGGTCTACCAGCCCGGCACCGACGGACCCGAACCCGAGGCGCCGCGACTGACGATCCTCGACGCCAAGGGCAATCCCCTCGTGGTGCAGGAACTCTCGGCCCCGCTCGACCGGACCGCCGCGACCGTACGCACCGCCTCCGCGTTCCTGGTGTTCACCGGCAACAGCGTGATCGCCCTGCAGGCGACTACGTTCGAACCGATGTGGACCGCGGCGGACGCGCTCGGTCCACCGGTGCCGATGGCCGGGAAACTGCTGCTCCCGGTACCGGGTGCGATCGCCGCCCTCGACCCGGCCACCGGCGCGCAGACCAACCGCATCCCGGTGACGCGGCCCGATTACGGCGGCGGCCCGATCTCGCTCGGTGTACTCGGCACCACGGTGCTCGAACACCGCGACGGTCAACTCGTGGCCCTCGCCGACCCCGCGACCGTCGACGCACCGCGCAGTGATACCGAGCGGCCCGCAAAACCCTTGCGGTGAACCGTTTTCTGTCGGTGCACTCCGGCAGACTGCGCGCCATGACCGAAGCAGCGCGACCTCTCGATGCGGCCCCTGTGGCCGACCGTCTCCGTTACGACGATCCCGACGCCCCGTGGAACCAGTACACCGAGCAGGGCCCGGCCGACTGGAACACCGAGGTGATCCGGGAGTTCCGGGCCAACGGCGGACGGGTCGGCGGAGCCTACGCGGAGGCCGAACTGCTGTTGCTCACCACCACCGGCGCGCGGACCGGTAAACGGCATGTGGTCCCGCTGGGCGCGCTGTACCGCGGCGAAACCCTGTACATCAGTTCGTTCATCGAGGGTGGCTACCCCGCCTGGTACCACAATGTGCGCGCGGATCCGGCGGTGATCGTGGAACTGGGCGATCACATCTACCACGGCACCGCCCGGGTGCTCACCGGCGCCGAGTACGACGAATTCGCGGACTGGGTACTGGCGAACAATCCGTTGCTCGCCGATTTCCAGGCCACCACCGAACATCCGGTACCGCTGGTGGTGCTCACCCTCGCCACCTGACGCCCAGCACCGGCGGGGTCCCGGATCGCCGCGATCGCCCGGCGGCCGGGCATGATGGACCGTATGCCCGGCTCCGACGACGCCCGTGTGGTGCTGGTCCGCCACGGTGAGACCGATTGGTCGGTGCGGCACCGCCACACCGGCCGCACCGACCTGCCGCTGACCGATACCGGTGCCCGGCAGGCCACCGCAGCAGGCCGGGTGCTGGCCACGCTGCGGTTGCGCGATCCGCTGGTCTACGTCAGTCCTCGCGTGCGTGCCCGGCGCACCGCCGAGTTGGCCGGGCTACCCGACCCGGAGATCGATCCCGACCTCGCCGAATGGGACTACGGCGACTACGAGGGCCGCACCACCGCCGAGATCCGCACCCGGGACGCCGGCTGGACGGTGTGGACCGGCACGATTCCCGGTGGCGAATCGGCCGAACAGATCGGCGCCCGCGCCGACCGGGTGCTGCGCCGGGCGGCCGCCGCTCTCGGCACCCGGGATGTGGTCCTGGTCGGGCACGGGCACTTCTCCCGGGCCCTCATCGCCCGCTGGCTGGGGTTCGAGGTCCGGGAGGGACGCCGGTTCGCGCTGACCACCGCCGCGGTCAGCGTCCTGGGCCACGAACACGAGGACCCGACGTTATGGGCGCACAATCTGCACGCCGGCACCCTCGAATGATTTTCCGCGGGCGGCCGGCCCGCCACGCTTTCTCCCGGGCCCCGGCCCACGACCAGATAAGGATTCCGCGCCCGTGACCTCCGCCCCGCTCATCCGCCGCGCCGCTCCCGCCGACGTGCCCGCCCTCGTCGATCTGGTCTACGGCCTGGCCGAATACGAGAGAGCCCGGGACGAATGCACGCTCACGACCGACCAACTGCACACCGCGCTGTTCGGTCCCGAGCCCGCGGTTTTCGCCCATGTGGCGCTGCTGGACGAAGTGATCAGCGGCTGCGCCATCTGGTTCCGCAACTTCTCCACCTGGGACGGCGTGCACGGGATCTATCTCGAGGATCTGTACGTCACCCCCGCGGCCCGCGGTAGCGGTCTGGGCCGGGCGCTGCTCGCGGCGCTCGCCCACGAGGCGCGGACCCACGGCTACAGCCGAGTGAGCTGGTCGGTGCTCACCTGGAACACGCCCTCGATCGGGTTCTACGAATCACTCGGCGCGCGCGTCCAGGACGACTGGGTGGGCTACCGGCTCGCCGGCGAAGCACTCACCGCCCTGGCCGATACCGCGGCGACCGCCGCGGACCGGTGAATCGCGGCGCCGCTCATTCCTCGCCGGTCACCCCGTACTCCTGCGCTGCCCAGCGCGAGGTCGGCGGCGCGAACAACAGGCCCAGCGCTCCCAGCGCCACCACTCCCAGCGCGGTTCCGTACAGCGGCTGCCCCGACCCGAACAGCAGCGACCACACCACCGGCAACAGCAGCAGCTGGGTGATCACCGCGATCGCCCGCCCCCAGCGCTGCCCGAACAGCAGGCCGATCCCGGAAGCCAGCACCGCGCCGCCCAGAATCCCGAACCACATGGCCGTGCCGTAGCCGCTGATCTCGTCCTCCCGATGCCCCAGCAGTGCCCGCACGATCAGCACCGCCGCCACGATCACCGCGACCGCGCCCTCCAGCGTCACCAACCCCCCGGCCCCACGGACCGTCCCGGGCACACCACCGACGTCTTTTCGCTCGACCACCCGGCCAGCTTAGGTGGACACAGCCCCACCCCACCCCACAGCGTCACGTGATCGCTACCCCGACCCGCCACGGCAAGCACCGGACATCAGGCGCCTCTACAACCATCCGTACCTTCCGAGTGCCGAGTTCGGCGAGGCCCGCAAAGGGTCGAGGCCCGTCCCGCCCTTGGCCGCAGGTGCTCGACGGTCGCACTCTATGGACGGCCCACCGCACATCCCATGCGATGTGCGGTGGGCCGTTCGAGGAACGCGACCATCGAGCACCTGCGGCCAAGGTGCTCACCTACTCGGGCCGAGTGCGAGTCCCGGGCGCTGAACGGCGGGACCGAGGGGGCCTCGACCCCGCGGCGCCGGAGGCGCCGCCATGAGCACAGCTCGTTCCATTAAGGTGCGTAGGTGCGGACGTTGTTGATCGTCAACCCCAATGCGACCTCTACCACGGCGGCCACGCGAGATCTGCTCGCGCACGCGCTCGAGAGCCGGACCCAGCTGACGGTGGCGCACACCCAGCATCGCGGGCATGCCGCGGAGCTGGCGCAGTGGGCGGCGACCAATGAGATGGATCTGATCGTGGTGCACGGCGGGGATGGGACGGTCAACGAGACCATCAACGGTTTCGTCCCGCTGCCGGAGGTGGACGACGGGCAGGTGTGGCGGCCGCGGCTCGGCATAATTCCCGGTGGTTCGGCCAATGTGTTCGCGCGGTCGCTCGCTATCCGGCCGGATCCGGTGGCGGCCACCAATCAGTTGATCGATCTGCTCAAGGCCGGTGACGCGGACCGCCGAATCGGGTTGGGGCTCACCGATGATCGCTGGTTCTGTTTCAGTGCGGGTGTCGGTTTGGACGCCGATGTATGTGCCGCGATCGACATGGCGCGGGCCAAGGGGCATGCCGCGACACCGGCACGCTATGTGCGCACGACCGTCCGTCAATTTTTCCGCGCCAAACAGGACCGGCCCGAAGTCACGGTGCACGTGCCCGGCCGCGAGCCCGTTTCCGGTGTTCATTACGCCTTTGTGACCAATACCAGTCCCTGGACTTATCTGAACACGACCCCGGTGTGTACCAATCCGGGTACCCGGTTCGAAACCGGACTCGGTGTGTTCGCCGTGCGAACCCTGGCGTTACTGCCTACACTTCGCCTGGCGACACAACTGCTGTCGCCGCACTCCGAGCCGAAGTCGCGGAAATTGTTCCGGGACGACGACGTGCCGTCGGTGCGCATCACCAGTGCTGATCCCATCGGGCTGCAAATCGACGGCGACTTCATCGGCGAACGCGACGTGGTGGATTTCACCGCTGTATCCAACGTCCTGGACGTGGTCGCCCCGCGGCCGGTTTGAACTGACGCATTCGGGAAATACATCTCGTTGTGCTGCAGAAACCGGCGTAGGCGAGTACAAAGGACTGCGGCAGGTCCCCGATGCGGGACTTCAGTGCGTGAGCTTCCCCACGGTGCATCGGATACCTATTGACATCTACGGTGTTCGTGAAAGCATTCACAAGCAACCGTGCGGAAACATTGAGTTCGCACAAGTGAACGACCCACCAACCGAATCGGCGCCCGGTAGCGGCGCCCAACTAAGGAGCAGAAGGAATGGACTGGCGCCATAAGGCCATCTGTCGCGACGAGGACCCTGAGCTGTTTTTCCCGGTGGGCAACAGTGGTCCTGCGCTCGCGCAGATTGCCGATGCCAAGCTGGTCTGCGCTCGCTGCCCTGTTACCGCCGAATGCCTGTCCTGGGCTCTGGGTTCCGGGCAGGACGCCGGCGTATGGGGCGGAATGAGTGAAGACGAGCGGCGTGCGCTCAAGCGCCGCAATGCGCGTACCCGCACTCGGACCTCCGTCTAGAGCGCAGGGAAGCGATTACCGGACCCGGCCCGGTCCGGGAAGTCGCGAGTGCCCGGCACCAGCATTCTGGTGCCGGGCTGAATCTTTTCTATGGCACGGCGGCACGGTTGACGGACTTTGCCGGAATACAGCCCCAGAAATCCTCGCGGTGTTTTCGACCACAGGTGATCACAGGTGTGCATAATTGATACCGGCGAGTTTCCGTCAGGTATCACCGTGCCGAGCGGCGCCCCAGCGGCACGCGCAGTACCGCGTCGGTGCCGATATCGGCCCCCGGATGCAGGCCGATGGTACCGCCCAACTCCGCAGTCACCAGCGTGCGCACGATCTGCAGGCCGAGACTGTCCGAGGACTGCAGGCTGAATCCTTCCGGCAGCCCTCGCCCGTCATCACTGATGATCACGTCCAGCCAGCGTGCGGAACGCTCCGCGCGGATGGTCACCGTGCCGTTCTGCCCGCCGTCGAAGGCGTGCTCGATAGCGTTCTGCACCAATTCGGTAAGCACCATGACCAGCGGAGTCGCCCGTTCCGCGGAGAAGACGCCGAGAGATCCGGTCCGCCGCACCGTGATCCGGGCCGTATGCACCGTGGCGACGTCGGCCATGATCGGCAACAGCCGGTCGACGACCTCGTCCAGATCGACTTCCTCGTCGACCGACATGGACAGCATCTCGTGCACCGACGCGATGGAGGTGACCCGGCGCACCGATTCGGTGAGCGCCACCCGCGCCTCGTCGTTCTCGGTACGACGGGCCTGCAGCCGCAGCAGCGCGGCCACCGTCTGCAGGTTGTTCTTCACCCGGTGGTGGATCTCGCGGATGGTGGCGTCTTTGCTGAGCAGCGCCCGGTCCCGGCGTTTGACCTCGGTGACATCACGGACCAGCACCGCCGCCCCGGCCAGTTGCCCGTGCGGCCGCAACACCAGGGTGCGCAGCAGCACGGTGGCCCCCCGCGCCTCCACCTCCATCCGGCGTCCGGTACGACCCGCCAGAGCGGCCTGGATATCCCCCACCACCTCCTGCGCATCGAACGGGTCGGTGATCAGCGACCGGGTGGTGACGGCCAGATCCTGGCCCGCCAGATCGGCCTGCAACCCCATGCGGTGATACGCCGACAGCGCGTTCGGGCTCGCATAGGTGACGATCCCCTCGGTATCGAGCCGGATGAACCCGTCGCCCGCCCGCGGACTGGAATGGGTGGCAGCGCGATCCTCCGTGGTCGGGAACGTCCCGTCGGCGATCATCTGGCACAGGTCGTCGGCACACGCGACATAGGCGATCTCGAGCCCGCTGCGCACCCGCGAACGCTGCCGGTCGGTGTCCCGGCTGAGCACCGCGATCACATCGTCGCCGCACCGCACCGGAATCGCCTCCCGGATCGCGTGCACCGGATGCGGATGGTAGACCCCCTGCGCCTCCCCCTCGGTATCGGTGCGCACGATCTCCCCACGGGTAAGCGCCTCGAACACCCGCGAATGCTCGGAATACCGGGCTGTGGTCCCGACCAGATCCTCCAGATGCACCGTCGGCGCGGTGGTCGGCCTGCACTGGGCGACACACACGATATCGGCGCCGTCACCGACCGGCCCCGCCCCCACCCACAGCAGCAGATCCGAAAACGACAGGTCGGCGAGCAACTGCCAGTCACCGACCACCCGCTGCAGATGATCCACCCCCACCCCGGGCAGATCGGTGTGCTCGGCCAGCAAATCACTCAGTGTCGACATACTGTAATTTTGGCGCGCCTTCGGCGCGCGGGGTTGAGGCCCCCTTGGTCCCGCCGGTCAGCGCCCGAGACTCGCGCCTTCGGCGCATGCGATGTGCGGCGGGCCGTTCAAAGAGTGCGACCTTTGAGCACCTTCGGCTAAGGGGCGGGACGGGCCTCTACCCTTCGAAGGCCTCGCTGGACTCGGCACCGGGAACGTGGACCTTCCTCGGAGGGAAACAGATGCGAGGTCGGCAGGGCGGAGTCTCGGCCTCGGAGCCGGACATCGAATGCCGACGCAACCACATGCGTCGAGTTTTGCGAGACACCTCAAAGGTGTTGAGGCCCGTCTCGCCCCTTGGCCGAAGGTGCTCAAAGGTCGCACTCTTTGAACGGCCCGCCGGACATCGCATGCGCCGGAGGCGCGAGTCTCGAGGCCCGAACGGCGAGACCAAGGGGGCCTCGACCCCGCGCGCGCCAGCGCGCCAAAATTACTGCACGACGGCGATGAGGTCGCCCTGCTGGAGCACCTGGCCCGGGGTGACCGCGATGGAGGCGACCTCGCCACCGACCTCGGTGATCACGGGGATCTCCATCTTCATGGATTCGAGCAGAACGAGGGTCTGATCGATCGCCACCTGTTCCCCGACTTCGACCTCGACGGTGAGCACCGTGGACACCATCTCCGCCCGCACTTCTTCCGCCATGACACCCCGTTCGCTCGGTTCGCTCCGGTAGCGGGGGCCCTGCCCGCTGTACCGCCGTCGGTACAGCCAACCACACATGGAAGAATGGCCGGGATCAACATGTACTCCCCGCAGTCGCGGGATATGTCCCCAGGAGGGAGCTACCGATGGGTAAGCGTGGCCGCAAGAAGCGCAGCCGTAAGGGAAATGCCGCCAATCACGGCAAGCGTCCCAACGCCTGAGCCGACCGGCTGAGGCCGGGCACAGACCACGAGCGGCCCGCACTTCCCAGGAAGTGCGGGCCGCTCGGTGTCCGGGTGGTGGGCCGGTATCAGGCCCGGTTCGGGTCGGCCGGGAGATCGCCGGCCCGGAAGGTCACCGCACGGATCTCCACGGTGAGCCGTTCGCGCAGCGAATCGGGGGCCTTGTCGCCGCCGCATTTGCGGTGCAGCATGCTCTTGATCTTCTCTTCGATGCCGTAGGCCTCGATGCAGGGTGCGCAGTGGTCCATATGGTGCTGGAGCCGCTCGCGGGTGCGGTCGTCGCATTCGCCGTCGAGCATGAGCCAGACGTCGGCCAGTACCGCCGTGCAGTCGAGCTCCATATCGGGGTCGTGCTCGGTGCTCACTGCTTGACCTCCTGGCGCACCGCCGCGGCGGTATCGGCATCGCCGGACTCGGACGCGTTGCGATTGAACCCGCGTTCGCGCGCCACATCGGCGAGCAAACCCTTCAGTTGTTTCCGTCCGCGATGCAGCCGGGACATCACCGTACCGATCGGCGTGCCCATGATGTCGGCGATCTCCTTGTACGGGAACCCTTCGACATCGGCGTAGTACACCGCCATCCGGAACTCCTCGGGCAGTTGCACGAGGGCGGCCTTGATGTCGTCGTCGGGAAGAGCGTCGAGGGCCTCGACCTCGGCCGAGCGCAGGCCGGTGGAGCTGTGTTCGGCGGTGGCGGCGAGCTGCCAGTCGGTGATCTCCTCGGTGGGGTACTGCGCGGGCTGGCGCTGTTTCTTCCGATACGAGTTGATGTAGGTGTTGGTGAGGATCCGGTAGAGCCAGGCCCGCAGGTTGGTGCCTTCTTTGAAGGACTTGAAACCGGCATAGGCCTTGACATAGGTCTCCTGGACCAGGTCTTCGGCGTCGGCGGGGTTACGCGTCATCCGCAGGGCAGCGCCGTAGAGCTGGTCCAGCATGGGTAGCGCGTCCCGCTCGAACCGCTGAACCAGTTCGGCGTCGGTCTCCGGCTGCCCGGCAGGCCGCGCGTCGGCGCCGGTGTCGGTCGCCACGTCGTCCTCGCTCGTCACACCTGTCCCTTCGATCGGCTTACCTGCCAAATCTACCGGGAGCGTGAACTGCGGGAAGAACCGCGTGCGCGCCGGAGCCGGATCATGGTGGACCGGGCGTGGTTCGACGAGAACGGGCACCGTCACTCCTTCACTCGTGCGCGGGGCCGCACCAGCGGAACCGTCTGTTCCGTCCGATGCGCTGTTTCTGCCGCGTACAACTCACTGTGCGCGCGAAGTGTTCCCCGACCATGGGAAAGTCACCTCACAGACCGGGTCGGCGCCCCCCGGGTAGGGTCCGGCCCATGGCAGCAGCCGCCACTCCGGCGATCCGGGCACTGGTCACCGCCGGTGCCGCACACACCGTGCACAGCTACGACCACGACCCGCGCGCCGGGACCTACGGTGGCGAAGCGGTCGATGTGCTGGTCGCCCGTCTCGGTGTCGAACCGGGGCAGATCTTCAAGACGCTGGTGCTGGAGTTGTCCACCGGAGCGCTGGCGGTCGCGGTACTGCCTGTTCCGGGCACGCTGTCACTGAAGGCCGCGGCGGCGGCGCTGGGGGCGCCCAAGGCGGCACTGGCCGACCGGACCCGGGCCGAGCGCGGGACCGGTTACGTTCTGGGCGGTATCTCTCCGCTGGGACAGCGCACACGCCATCCCACAGTGATCGACGACTCCGCGCTCGGCTGGGATCGGGTGCTGTGCAGTGCGGGACGGCGGGGCCTGGAGATCGAGGTCGCGCCCGCCGATCTGGTCCGGCTGACCGGCGCGGTCACCGCCCCGGTCACCGCCTGAGCCGGGCGGCGCGGAGCCGGATCGGCCCGCTCCCCGCGCGCCGAGCGGCAATTCCCCAGGTCAGACCTGTTCGTATGCGTTACTTGGTACGACCGATCGTCCGACCCGAGGATGTGATGCGATATGTCCCCGCGCAAATCTGTGCGCACCGTGTTCTTCGCCGTGTCCGCGGCTGTGGTGCTGTCCGCCGGCCCGGCGGTGCTGTCGGCACCGGTGGCCCTGGCGGCGCCGGGTGAGTTCCCGCTCGCCGACCAGGGTGGTTCGGAGAACGAACCGGAGAGCCGCACCCCGGAGAACGAGCTCGGTGAGCGCGCCGAGGAAGCCGGCGAGCGCGCCGAGGAGGCCGGCGGCGGAGTGGTGACCGAGGTCATCGATCTGAGCGGCGATATTTTGAAATGCGGCTTGCACATCGCCACTCCGGCGATCGAATGCCCGCTGGGCAGTTGAGCCTCGCGTCGGCCCGGGACGGTGCATGCACGGCGAGTTCGGTGGTGAGCCCGGACAATCCGGCCTTGCTCGCGGCATTGGAGGCCTG
>NZ_JBFAHF010000071.1:0-12931 GCF_040654015.1 Nocardia sp. NPDC050799
TACGGTCCGACCGAGGCTGCGGTCGATGTCACTTTCCATGAGGTGACGGATGCGGATACCGCGGTGGTGCCGATCGGTGCTCCGGTGTTCAACACGCGGGTGTATGTGTTGGATGCCCGGTTGCGGCCGGTGCCTGTCGGTGTCGCGGGTGAGCTGTATCTGGCCGGTACCCAGTTGGCGCGTGGGTATGTGGCGCGTCCGGATCTGTCGGCGGATCGGTTCGTGGCCGATCCGTTCGAGGTCGCCGAGCGGATGTATCGCACGGGTGACCTGGTGCGGTGGACCGCGTCCGGTGAGCTGGAGTATTTGGGTCGTACCGATTTCCAGGTGAAGTTGCGTGGTCTGCGCATCGAACTCGGCGAAATCGAGTCGGCGCTGACCGGTGTGGACGAGGTCGGGCAGGCCGTGGTGGTCATGCGTGGTGACGCGCGCACCGGCGACCAGCTTGTCGCCTACCTGGTGCCCGCCCCGGGCGCGCCGCTGGATATCGAGGATCTGCGTGAGGACCTCACGGAGGTGCTGCCGTCGTACATGGTGCCCGCCGCGTTCGTGGTACTGGACGAGTTCCCGCTGAACGCGTCCGGGAAGCTGGATCGCAAGGCGTTGCCGGCGCCGGTGTTCCAGGCGCGAGTGTTCCGGGCGCCGTCGACTCCGGTCGAGGAGATCGTGGCCGCGACCTTCGCCGAGGTACTGGGTGCCGAGCGGGTCGGTGCGGACGACGACTTCTTCGAGCTGGGCGGTAACTCGCTCAGCGCCACCCGGGTGGCGGCGCGATTGTCGGTGGCACTGGACACCGAACTTCCGGTCCGGGAACTGTTCGAGGCATCCACCGTGGCGGCGCTGGCCGCCCGCGCGGAGACCCATGCCGGTGCGGGTGGCCGGGTGGCGCTGGTGCCGCAACCGCGTCCGACCCAGGTCCTGGAGACGGGCGAGGTCGTGGAGCGGGTGCCGTTGTCGCTGGCGCAGCAGCGGATGTGGTTCCTGAACCGGTTCGATCCGGCCTCGGCCGCGGACAATATGCCGATCGCGGTGCGGTTGTCGGGTCTGCTCGACCGCCAGGCCATGCAGATCGCGATCGCCGACGTGCTGGCGCGGCACGAAGCGCTGCGGACCTTCTACCCGGATGTGGACGGCACGCCGTTCCAGCAGGTGCTGCCGACCTCGGCGGTGATCCCGGATCTCACCCCGGTGGAGGTCGCGGAGTCCGATCTGTTCGCCCGGGTGGCCGAGTTCGTATCGGCCGGTTTCGACGTGACCACCGGGGTGCCCTTCCGGGTCCGGTTGTTCGAGACGAATCCGACCGAGCACGTCCTGGTTCTCGTCGTGCACCATATTTCGTCGGACGGCTTCTCCCTGGGACCGCTGGCCCGCGATGTGCTCACGGCCTACAGCGCCCGCATCGAGGGTGGCGAGCCGGGCTGGCTGCCGCTCGAGGTGCAGTACGCCGATTACACGCTGTGGCAGCGCCAAGTCCTGGGTTCGGAGGACGATCCGCAGTCGGTGATCGCCTCGCAGGTCAGGTACTGGTCCGAAGCGCTGGCCGGTATTCCGGAGCAGTTGGACCTGCCGGCCGACCGGTCGCGGCCCGCGGTGGCCTCCGGGCAGGGCGCCACCTACACCTTCGCTATCGACGACACCGTGCACGCCGAACTGGTGGAGCTCGCCCGCGCCCATGGCGTCACCTTCTTCATGGTTGTGCACGCGGCCTTCGCCGTGATGCTGTCCCGGTTGTCGGGTGAGACCGATATCGTCGTCGGCACGCCGGTGGCGGGTCGTGGTGAACGTGCGCTGGACGATCTGATCGGCATGTTCGTCAACACGCTGGCGCTGCGGACGCCGATCGACCACGGCGTCGGTTTCGCCGAACTGCTGGAAACGGTCCGCAGCAGTGACGTGGCCGCCTTCGGGCACGCGGACCTGCCGTTCGAGCGTTTGGTGGAGGTCCTCAACCCGGCCCGCTCGCAGGCCCGGCATCCGCTGTTCCAGGTGATGCTGTCGCTGCAGAACAACAATGCGCAGGTCGCCGGGGAACTGCCCGGCCTGACCATCAGCGGACTCGAGTCACCGATCGAGACAGCGAAGTTCGATCTCGTGCTGGAGCTCGGCGAGCTGATGGGTCCGGCAGGTGCCGGTGCGGCCGCCGCCCACGGTGTCTCGGCGAAGTTCATCTATGCGACGGATCTCTTCGACCGTGCCACGGTGGCGGGCTTCGCGGATCGGTTCGTAGCTCTGCTGCGGGAGATCGTGGCGGCGCCGGAGACGGCGGTCGGGGATCTGGAGATTCTCGCCGCGGTCGAGCGGGACCAGGTGCTGGCGGAGTGGAACGCGACCGAGCACACGCTCCCGGCCGGGCTGCTGCTGGATCGGTTCGATGCCGCGGCTGCGGCGTATCCGGATCGGGTGGCGGTTTCGTTCGAGGGGACAAGTCTGTCCTACGGCGAGTTCGCGGGTCGGGTGAACCGGCTGGCGCGGCATCTGATCGCGCAGGGTGTGGGCCCGGAGACGCTGGTCGGGTTGCTGGTTTCCCGGTCGATCGATCTGGTCGTCGGGATGTATGCGGTGGTCGCGGCCGGTGGTGCGTATGTGCCGTTGGATCCGGCGCATCCGGCGGAGCGGATCGGTTACATTCTCGATACCGCGTCGCCGTTGTGTGTGCTGACGACCACCGGTGATGCCGGTGCGGTGCCCGAGGGCACGGATGTGCCGGTGCTGGCTGTGGACACCCTCGACCTCGATGGTTACGACACTGCACCGGTCACCGATGCAGACCGTGTGGCGGCTGTTCGGCCGTCGAATACGGCGTATGTGATCTTCACATCCGGTTCGACGGGTCGCCCCAAGGGCGTGGCCGTCTCGCATTCGGCGATCGTGAACCAGGTCGCGTGGATGCTGGCGCAGTATCCGATGGATACGTCGGATGTGTATCTGCAGAAGACCGCGACGACCTTCGACGTTTCTCTGTGGGGTTACTTCCTGCCGCTGGCGGCGGGTGCGCACCTGGTGGTGGCGGCTCCGGATGGTCATCGGGATCCGGCTTACCTGGCGGAGATCATTGCCGAGCAAGAGGTGACGGTCACCGACTTCGTGCCGTCGATGTTGGGTGTGTTCGCCGCCCACACTCCCGCGGGTTCGATTCCGTCGCTCGAGCATGTGTTCGTGATCGGTGAAGCCCTGCCGCCGGAGACGGTGACGGCGATGCATGCGATTTCGGATGCGGCTGTGCACAACCTTTATGGTCCGACCGAGGCTGCGGTGTCGATCACCTATTGGCAGGCGACCGGTGCGGAGTCGGGCAGTGTGCCGATCGGTGTGCCGCAGTGGAACAGCCGTGTATACGTGCTGGACTCCCGTCTCCAGCCGGTTCCCGCCGGTGTGGTGGGTGAGCTCTACCTCGCGGGTGATCAGTTGGCTCGCGGGTATGTGACCCGTCCGGATCTGTCGGCGGACCGTTTCGTCGCGAGCCCCTTCGATGCCGGTCAGCGGATGTATCGGACCGGTGACCTGGTGCGGTGGAGCCGGGCCGAGGTCGAGGGCCGGATCGAACCGGTGCTGGAGTATCTGGGTCGTACCGATTTCCAGGTGAAGTTCCGTGGTCAGCGGATCGAGCTGGGTGAGATCGAGTCGGCGTTGCTGGCGCAGCCGGTGGTGAGTCAGGCCGTGGTGACGGTCGCGGCGTCGGATCTGGGTGAGCAGCTCGTCGCGTACGTGGTTCCTGCTCGGGGTGCGCAGATCGTGTCGGCTGCCCTGCTCGACGATCTGCGTGATGTGCTGCCGGTGTACATGATTCCGGCCGTGGTCATGGAGTTGGATGCGTTCCCGTTGAACACCTCCGGGAAGCTGGATCGTAAGGCGTTGCCGGCGCCGGTGTTCGAGACCAAGCAGTTCCGGGCTCCGTCGACGCCGATCGAGGAGATCGTGGCGGGTGTGTTCGCCGAGGTGCTGGGTGTGCAGCGGGTGGGTGCCGATGATGATTTCTTCGCCCTGGGTGGTAACTCGCTGATCGCGACCCAGGTCGCGGCTCGACTGGGTGCTGCGCTGGATACCCAGGTGCCGGTGCGGTTGCTGTTCGAGGCCGCCACTGTTTCGGTGCTGGCTGCCCGGATCCAGGAGCAGGCCGGTTCGGGCGGTCGGGTGGCGTTGGTGCCGCAGCAGCGTCCGACGCGGACGTTGCCCTCGGGAGAGGTTGTCGGTGCCGCGCCGCTGTCGCTGGCGCAGCAGCGGATGTGGTTCCTGAACCGGTTCGATCAGGATTCGGCCGCTTACAACTTGCCGATGGCGATCCGTTTGTCGGGTGCCCTCGACGTCGAGGCGTTGCGCTCGGCCGTCACGGATCTGGTGGCGCGACACGAGGTGTTGCGGACGGTGTATCCGGAGACCGAGGCGGGGCCGGTGCAGTGGGTGTTGCCGGTCGGTGACGCCGTACCGCGACTCGAGGTGCGTTCCGTCGCGGCCGGAGATGTTGTTCCGGCGGTGGCGGGGTTGGCGTCGGCCGGTTTCGATGTGACGGCCGAGGTGCCGTTGCGGGTCGCATTGTTCCGGGTGCATGACGCGGTCGACGCGACTGCCGGCGAAGTTGTGGTGGATGTCGAGCCCGCGGCCGGTGCGGCCGGCGAGTTCGTGCTGGCGATGGTGGTGCACCATATCGCCGGTGACGGCTTGTCGGTGGGTCCGCTGACGCGGGATCTGATGATCGCTTACGCGGCGCGTACTGCCGGCGAGGCGCCGGGTTGGGCGCCGCTGCCGGTGCAGTACGCCGACTACAGCATCTGGCAGCGCGAGTTGCTGGGTGACGAGGCCGATCCGGAGTCGATCGCGGCCGCCCAGCTCACCTATTGGCAGTCGGCGCTGGCCGGGGTGCCGGATCAGTTGGATCTGCCGACCGATCGGCCACGTCCGGCCGTACAGTCCTTCGCGGGCGGGCGGGTCGAGGTCGCGATCGATGCGGAAACCCATGCCGGTTTGGTGCGGGTGGCGCAGCAGCAGGGCGCGACGCTGTTCATGGTTGTGCATTCCGCGTTTGCGGTGTTGTTGTCGCGGTTGTCGGGTGCCGATGACATCACTATCGGTACGCCGGTGGCGGGTCGTGGTGAGCAGGCGCTCGATGATCTGATCGGTATGTTCGTGAACACGCTGGTGTTCCGGAGCCAGCTGGATCGCGGTGAGTCGTTCGCCGACCTGCTGTCCCGCCAGCGTGAGGTCGATATCGCGGCGTTCGCGCATGCGGATGTGCCGTTCGAGCGTTTGGTGGAGGTGCTGAATCCGGCACGATCCACCGCGCGGCATCCGCTGTTCCAAGTGGGCTTGACCTTCCAGAACCTGGCCGCCTCCGTGCTGGAACTGCCGGACCTGACGGTTTCCGGGGTGGATTTCGATGCCGAGATCTCCCAGTTCGACCTGAACCTGCTGCTCGGCGACTCCTACGACACCGCCGGGGCCCCGAACGGCGTGGCCGGGTACCTGACCTATGCCACCGCCCTGTTCGATCACGCCACGGTGGCGGGTTTCGCGGAGCGGTTCGTGGGTCTGCTGCGGGAGATCGTGGCGGCGCCGGAGACGGCTGTCGGTGATCTGGAGATCCTGGCGCCGGTCGAGCGCACGAAGATGCTGGCGGAGTGGAATGCGACCGAGCATGCGCTCCCGGCCGGGTTGCTGCTGGACGGGTTCAATGCCGCGGCTGTGGCGTATCCGGAGCGGGTGGCGGTTTCGTTCGAGGGGACGAGTCTGTCCTATGGCGAGTTCGCTGGTCGGGTGAACCGGTTGGCGCGGCATCTGATCGCGCAGGGTGTGGGCCCGGAGACGTTGGTGGGTCTGCTTGTTTCGCGGTCGATCGATCTCGTGGTCGGGATGTACGCCGTCGTCGCGGCCGGTGGTGCGTATGTGCCGTTGGATCCGGCGCATCCGGCGGAGCGGATCGGTTACATTCTCGAGACGGCGTCGCCGTTGTGTGTGCTGACCTCCACGGCTGATGTCGGTGCGGTGCCCGAAGGTGCGGAAGTGCCGGTGCTGGCTGTGGACACCCTCGACCTCGATGGGTACGGCACTGCACCGGTCACCGATGCGGACCGGCGTGGGTCGTTGCAGCCGTCGAATACGGCGTATGTGATCTTCACATCCGGTTCCACCGGGCGCCCGAAGGGTGTGGCAGTCCCGCATTCGGCGATCGTGAACCAGGTCGCGTGGATGTTGTCGCAGTATCCGCTGGGTGCAGACGATGTGTATCTGCAGAAGACGGCGACGACGTTCGATGTGTCTTTGTGGGGTTACTTCCTGCCGTTGGCGGCGGGTGCGCATCTGGTGGTGGCGACTCCGGATGGTCATCGGGATACCGAATATTTGGCGCGCACGATCGCTGAGCAGCGAGTGACGGTGACGGATTTCGTGCCGTCGATGTTGGGTGTGTTCGCCGCCCACACTCCCGCGGGTTCGATTCCGTCGCTCGAGCATGTGTTCGTGATCGGTGAAGCCCTGCCGCCGGAGACGGTGACGGCGATGCATGCGATTTCCGGTGCTGCTGTGCACAACTTGTATGGTCCGACCGAGGCCGCGGTGTCGATCACCTATTGGCAGGCCACCGGTCAGGAAACCACCAGTGTGCCGATCGGTGTGCCGCAGTGGAACAGCCGTGTGTATGTGCTGGATTCACGACTGCGGCCGGTCCCTGCCGGTGTCACGGGTGAGCTCTACCTCGCGGGTGATCAGTTGGCTCGCGGGTATGTGACGCGACCGGATCTGAGTTCGGACCGTTTCGTCGCGAACCCCTTCGATGCCGGTCAGCGGATGTATCGGACCGGTGACTTGGTGCGGTGGAGCCGGACCGAGGTCGAGGCAGCGGGCCGGACCGAGTCGCTGCCGGTGCTGGAGTACCTGGGTCGTACCGATTTCCAGGTGAAGTTCCGTGGTCAGCGGATCGAGCTGGGTGAGATCGAATCGGCATTGCTGGCGCAGCCCGCGGTGAGCCAGGCTGTGGTGACCGTCGCGGCGTCGGATCTGGGTGAGCAACTCGTCGGCTACGTGGTTCCCGCTCCTGGTGCGCAGATCGTATCGGCTGCCCTGCTCGATGATCTGCGTGATGTGCTGCCGGTGTACATGATCCCGGCTGTGGTCATGGAACTGGATGCGTTCCCGTTGAACACCTCGGGCAAGCTGGATCGTAAGGCGCTGCCGGCGCCGGTGTTCGAGACCAAGCAGTTCCGTGCTCCCTCGACGCCGATCGAGGAGATCGTGGCGGGGGTGTTCGCCGATGTGCTGGGTGTGCAGCGGGTAGGTGCCGATGATGATTTCTTCGCGCTGGGCGGTAACTCGCTGATCGCGACCCAGGTCGCGGCGCGTCTCGGTGCGGCGTTGGACACCACGGTGCCGGTGCGGTTGTTGTTCGAGGCCTCCACGGTGGCCGCGTTGGCTGCCGCCGCGGAATCCGCCACCGGGCGTGGTGATCTGCCGGTGCTGGCGGCGCGGGAGCGGCTGGAGCAGGTGCCGTTGTCGCTGGCGCAGCAGCGGATGTGGTTCCTCAACCGGTTCGATCGGGATTCGGTCGCCTACAACATTCCGATGGCGATCCGGTTGACCGGCGACCTCGATGTGGACGCGCTGCGTGCGGCGGTAGCCGATGTGGTGGGCCGGCACGAGGTCTTGCGGACGATCTACCCGGAGACCGATTCCGGTCCGGTGCAGCTGGTGCTACCGGCCGGGGACGCCGCGCCGCGACTGCAGGTGCGCGCGGTGGCCGCCGCCGACGTGGTGGCCGCGGTATCGGAACTGGTGTCGACCGGTTTCGACGTCACCGCCGAGGTGCCGTTGCGGGTCGCGCTGTTCGAGGTCAGCGACACGGCCGGCGAGGGCGCGACCGGTGAGTTCGTGCTGGCGATGGTGGTCCACCACATCTCCGGTGACGGTTTGTCGGTGGCCCCGCTGACCCGCGATCTGATCACCGCGTATGCGGCTCGGGTCGTGGGTGAGGCGCCGGGTTGGGCGGCGTTGCCGGTGCAGTACGCCGACTACAGCATCTGGCAGCGTGAGTTGCTGGGCGATGAGGCCGATCCGGAGTCGCTGGCCGCGCGGCAGGTCGAGTACTGGCAGTCCGCGCTGGCGGGTGTGCCCGACCAGTTGGACCTGCCGGCGGATCGGCCGCGGCCGGCGGTGCAGTCGTTCACCGGTGGCCGGGTCGAGGTCGCTATCGACGCCGAGATCCACGCCGGGCTGCGGCGGGTCGCCCGAGAGCAGAATGCGACGCTGTTCATGGTGGTGCATTCCGCGTTGGCGGTGTTGTTGTCGCGGTTGTCGGGTGCCGATGACATCACTATCGGTACGCCGGTGGCGGGTCGTGGTGAGCAGGCGCTCGATGATCTGATCGGTATGTTCGTGAACACGCTGGTGTTCCGGACCGAGCTGGATCGCGGTGAGTCGTTCGCCGACCTGCTGTCCCGCCAGCGTGAGGTCGATATCGCGGCGTTCGCGCATGCGGATGTGCCGTTCGAGCGTTTGGTGGAGGTGCTGAATCCGGCGCGGTCGACCGCGCGGCATCCGTTGTTCCAGGTCGGTCTCTCGTTCCAGAACCTGGCGCAGTCCAGCCTGGAGTTGCCGGGGCTGACGGTATCGGGGCTGGATGTCGATACCGAGGTCTCGCAGTTCGACCTGCACCTGATCGTTGCCGATGGCTACGACGACAACGGCGCTCCCCTCGGTGTGCATGGTCATCTGACCTACGCCACCGATCTGTTCGACCGCGCTACCGCGCAGGTGATGGTCGATCGGTTCGTGCGGTTGCTCGGCGAGATCGTGGCGAATCCGCTGGTTCCGGTGGGCGATGTGGAGATCTTGGCGTCCGCCGAGCGGCAGGCGCTGCGGGCTCGTAACGCTACGGGCCGGGAGTTGGATTCGGCGGCGACGTTGGTGTCGCTGCTGGATGCGTCGGTGGCAGCTACGCCGGATGCGGTGGCGTTGGTGGCCGCGGATGGTTCCCATATCACTTATGCGGAGTTGGGTGCGCGGGTCAATCGTCTGGCGCGGTTCCTGATCGCGGAGGGTGTGGGTCCGCAGGATCGTGTGGTGCTGGCGGTGCGGCGGTCGGTGGATCTGGTGGTCGCGATGTATGCGGTCGCCGCTGCCGGTGGTGTGTATGTGCCGGTGGATCCGGATCAGCCGGCGGAGCGTACGGGTTACATCCTGGACAGCGCGGCACCGGTGTGCGTACTGACCACCAGTGCTGACGGCGTGGTGAGCGACGGTGTGCCGTCGCTGGCCGTGGACACTCTCGATCTCGGTGGTTTCGCGGCTTCGCCGGTGACCGATGCCGAGCGTGTGGCGCCGTTGCGTGCTTCGAATACGGCGTATGTGATCTTCACGTCGGGTTCGACGGGTCGCCCGAAGGGCGTCGCGGTGCCGCATGCGGCGATCGTGAATCAGTTGCGGTACATCACCGACGAATTCGCACTCGATGCCACGGATGCGATCTTGTTGAAGACTGCGGCGACGTTCGATTTGTCGGTGTGGGAGTTCTGGACCGCCGCGGTGAGTGGTGGCCGGATGGTGATCGCGGAGCCGGAAGGCCATCGCGATCCGTCGTATCTGAACCAGTTGATGCGTCGTGAGCGGGTGACGACATTGACGGTGGTGCCGTCGATGCTGGATGCCCTACTGAGCACCGCAGACGGTTTGCCGGACTCGTTGCGGCGGGTGCTGGCGATCGGTGAAGCCTTGCCGGCGGCGACGGCGCAGAAGATGCTGGGCGAGTTCCCGGGTGTCGGGTTGTTCAACTTGTACGGCCCGACCGAGGCCGCCGTCTCGATCACCACCCATCGGGTGACCGAGGCCGATCTGGTGTCGGTGCCGATCGGTGTGCCGCAGTGGAACAGCCGGGTGTATGTGCTGGATTCGCGTTTGCAGCCGGTGCCCGATGGTGTCGCGGGTGAGCTGTATCTGGCCGGTGCGCAGTTGGCGCACGGGTATTTCGGTCGCCCGGACCTGTCCGCGGATCGGTTCGTGGCGGACCCGTTCGTGGCGGGGCAGCGGATGTATCGCACCGGTGACCTGGTGGCCTTCGACGGTAATGGTGAGCTGGAGTACCGGGGTCGTACCGATTTCCAGGTGAAGATTCGTGGTTTCCGGATCGAGCTGGGTGAGATCGAGGCGGCGTTGCTGGCGTTGCCGGAGGTCGCGCAGACCGCGGTATTGGCGAAGTCGGATCCGCGGACCGGTGACCGGCTGGTCGGGTATGTGGTGCCCAGTGGTGCGGCCGGCTTGGATACGGGGCGGATTCAGTCGGAGCTGGCGCGGCGGTTGCCGTCGTACATGGTGCCGTCGGCATTTGTGGAACTGTCCGCGCTGCCGTTGACCGTCAACGGGAAGCTGGATCGTAAAGCGCTGCCGGAGCCGGTGTTCGAGGCTCGAGCGTTCCGGGCTCCGTCGACTCCGATCGAGGAGATCGTGGCGAATACGTTCGCCGAGGTGCTCGGTGTGGATCGTGTCGGCGCCGACGACGATTTCTTCGCGCTGGGCGGTAACTCGCTCGTCGCGACGCAGGTGGCGGCGCGGTTGGGTAAGGCACTCGACACGACTGTCCCGGTGCGGGCGCTGTTCGAGGCTTCGACGGTGGCCGGTTTGGCGGTGCGGGTGGAGCGGCATGCCGGGTCCGGTGGGCGGGCACCGCTGGTGCCGCAGCCGCGGCCGGAGTTGGTGCCGTTGTCACTGGCGCAGCAGCGCATGTGGCTGATCAACCAGTTCGATCCCGGTTCGCCCGCGTACAACATTCCGCTGGCGATCCGGCTGACGGGTGAACTGGATGTCGCAGCTATGCGCGCGGCGGTCGCGGATGTGCTGGAACGGCACGAAACGCTGCGGACGCGGTATCCGGTCGGCCCCGGCGATCGCCCGTATCAGGAGGTCCTGCCGGCCGCGCAGGCTCTCGCCAGTGGCCTCGAGGTCGCTGCCGCCGCTGATCCGGTGGCTCGGATCGGCGAGCTGATGTCGGTTGGTTTCGACGTCACCCAGGAGGTACCGGTCCGGGCGCTGCTGCTCGAAACCGGACCCGGCGAACATGTGCTCGCGTTCGTCGCACACCACATCGCGGCCGACGGTGCCTCGATGGCGCCACTGGCCCGGGACCTGATGACGGCCTACCTGGCTCGTGTCGGTGGTGATTCGCCGGGCTGGTCGCCGTTGCCGGTGCAGTACGCGGACTTCGCGCTGTGGCAGCGTGCGGTGGTCGGGGACGAAACCGACCCGACCTCGCCGGCCGCCGGCCAGTTGGCGTACTGGCAGAAACAGCTCGACGGGGTTGCCGTGGATGCCGAGCTGCCGCTGGACCGGCCGCGTCCGCCGGTACCGTCGATGCGCGGCGGGCTGACGAGTTTCGCCATCGAGGCCGAGGTGCACCGCTCGCTGGACGAGTCGGCGCGAGCGCACGGCGTCACGCTGTTCATGGTGATGCACGCCGCGGTGGCCGTGCTGTTGTCCCGGCTCACCAACACCGGCGATGTCGTGGTCGGCACTCCGATCGCCGGACGCGGGGAGCAGGAGCTCGACGATCTGGTCGGTATGTTCGTCAACACCCTGGCTTTGCGTACCAAGGTGGAACCCGATATGACCTTCGCCGAACTGCTGGAGCAGGCCCGGGAGACGGATCTCTCGGCATTCGCGAATGCCGATATCCCGTTCGAACAGGTGGTGGGAGCGGTACTGCCGGGCCGGGCCACCGCGCACAACCCGCTCCTCGGCGTGGTGCTGTCCTTCCAGAACACCGAACAGCCCACGCTGGATCTGCCCGGGCTGAGTGTGCAGGCGCTGGGAGAGCAGGCATTGGCCGCGAAGTTCGATCTCCAGATCGGTATCGACCCGCAGCGGGACGCCGACGGCGGCTTCGGGGAACTGTGGTCGGTATTCGGGTACGCCACCGACCTGTTCGACGAATCGACCGTGCAGTCCTTCGGTCGCCGGTTCGCCCGGATTCTCGCCGCGGTGGCCGCCGATCCGCAGGTCCGGGTGGGTGAGATCGATATCCTCGATACCGCCGAACGCGACCGGATGGCGGCGCCCGCGCAGCAGGTGGCACCCGCTGCCACCACCGGTACCGCGTTGCCACAGACGCTGCGTGCGTCGGTGGAGGACGATCCGGAAGCCCCCGCGGTGGTGTGGGGTGAGGAAGAGGTCACCTATCAGGAGCTGGACGCGCGTTCGTCGCGGCTGGCCCGGGTGCTGATCGGGCGCGGGTACGGGCCGGGTACCGGTGTGGTGCTGCGGCTCGAACGCGGGGTCGACGCGGCCGTCGCGACCTGGGCGGTGCTCAAGGCGGGTGCGGCGCTGGTGCCCGCCGACGCGGTGTCTGCCGCCGCGGGGGCGGGCCTGTCGGTCGAGGCCGGCCTCGTGGCGGGCGCGCCGCCGGCCGCGCCGGATGTCGACTGGCTGGTGCTGGATGATCCGGCGCGTATCGCGGAGATCGCGGCGGAGTCGTCCCGTCCGGTGACCTACGCCGATCGGGTCCGGCCGCTGCAGGGTGGCGATCCGGTGTGCGTCGGCGCCGGTGGCCGTGTGCTGTCCTACGACGAGCTGGCCGCCGTGGTGGCCGAAGTACACACCGTGACCGGGCTGACCTACGAATCCCGGACCTTCCGGTACGGCCGTACCAACGGCCCGGCCGCGGTGGCGGAGATCGTGGCGGCGGGCGCGGCGGGCGCGGCGGTGGTGCTCGTACCCGAGGTCACCGGCGCGGCGCTCGGCGACGAATGGGTCACACACCTGTGGATCGACCGGGCGGGCCTCGAGGCCTTGGAACCGGACGCTCTGGAGGATCTGTCCGCGCTTCTCCTGGAGGAGGCGGGCCGGCCCGACGGATCGTGGGCGGCGGTGGAGCAGATGCTCGAGCTGAGCGCTCTGCTGAACTGAGCCCTCCGGTGTAGCGGCCCCGGGGGGCCCGGGGGCCCGCCGCCCCGGCGCCCGC
>NZ_JBFAHF010000072.1:0-12633 GCF_040654015.1 Nocardia sp. NPDC050799
GAAGCGCATGCGCGGCAGGTGCGAGTCTCGGCGGCTGAACGGCGGGACCGAGGGGGCCTCGACCCCGCGGCGCCGAAGGCGCCGCCGATAAACACGGAACTTCGGGGTGCCTGAGCTCGTTGTCCTCCTGTAGCGGTTCTGGCCGAAATTCGCGCGTCCGGTCGCGCGCCACGTATACAGGAGTGCTATGCACGGGCACGGGTTTGCGAATGGGATGAAAACGTTCGGGCTCATGGTCGGGCTCTCCGCGCTGATAGTCCTGGCGGGGGCAGCGTTCCGGAACACGACCATTCTGGTCGTCGCGGTTCTTCTCGCCGTGGCGATGAACGGTTACGCGTATTTCAACAGCGATAAGCTCGCGCTGAAGGCCATGCGGGCGCAGCCGGTGAGCGAGATCGAGGCGCCGGCCATCTACGGGATCGTCCGTGAGCTGGCGACCACCGCTCGGCAACCCATGCCCCGGCTGTACATAAGTCCCACGAATGCCCCGAACGCGTTCGCCACCGGGCGTAATCCGCGGCATGCGGCGGTCTGCTGTACCAGCGGCATTCTGCAAATTCTGGACGAGCGCGAATTACGGGCCGTGCTGGGTCATGAACTTTCCCATGTCTACAACCGGGATATCTTGATTTCTTCGGTTGCGGGGGCCATGGCCGCGGTGATTTCCGGGCTGGCGAATTTCGCGTATTTCGCGGCGGCGTTCGGCGGGAATCGGGGTGGTTCCGGGCCGAATATCTTCGGTGTACTGCTGGTTTCCCTGCTGGGCCCGATCGCCGCGGCATTGATCAAACTGGCGGTGTCGCGGTCGCGGGAGTACCAGGCCGACGAGTCGGGTGCCGAGTTGACCGGTGATCCGCTGGCGCTGGCGTCGGCGTTGCGCAAATTGGAGCTCGGGGTGCAGGCGGCGCCGTTGCCGCCCGAACCCCGGCTGACCGCGCAGTCGCATCTGATGATCGCCAATCCGTTCCGCGCCGGCGATCGGATGGCCCGGTTGTTCTCGACGCATCCGCCGATGGCGGATCGGATCGCGCGACTGGAGCAGATGGCCGGTCGCTGAGGGTTCGGCTACCGGTAGTTCACGAATTGCAGGGCGATCCCGAAATCGTCGCCTTTGAGCAGCGCGATAACGGCTTGCAGGTCGTCGCGTTTCTTGCTGGTGACGCGTAATTCCTCGCCCTGAATCTGCGCTTTGACGCCCTTGGGGCCTTCGTCGCGGATTTTCTTGGAGATCTTCTTGGCGTGCTCGGAGTCGATGCCCTGGACCAGGGTGCCGGTGATCTTGTAGGTCTTGCCGGAAGCGACCGGTTCGCCGGCATCGAAGGCCTTGAGCGAGATATCGCGGCGGATGAGCTTTTCCTTGAACACGTCGAGCGCGGCCTTCACCCGCTCCTCCGAATCCGCGGTGAGTACCACTTTGTCCTCGCCGGACCATTCGATTCCCGCGCCGGTGCCCCGGAAGTCGTAGCGGGTATTCAGTTCCTTCTCCGCTTGGTGCAGGGCGTTGTCGACCTCCTGCCGCTCGACCTTGCTGACGATGTCGAATGATGAATCGGCCACACTGCGCTCCTGTTCACTGTTGGATCACCCTGGGTGCTTACGCAAGCTACCTGGTCGATGCGGCGACACTGTGCGGCCATGGCGATCGAGGGCAGTCCCGGGCATCTGGCCAGCCGGTTTGCATTCGGGGTGCGGGTTCGTTGTATCCTGCTCAGCGCACTGGGAAAGTGATCGTAAAGATCGAGAGTGCGGTACGAGGCAGGTTGCCCGAGCGGCCAATGGGAGCAGACTGTAAATCTGTCGGTGAAAGCCTACGTAGGTTCGAATCCTACACCTGCCACCAGGAAGCCCCCCGCCGGTGAACACCGGCGGGGGTTTTCTTCGTCCGAGGTCGTCCGGGCCGCGGCGAGAGCCGGTCCGTTCGCCACAAAATAGGCTCTGACCACTCGGTTTGGTGCTCTCGGTGGTCAGTGTGTACTCTCGTTCAAGTCTTCGAGGCAACGGGTAGGACTTCGTCGGTTCCCGCTGCCGAGAGGTCGTGCCCCCTTAGCTCAGTCGGCAGAGCGTTTCCATGGTAAGGAAAAGGTCAACGGTTCGATTCCGTTAGGGGGCTCGCCGGATTGCCGGTGGTGTCCCGACTCGGCACTCCAAGCCGCGGCGTCGCCGTCGCAGATGGCGTATAAGGCGGTGTAGCTCAGGCGGTAGAGCAAACGACTCATAATCGTTGTGTCGCCGGTTCGAGTCCGGCCATCGCTACCCATACTGATTGACCCTCTGGTTGACCGGAAAGAAGGCATATCGTGGCCGCGAAGTCCACCGATGTCCGGCCAAAGATCACCTTGGCCTGCGAGCAGTGCAAGCATCGCAACTACATCACCAAGAAGAACCGGCGCAACGACCCGGACCGGCTGGAGCTGAAGAAGTTCTGCCCGAACTGTGGCACGCACCGGGCGCATCGCGAATCTCGCTGACCCTCGCCTGACGCCGCTGCGTAGCAGCGGGTCCCGAGCGTCCGTGCGCAGTTTCGGCGTGTCGGATGTTCACGGCACCACGGTGGTAGATTCTCGCCGGATCCCGGTCCGGCGACCGGGGTGCCGCGGACGTTCGTATTCCTACTCGACGGTGGGGTCCTGATCCTCGAACCACCGACACCGCGGTCGATCGCCGGCCGTGGTGATGATCAGGCGGCTGCTCGGCCCTTTCGGTCGCGCCGACTTCTATCTACGGGCCCGACGCCCAGCCGCCGTGCAGACTCCGTGCTGCGGGGTCAGATAGGTACAGTCCTCCCGTGACAATCAACACCGGTACAGACGAAGCGGTCGCGACGGATACGGATCTCGATCCCGCCGCCCATGCGGCCGCCATGGTCGGTCACCACTATCGTGTCGACGACTACTACGAGGTCGGCCGCGAGAAGGTGCGCGAATACGCGCGGGCCGTACAGGACGGCCACCCGGCGCACTGGGACGAAGATGTCGCCCTGGAGTTCGGCTACGACGGCCTGGTCGCCCCGCTCACCTTCATCTCCCTCGTCGGGATCCTGGCACAGCGCAAACTGTTCGAGACGGTCGTCACCGGCTACGACCTGAGCCAGATCATGCAGACCGACCAGATCCTGGAATTCCACCGCCCGATCGTGGTCGGCGACCAGTTGATCTGCGATGTGCACCTGCACTCCTTCCGGCAGGCGTTCGGCGGCGACATCATCGTCACCAAGAACATCGTCACCGACCAGCACAACGAACTCGTGCTCAGCACCTACACGACGCTGGTCGGCCGCAGCGGCGGCGATATCGATCCGAACCTCAACGAGGCCGTCCGCAAGGTGCTCATGCACGGGATGGACGCGGCGATTCCCGATCACACCCCGCGCACCCGGCACGTCGTTCCGGCGCCGGCTGTCGGCGAGGTGGTGCCGACCCGGTTCGCCCGGCCGTTCGACGAGGTGTCCGTCGGTGACGAACTGCCCGCCCGGATCGTCCAGCTGACCCGCGGTGACCTGGTGAACTACGCCGGTGTCTCCGGCGACGCGAACCCCATCCACTGGAGCGACGAGGTCGTCAAACTGGTGGATCTCGACACCTGCGTCGCACACGGCATGCTCTCCATGGGCCTGGGTGGCGGTTTCGTCACGTCCTGGCTGGGTGATCCCGGCGCGGTCGCGGAGTACAACGTCCGGTTCACCAGCCCGGTGTTCGTGAGCGCTACCGAACCGGCCGAGGTCGAGTTCACCGGCAAGGTCAAGTCCATGGACCCGGAAACGAGGACCGCCGTGATCGCCATCGTGGCGAAATCCGGCGGCCGTAAGATTTTCGGCCGGGCCACCGCGACGGTTCGGTTGTCCTGACCTGGTCGAGCGACCCTGATTGGCTTCTGCCGCCGACCGTGCCGTACACTCGGGTTTCTGGGGTCACCAGCCGATGCGCGCTGCTCTGCAAGGCTGGTTCCAGGCGGGGTTTCCGACCAGTGGCCGTACCGGCTGAGTAGGCTCGGACCGACCGGTTGTACCGGCCCGCCGATGGGGCCGGCACCTGCCGGAGCGGCGCGCGTGTTGTGTGACACCAGCGCCGACAACTGAATATCGCATGTGGCTGGACCACGACAGTCCGGTTCAGCCGAAGGGGCGTAGCTCAAATGGCAGAGCAGCGGTCTCCAAAACCGCAGGTTGCAGGTTCAAGTCCTGTCGCCCCTGCCCTGGATAACGGCGACGAAGAGAGGATCGACGTGACCGACGAGCGGGACACTCGCCGCGGCGGATATGGCGCCGACGACGGCGATGACACCGCCGCCGTGCAGCGGCCGAGCGGAAAGCGTTCCGCTCGCCGTAGCCGATCCGTCTCGTCCTCCGCGTCCGATACCGGTTCGCTCGCGACCTTGGATCGGCCCGCCCGCAAGGGCGAGTCGAAGTCCGGCCGCGGTGAACGCGAACGGTCACGCAATCCGTTCGTGCGTTTGTTCAAGTTCCTGCGTGAGGTGATCGCGGAACTGCGGAAGGTTATCTGGCCCAACCGGAAGCAGATGGTCACCTATACGACCGTTGTTCTGGTGTTCGTGATCTTCATGGTCGCGTTCATCAGCGGGTTGGATCTGGCGTTCATCAAGGGTGTCGACTGGTTGTTCGGTTAGCCAGGTGACACCGGCGCCGTGAACCGATCCGCGCCGCGGGCCGGACGCAAGTCCCACGCCGCGCCCGAACCCGGCACGCAGAGGATGCACGTGACGACACAGGAAGCGAGTGCCCAGTGAGCACCCCGGAGAACGACACCACCGACGAGTTCCCGGTCGACGATCAGACGGCCGAGGAGGCCGCCGTATCCGTCGAGGAGCCGGCGTCCGACGCCGAGCCCGAGGCTGCCGACGAGGCCGTACCCGCAACCGCCGACGCGGAGGAGCCGGACCCGGTCGAGCAGATGAAGGCCGTGCTGCGGCGCGCTCCCGGTGACTGGTATGTCATCCACTCCTACGCCGGTTACGAGAACAAGGTGAAGACCAATCTCGAGACCCGTGTGCAGAACCTGGACCTGGAGGATTACATCTTCCAGGTGGAGGTGCCCACCGAAGAGGTCACCGAGATCAAGAACGGCCAGCGCAAGAGCGTCAACCGCAAGGTGCTGCCGGGCTACATCCTGGTCCGGATGGATCTGAACGACGAGTCCTGGGGTGCGGTCCGCAATACGCCGGGCGTCACCGGGTTCGTGGGCGCGACCTCGCGCCCCTCGCCGCTGACCATCAACGAAGTGGTGAAATTCCTGGTTCCGGCCTCGCAGCAGAAGAAGGCGGCCACGCCGGCTGCCTCCGCGGCCGGTGCCGATACCGTCGGCGAGACCAAGGCCAAGCCCACCATCGAGGTCGATTTCGAGGTCGGCGAATCGGTGACGGTGATGGACGGTCCGTTCGCGACCCTGCCCGCCACCATCTCCGAGGTCAACGCCGAACAGCAGAAGCTCAAGGTGCTCGTCTCCATCTTCGGACGCGAGACCCCGGTCGAGCTGGAATTCACCAAGGTCGCCAAGATCTAGGCGGCGCCTGTGTTTTCCCGGGGCCGTGGCCCCGGGTCGGAGCTTGCAGAGAGCAAGGAACACCACACCCTAGGAAAGAAAGATGCCCCCCAAGAAGAAGAAGCTCGCCGGGATCATCAAGCTTCAGATCCAGGCCGGCGCCGCGAACCCGGCTCCGCCGGTGGGTCCGGCGCTCGGTCAGCACGGCGTCAACATCATGGAGTTCTGCAAGGCGTACAACGCCGCGACCGAGTCGCAGCGCGGCAACGTCATCCCGGTCGAGATCTCGGTGTACGAGGATCGGTCCTTCGACTTCAAGCTGAAGACCCCGCCGGCCGCGAAGCTGCTGCTGAAGGCCGCCGGTGTGCAGAAGGGTTCGCCCGAGCCGCATCGCAACAAGGTCGCCACGGTGACCATGGACCAGGTGCGCGAGATCGCGAAGACCAAGCAGGAAGATCTGAACGCCAACGATATCGATCAGGCGGCCAAGATCATCGCGGGCACCGCGCGCTCGATGGGCATCACCGTCGAAGGCTGAGGTGTGATCCCTTCGCCTTCGCTGCGGGCTCCGCGTTCGTATGCGACAGGTCGTTATAGGCGTAGCGAAGTCGTACTTCGCGATCCCGCTTTCGGTGGGAGGGCCGGCCAGGCCCGATAACCACAACTGAACCACGACAAGGACAGAGAAACATGGCAAAACGAAGCAAGGCGTACCTCGCCGCCGCCGAGAAGGTCGACCGCAGCAAGCTCTACTCGCCGCTGGCCGCGACGCGGCTGGCGAAGGAGACCTCCACCACCAAGACGGACGCGACCGTCGAGGTCGCCATCCGGCTCGGCGTCGATCCCCGTAAGGCCGACCAGATGGTTCGCGGCACCGTGAACCTGCCACACGGCACCGGTAAAACCGCCCGCGTCATCGTGTTCGCGGCCGGTGAGAAGGCGGCCGAGGCGGAAGCCGCGGGTGCCGACGCCGTGGGCGCCGAGGATCTGATCGAGCGGATCCAGGGCGGCTGGCTGGATTTCGATGCCGCGATCGCCACCCCCGACCAGATGGCCAAGGTCGGCCGTATCGCGCGTGTCCTGGGCCCGCGCGGTCTGATGCCGAACCCGAAGACCGGCACGGTCACCACCGATGTGACCAAAGCGGTCAACGACATCAAGGGCGGAAAGATCAACTTCCGGGTCGACAAGCAGGCCAACCTGCACATCGTCATCGGAAAGGCGTCGTTCGACGACAGCAAGCTGGTGGAGAACTACGGCGCCGCGCTGGACGAGATCCTGCGGGCCAAACCGTCGACCGCCAAGGGGCGCTACGTCAAGAAGGTGACGGTCTCGACGAACACCGGACCGGGCATCCCGGTGGACCCGAACCGCACCCGCAACCTCCTGGAAGAGGACGCGTAAGCGCTACCCGGAACAGAACCGCGAAACGGCGGGAGCGTCATCCGACGCTCCCGCCGTTTCGCGTATCGGAATGCTTTCGGATACGGCTGGTGGCGCCGGAGGACTATTTTCGTGCGGCCGGTGGTTGCCGCATCGCGTGACGGTGGTTTTGCTGATTTCCGGGAGTACGCGCGCCGGGTCGACCAATACGGCCGCGCTGCGCACAGTGCAGGCGGTGGCACCGGGCGGGCTCGAGGCGCGCTGGTACGGCGGACTGGCCGAATTGCCCGCCTTCGTCCCCGCGGCCCCCGAACCCGCCCCTCCCGCGGTGCTGCGGCTACGACAGCAATTGGCGGCCGCGGACGCGGTGCTGTTCTGCACCCCGGAGTACGCGGGCACACTGCCGGGCAGCTTGAAGAACCTGCTGGACTGGACCGTGGGTACGGGCGACCTCTATGGGAAGCCGGCCGCCTGGCTCACCGTCGCGGCGCCCGGGCGTGGTGACGGAGCCACGGCGACGCTGGCGAGTGTGCTCGGCTACGTCGGCGCCGACGTGGACGAGGGAGTCTGCGCTCGCCTGCCCCTGTCGCGCACGGATATCGGGGGCGACGGGCTTGTCGTCTCGGCGGAATTCCGGGCCGGTGCGGCCGAAGTGCTGCGCCGGCTCGGCACGCGCCGGCGGAGCTCTGATACCGACCGGCTCGGCGACGATATCCGCTGAAGACGGAACCCGGCCCCGCCCGGTCAATCCGCCTATCGCGACCGTTTTGCCAGATGAGGCAGTGTCCGGCTATGCTCGATCAGGTTGTCGACCTGTTCGGCACCACCAATCCGTTCTACCGAAGACCGTTGGTCGCCGATTTCGTATGGAATCGGTCGAAGGTCCGGCCAGAGTGCCGGCGGCCCACGCAGGGAGAGCCGAGGCTGGAGAATGCGCACGCGCAGCCGTGCCGATATTTTCTTTCGCGCCCCGGAACGCTCTGCGTCCGGGGCGCTTGTTCTTTTGCCGGCCCCTGATTCGGTAGGGCATATCCATACCGACATCAGAGAGGAGGCGAAGTATGGCGAAACCCGAAAAGGTTGCCGCGGTCGCGGAGATCGCCGAGCAGTTCAAGGGCTCGACGGCCGCAGTCGTCACGGAATACCGTGGCCTGTCCGTCGGTGCGCTCACCGAACTGCGTCGTGCGCTCGGTGCCGAAGCCACGTACTCCGTCGCCAAGAACACCCTGGTGAAGCGCGCTGCGGCCGAGGCCGGCGTGGAGGGTCTGGACGATCTGTTCGTCGGACCCACCGCGATTGCGTTCATCTCCGGTGAACCGGTCGACGCCGCCAAGGCGCTGAAGACCTTCGCGAAGGACCACAAGGCGCTCGTCATCAAGGGCGGCTACATGGACGGCGCTCCGCTGTCCGTGTCCGAGGTCGAGCGGATCGCCGATCTGGAGTCCCGCGAGGTCCTGCTGGCCAAGCTGGCCGGTGCCATGAAGGGCAACCTGGCCAAGGCCGCCGGTCTGTTCAACGCTCCCGCCTCGCAGGTGGCCCGCCTGGCCGCCGCGCTGCAGGAGAAGAAGCAGGCCGAAGGCGGAGACGCCGCCGCGGAGTAAGACCCGCGCCCCCATTCGCGGAACGGTCGACTCCGGCTCGCCCGCGCAGACATTCACTATCGAAAGGAAATATCAATGGCCAACGTTGATGAGCTGCTCGAAACCTTCGGCAACATGACCCTGCTGGAGCTCTCCGACTTCGTGAAGAAGTTCGAGGAGAAGTTCGAGGTCACCGCTGCTGCTCCGGTCGCCGTCGCCGCCGCCGGTGCCGCCCCGGCCGCCGCCGAGGCCGCCGAGGAGCAGGACGAGTTCGACGTCATCCTCGAGGGTGCCGGCGACAAGAAGATCCAGGTCATCAAGGTGGTCCGCGAGATCGTCTCCGGCCTGGGCCTGAAGGAGGCCAAGGACCTCGTCGAGGGCGCGCCGAAGCCGATCCTGGAGAAGGTCGCCAAGGAAGCCGCCGAGGCCGCCAAGGAGAAGCTGGAAGGCGCCGGCGCCAAGGTTTCGGTCAAGTAATACCGACCGGCTCTGCCGGAAACGGGCGGTTCCGCACAGGGACCGCCCGTTTTCTTCGTTTTCCGGCCAATTTTCTCGTGCGCTGGTTAACGGCGGTTCTGCGGTATCGAACGCGCCAACCATGGTTACTCTTCGGTCAGGTCGGGTGTGCTATGGGGGTGCCATGGGTTACAGTGACCGGACTCGCTGTGACGTGACGCACCGCTACCGGGTCGGTGGTGCAAAGCGGGTAGCTCGCTGAGAAATGTGGAGGTTGGCGTGGGCGTCGAGGTCAGGACCGAGAGTGTAACCAAGTCGTTCGGTTCACAGCGGATTTGGCAGGACGTTTCTATTACCCTGCCTGCCGGTGAGGTCAGCGCGCTGCTGGGCCCGTCGGGTACCGGTAAGTCCGTATTCCTGAAGTCGCTGATCGGCCTGCTCCGGCCCGAGCGCGGCTCCATCTTCATCGGTGGTACCGATATCACCACCTGTTCCAACAAGGAGCTCTACGAGATCCGGAAGCTCTTCGGCGTGCTGTTCCAGGACGGCGCGCTGTTCGGCTCGATGAACCTTTTCGACAATGTCGCGTTCCCGCTGCGCGAGCACACGAAGAAATCCGAGTCCGAGATCCGCAAGATCGTCATGGAGAAGCTCGAGCTCACCGGTCTGCTCGGCGCCGAGGGTAAACTGCCCGGCGAGATCTCCGGCGGTATGCGCAAACGAGCCGGGCTGGCCCGGGCGCTGGTGCTCGACCCGCAGATCATCCTGGTCGACGAGCCCGACTCCGGTCTGGACCCGGTGCGTACCTCGTATCTGAGCCAGCTGCTCATCGATATCAACGCCCAGATCGACGCCACGATCCTCATCGTGACCCACAACATCAACCTCGCCCGTACCGTGCCGGACAACATCGGCATGCTGTTCCGCCGGCAGCTGGTCATGTTCGGCCCGCGCGAGGTGCTGCTCACCAGCGAGGAGCCGGTGGTCAAACAGTTCCTCAACGGTCGCATGATCGGCCCCATCGGTATGTCCGAGGAAAAGGACGAGGCCCAGATGGCGCGCGAGCAGGCGATGGTGGACGCCGGCCATCACCACGGTGGTGCCGAAGAGGTCGACGGCATCATCCCGCAGATGAAGGCCCAGCCGGGGATGCCGGTGCGCCAGGCGGTGGAGCGCCGCAAGAACCGGGTACGTGAGATCATGCACACCCTGCCGCACGCCGCGCAGGTGGCCATCCGGGAGTCGCTCGATCAGAACGACGAGACGATGGTCATGTCCTACAACTCGGGCCGGCGCGCCGGTGACCGCGGTAACGATTTCCCCGGGTCGGATTTCGACACCGCGCAGTACCCCAAGGTGTAAGAAAAGCTTGTTTCCGAAAGCAGCGCGTCGGGTTCGTACCCGGCGCGCTGTTTCGTGTCCGGTGTGCGGGTTCCGGAGCTGTTCCGGCCGCCGTATTCGGCCGGAGCAGGGCAGATGCGGCGGGGCGTTACTGATCTTGTAGTGCGGTCGGCGATCCGCAGGAGGCCAGGTCGGCACGGGCACTTGACGAGTTTCGCCGGACCAGTCACGCTATTGGAGGCGGCTTCGGCCGCCGTCGGTAGTGGACAACCGCCAGCGCCGAATTCGTTGTCGGAGGCTCTGCCCGTGGACCGGAACGCAGCCAGCGGAACCGGCCCGGCGCGTCAGCCACGCAACGCTTCGTCGGGGTGGTACTTTGACACCTCCGTATAGGTAGGTGTAGGTTTGGACGTTGCGCTGGCTGCCTCCTGTCCATTCCTTGATCGCACTACGAAAGTCCCACCCTTCCGGTGTTGCTTCCGTTGTTTGCTGTTCGAGTCTCGTTCGGGTTGTGACCAGCGAGAATCCCAAAATGTAGCAGACAAGCGACGGTCGCGGACCACCACGCGACGCGCGTGAGGTGCTGGAAGGACGCATCTTGGCAGTCTCCACCCAGACAAGCGCCAATACGAAGCTGGGAGTTTCCGGGGGTATTCCCGGGGCTCCATTGCGGGTGTCTTTCGCGAAGATCCGGGAGCCGCTGGAGGTGCCCGGACTTCTCGATCTACAAACGGAATCTTTCGCCTGGTTGGTCGGCACGCCGGATTGGCGTGAGCGCGCTGCCGCTCGCGGTGACGGCGGGCTGGTCGGCGGGCTCGAGGAGGTGCTCGAGGAGCTCTCGCCGATCGAGGACTTCTCCGGCTCCATGTCCCTGTCCTTCTCCGATCCTCGGTTCGAAGAGGTCAAGGCCTCGATCGACGAGTGCAAAGACAAGGACATGACCTACGCGGCGCCGTTGTTCGTCACCGCGGAGTTCATCAACAACAACACCGGTGAGATCAAGAGCCAGACGGTCTTCATGGGTGATTTCCCGATGATGACCAACAAGGGCACCTTCATCATCAACGGCACCGAGCGTGTCGTGGTCTCCCAGCTGGTGCGTTCACCGGGCGTCTATTTCGATCACTCCGTCGACAAGAGCACCGAGAAGGACCTGCACAGCGTGCGGGTCATCCCGAGCCGTGGCGCGTGGCTGGAATTCGATGTCGACAAGCGTGACACCGTCGGGGTGCGGATCGACCGCAAGCGGCGTCAGCCGGTGACCGTGCTGCTCAAGGCTCTCGGCTGGACCAGCGAGGAGATCACCGAGCGTTTCGGGTTCTCCGAGATCATGATGTCCACCCTGGAAAAGGACAACACGGCCGGCCAGGACGAGGCGCTGCTCGATATCTACCGCAAGCTACGCCCGGGCGAGCCGCCCACCAAGGAGTCCGCGCAGACCCTGCTGGAGAACCTGTTCTTCAAGGAGAAGCGTTACGACCTCGCGCGTGTCGGTCGCTACAAGATCAACAAGAAGCTCGGCCTGCACCCGGGTGAGGCCATCGACGGGTCCGTGCTGACCCGCGAGGACATCGTCTCGACCATCGAGTACCTGGTGCGCCTGCACGCCGGCGACCGGACGATGACCGCCCCCGGCGGTGTCGAGGTCCCGGTCGGTGTGGACGATATCGACCACTTCGGCAACAGGCGTCTCCGTACCGTGGGCGAGCTCATCCAGAACCAGATCCGGGTCGGCCTGTCCCGGATGGAGCGCGTGGTCCGCGAGCGGATGACCACCCAGGACGTCGAGGCCATCACGCCGCAGACCCTGATCAACATCCGCCCCGTCGTGGCCGCGATCAAGGAGTTCTTCGGAACCTCCCAGCTCTCGCAGTTCATGGACCAGAACAACCCGCTCTCGGGTCTGACCCACAAGCGCCGCCTCTCGGCGCTGGGCCCCGGCGGTCTGTCCCGTGAGCGCGCGGGCCTCGAGGTCCGCGACGTGCACCCCTCGCACTACGGCCGCATGTGTCCGATCGAGACTCCGGAAGGCCCGAACATCGGCCTGATCGGTTCGCTGTCGGTGTACGCGCGGGTCAATCCGTTCGGTTTCATCGAGACGCCGTACCGCAAGGTGGAGAACGGCCGCGTCACCGACGAGGTCAAGTATCTGACGGCCGATGAAGAGGACCGGCACGTCCGGGCCCAGGCCAACTCCGCGGTCGACGCCGACGGCAATTTCGTCGAGGACCGGGTGCTGTGCCGCCGCGGCAACGAGGAAATGGAATTCGTCGACGCCACCGAGGTCGATTACATGGATGTGTCGCCTCGGCAGATGGTGTCGGTGGCGACGGCGATGATTCCGTTCCTGGAGCATGATGACGCCAACCGTGCCTTGA
>NZ_JBFAHF010000073.1:0-11844 GCF_040654015.1 Nocardia sp. NPDC050799
GCTACGAACGCCACGGCCATCTTTTCGCAGCCTTTCTACAACTCGCAGCCGCGATCACCTGCTACAAGAAACTACCCACATAAGACACGCTCTTAGCACTGCGGACACCGAGTGAGTATGGCGGCGGGTGGGCGAGCACGGAAACGGTCGCCCGATGCCTGACCCGTCAGGGCCGAGCGTGTCCGTCCACCGCGTGGGTGGCCGGGACGTGCTCGACCGCCAAGAACATCGCCGTGCGGTGCCACCTGGAGTCCGTGGACCTCTTCTCGGACCCGGACTGGATCGGGAATTCCGGGGGGACGGGGTGAACGAGGGCCCGGTGGGGTGCGGATCAGCGATCGCTGGCCGAACGTGTCCGGATGCGAGGACGCCCTCTGGGCGGTGCTTGGCCTGGTGGTGGACGGCGTGTACTCGTTCGCCGTCATCCTCGTGGCCGATCTCGGCATCGAGGGGACCTGGCACATGGCCGGCATGCGCGGCACGGGCAGCCGGACCGTGGTCGCCGACGATGTCCTGGTGCCGGCCGAGCGGGTCGCGGCGACATCGCCCTTCACGACCGCGGACCGGATGTTGTACTCGATGACGGTACTGAGCCTGGTGGTGGGCGCGGCGCTGGGCGCGCTGGACCGGTCGGCGCGATGTTCGCGTCGGACCGGAAGCCGTTCATGACCACGTACAACCGGATGGGTGAGTCCGCAGGTGTCCGACAGTGGCTGGCGGAGGCTACTCAACTGGTGCACCGCGCCGAGACAACCATGCTTGCGGTCGCCCACGAGGCCTATACGACCGAAGTATCGGAGAACGAGGGTCCTCGCCTGCACATGGATCTCGCCGACGCTGCCCGTGACTGCCGGTCTGCCCTGGAACGCATGCTCGACCTGCACGGCGCGAGCGGCGTCAACACCGCAAACGTCCTGCAGCGGAACTGGCGGGACGTCGCTGTCGGCAGCCGGCATCCCCACCTGAATCCGTACCTAGCGGTCGAGCGGTACGGCACGGTCCTGGCCGGTTGATATTGCAGGGGGCCACCGGGACCCGGTGCGAGGCATGACGTCGGGCATGCCTCGCGTCGCGGTTGGAGATGACGCGGTCGGGTGACTTCAGTGGGTCGCGCCGCGCGTCCCGCACCATCGAGCCGACGAGTTCCCGCACTGCGGCCAGACCTCGAACATGTTGGGGGGCGGCGTGCTCGGCGCGGAGCAGCGTGTGAAGTGCTGCACGATGGTCCGGTTCTCTGCCCGGTTGCCAGGGGATCGGGATGCAGAGCGCGGTCCTTGGATGAGCGGACCGCTCACAGTGGTTGTTCCGCTTCCTGCGTGGCGAGCTTCAGTTGCTCGTCGTTTTCAGGTGTGTGCGGGGCGAGGTGGGTTTCTCGTAGTTCCATTTCGTTGTGAACACGGCAAGCTCGCCGAAGGGCATCAGGGTCCCTGGACTTGATGGCCTCGAGCAGACGCCCGTGCACAACGACACTTTGGTCCGCTGGGCGTTCGTGGTCTTCGATGAAGCGGGCTTTGACGATGGTGTTGGCGAGAAGAGTGGACAGCGTCGCGTACAAATCGGACACGTAGGGTATCCGGGCAGCTCTGGCGATCGCGATATGGAAGCGCAAGATGGCGCCGAAGAACAGTTTGGGATCATCTCGGGAACCGTGTAGTTCGTCGAGTGCCCACGCCATCATTTGAACGTCCTCGGGTGTTGCCCGGTGAAGGGCGGTCTCGCTGAGCAGGTCCTCGAGCGATCGCCGTGCCTCGAACAGGTGGCGAGCATCGGCCAAACCGTCGAACCAGATGTCCACTACGCCGATACGCAGCTGGGGCGGGATGTCATTGACGAAAATACCACCGGTGGCACCTCGTTTGACGAGGACCCGGCCCCGCTCCCGCAAGATTTGCAGCGCCTCGTTCATCACACTGGGGCTGACGCCGTACCGCTCGATCAGCTCGGTCCGGAAGCCCAGGCGTTCGCCCGGCTGCGGCCGGGTGTCGAGGATGTCCCGTTCGATCTCGGTGGCAAGCTGCTCGGCTCTGGAATTCGGGGTCCTGGGCACGTACCACTCCTCTGTAGGCATTCGAGCTGCGGCACCGTTCGCCGCAGCATGCCTCGAGTGTGTCATTGGTGGAGGGCGCTGTCGGCGACTCCGGTGTGGTGTGAAGGCGTCGGGGCTCCACCGGTAACTGCGGCGGATGAAGTGTCCGTGAGGTCGGTGCCAAGGAAGTCGGATACGAGTGTGCGGAACTCGTCGGCCTTCTCGATCTGCACCCAGTGACCACATTCGGAAATGATGTGCAGCCGAGCGTGTGGCAGGAGCTCGGCCAGCCGACGTGACACATCGACCGGGACGATCCGGTCGTCCCACCCGTGGATGAGCAGAGTTTCGCAGGTGATATTGCCGAACGCGGTCTCGGGCAGGGCCAAAGCGTCGATCGAGTGTTGCCTGGGCGGCGGGAACATCGCCGAATAGGCCTCCTGTACCCCTGGCCGCATCGATGCCTGGTAGCGGTCTTCGACGAGCTCGTCGCCCACGAGGTCGTTGCGGAACGCGAACAGGCGCAGCATCTCTCGCATCGCGTCACGGGACGGTTCATAGCCCCATACCGCGTCCAGGCCCGGCGTGAGCGGGAAGGAGATGCCGGAGCTGCCCATCAATACGATGCGCCGTACCCGTTCGGGTTGACGAGCCGTCAGGTGCAGCGCGACGGCGCCGCCGAAACTGTTGCCGACGATCGCGCACTCTTCGATGTCGAGTGCGTCGAGGAAACCGGTGAGATGCGACAGCCAGGTGTCCATGGTGAACGTCATATCGTCGGGTATGGCGGTATACCCGAATCCGAGCATGTCCGGCGCGATGACCCGGAAGTTCTGGCTCAGCGCTGGAAAGATGGGCCGCCAGTTTGCGTGCGCGGTGACTCCGGGACCGGAACCATGGATAAGCAGAACCACCGGTCCGTTGCCGGCGTCATGGTAGTGAGTGGGTATTCCGTGAACGTCAACGGTTCGGCCGGTTTCGCTCATCTCTTTCATAGTCTCCCTCTCGTGTCGGGCACTGCTCGATCACAGGTCCCGATGTGCGCATGTGGCGTGTGGAATGCCATCGATCGGCCGGTGAAAGCCGGGCGGCGGGTGAAAGCCGGGCGGCGGGTGACAGCCGGGCGGCGGCGCGGTCAGGTGACGGTATTGAGGAACCGCTCGCTCAATTCGTTTCCGACGTAGAAAACGCCCTTGGTCAGCTGGTCCGAAGTCCAGGTGATGGTCTTGAAATCCGGAAAAGTGGCGTAGCCGCCCGCGAAGACCTCATTCCGATTGCCGGCCGGGTCGAACATGTAGATCGTCATCCCGCGGGTGATGCCGTGCTGCTTGGGACCTTCGTCGATCGGTACGTCGTAGTCACCGAGGACCTGCCCGGCGCGCAAGATTGCCGACCAGTCTTCGAGGTGGAATGCGAAGTGGTGCAGTTTTCCGTTGGGGCCGGGCATGATCGCGATGTCGTGGGGGGAGTTCCCGCAGAACATGAACGAGCCGATCAGGTTCTGATCCTCGACGTTGTCGATGATTCGCTCGGATGCGTGGAAACCCAGACACTCGGCGAAGAGTCGTTCGACCGTGGCGGCGTCGGTCGTCGTGATCACGGCATGTTCGAGCCGGGGAACCGATGCGCCGATCGGGTGGCGTGGCGCCACCGCGGGATTGAGCAACCCCAGCTCGTTGCCGACGTACTCGGCCTCCGAGTAGAGCTCGAGGACATGTTCCGACGGTAGTACGACGCGGACTCCGTCACCGATGCCGGCGTTGTCTCCGGCGCTCATTCGCTCCATGGTGCAGCCGAACTGCGTGAGCCGCTTTTCGAAGACCGCGAGATCGTCGGATGTTGCGCACTTGTAGCCGAGCTTCACCAGCCCGACGCCCCCGTCCTCCAGCACCACCGAGTGATGGTCGTACTCGTCCCACGCTTTCAGATAGACGCGGCCCTGCTCGTCTGTGTGCATGACCTTCATCCCGAGTGTGTCGGTGTAGTACTCCACCCCCTTCGCCAGATCGGTCTGCCGCGCATGGACGTACCCCAGACGCATCACACCCATAGCCAACTCTTCTCAGTTGATGCGGTTTCCCGCATGTTTGAATCTGTTTCTACACACAATATGACTGTAGGGATGAGCTGTCAATTGGCACCTGTAAGTGCATGTACGTCCATTTTTCAGCGGAGATGGTTCTTAAAAATTTCTATACTGCTTGATTCTTACTGAACTTTGCTGCAGTCTGTATGAGGGGCGAAGTGATGGACATCACGCGACGAAGGTGACGAACAATGATCCGAGTACTGCCGGAGAACGTGGTGTTTGCCGCGCGGCCCGACGAGCGCGTGGTCGACGCGGTTCGCCGCGCTGGTTATCGGCTGCCGTATACGTGTCGCAGGGGAGGTTGCGGGGCTTGTCTGGCATGGCTGGAAGCCGGCGCGGTCGACTACCCCAGCGCTGTCGCCGAGGAACTGCTCGACACCGCGCACTCGGGGCCCGGTAGCACCGGCCGCCCCTGTCTGCCCTGCCAGGCGGTGCCGCGCGGGGATGTCACGATCCGGCTCGGCGCGGGCCGCCGACTCGTTCGCATCTTCGGCGGTGGCACCGGTTCGGCGGCGAGCGGCGGAACCGATGGTTACTAGGTTTCGCCCCATTTCAACCATGTGGATTCAACGGAGAAAGGCACAGGCATGTCCTACGTGATCGGTATCGACGTAGGAGGGACATTCACGGATGCGGTGGCCGCGCGAGACGACGGCGCCATGTTTTCGACGAAGACCCCCTCTACCCCACCGAACTACGCCGAAGGCGTGATGCAGGTCCTGCAGGAGCTCGCCGCGCATATCGGCATCACCCGCGAGGGCATGCTCGCAGAGACCTCGCATATCGCCCATGGCACGACCTCCGCGTTGAACGCGCTGGTCATCGGTGATGTCGGGGAGGTCGGCTGGCTCACCACGATCGGCCACCGTGACTCGATCTACATCATGAACGTGGCCGGGCGATATGCCGGGAACAGTCCCGAACAGATTCAGAACATCTTGACGACGCGCAAGCCGGCGCCGTTGGTCCCCAAGCGGCGCGCGCTGGAGATCGTGGAGCGGATCGACTACAAGGGCGCGGTTGTGGTGCCGCTCGACGAGGATCAGGCGCGCAACGCCATCACACGGCTACTCGAGCAGGATGTCGAAGCGATCGCGGTGTCGCTGCTGTGGTCGTTCCGCAATCCGGCGCACGAACTGCGCCTGCGGGAGCTGATCCACGAACAGGCCCCGGACATGTACGTGACCCTGTCGAGCGAACTGTCACCGCGCATCCGTGAATTCTCACGCAACGCCACCACGATCATGAGCACTCAGGTCGGGCCGACGCTGGCGCGATACCTGGAGCCACTCGAGCGCGACCTTCGCGACCACGGCCTGCGTGGGCCGTTGCTGATCATGCAGGGCGCCGGCGGCACCGTGGCCGCAAGTCAGGCGCCGAATGCCGCGATCACCACGGTCGGCTCGGTGCTGTCCGGCGGTGTCGCGGGAGCGGGCCGGCTCGCCGAGCAGCTCGGGCATCGCAACGTCATCTGCACCGATGTGGGCGGCACCACCTTCCTGGTCGGCATCATCGTCGACGGCAAGCCGGTCGAAGCCACAAGGGCGATCATCAACCAGCACGAGATCGACGTGCCGATGCTGAAAGTGCAGATCATCGGCAGCGGCGGTGGCGCGATCGCGCATATCGACCCGGGCGGAAATCTCCGGGTGGGCCCACGCAGTGCCCAAGCCGTCCCTGGACCGGCCTGCTATGACCAGGGCGGTTCCGAGCCGACGGTCACCGACGCCGATCTCGTATTGGGAATCCTGAATCCCGGAAACTTCCTGGGCGGCCGCAAGAAACTCTCGCTGGAGCGCGCACGGGAGGCCATCAAGGAGAAGATCGCCGACCCCCTCGGCATGACCGTCGAGGACGCGGCCGCGGCGATTTTCGCCGTGCAGAACGCACAAACCGCGGACCTCGTGCGCAAGGTCGTCATCGAATCCGGCGAAGACCCCCGGGATTTCGTGGTCTACGCCTTCGGCGGCGCTGGACCGGTGCACTGCTTCGCCTACGGCGCCGACTTGGGCGTGCAGTCCACCGTGGTGCCGCTCGGGCCGTCGGCGGCGGCGTTCTCGGCGTACGGATTGGCGTCCAGCAATGTCGGCACCGTCAAGGAATTGTCCGACCCGGCAACGTATCCGGTGCCCGCCGAGCACGTCGCGAAGATTTTCGACACGCTGGAGGACTCCGCACGGACAGCGCTGCAAGACCAAGAGGTCGATCTGATCGATATCGTGATCCGGCGCGAGATCGACATCCGCTACAGCATGCAGCTGGCCGAACTCCCCACCCCGGTTCCCGCGGGCGCGATCATCGACGAAACCCTGGCCGAGGCTGTCGCGGACTTCGAACACCGCTACAGCCGAATGTTCGGAGAAGGGACCGGTTACGCGGACGCCGGCTTCCAATTCATCACCTACCGTGTCCATGCCACCGGTGTCCTGTCCTCGCAGGTCACTCTTCCCGAAGTGGCTCGAGGCACCGGTGACTCCGTCGATGCCGCCATTACCGAGCACCGCCCGGTGCTCCTCGATCCGCGTCGCGGATTCGAGAACACGCCGATCTACGACTATCGCAGGCTCGTGCCCGGCCATACCCTCCATGGTCCCGCTGTGGTCGAGGTGCCGACGACCACCGTCGCGGTGGGCCCCACCGACTCCGCGGAGATCGACCGGCTCGGCAATCTCGTCATTCATCACAACCCCGAGGAGCGACCATGAGTCCGATTCCTGGCGCCGACGTGTTCAACAGCCGGCCCGTCGACCCTGAAACATTGCGAGCAGGTGTGCCGGAAGGGTTGCGCCTGCACACAGTCGGCGACGACGTAATCGAAAATCTCGATCCCCTCACCTACGAGGTAGTCCGTCACCGGCTGGCATCGATCACCGACGAGATGGGCGAAACGCTCAAGCGGATGTCGGGGTCCATCGTTGTCACCGAAGCCAACGACTTCGACTTCGCCCTGTGCGACGAACTCGGTCAAGAAGTGCAGATCGGTCTCTACAACACCTTCCTCGCCGCATCCCTCGACCTCGCCGTCTACTGGACCTTGCAGAACCGCGCGGAGAATCCGGGCATCTGCGAGGGTGACATGTTCCTGTGCAACGACCCATGGGTCGGCGGGGGCCTGCACCAGAACGATGCCACCGTTTTCGCGCCCTTCTTCTTCGAAGGGCAGCTGTTCGGATGGTCCTCCGCCGTAGCTCACGAACTCGACCTCGGTGGTGTCGCCCCGGGCTCGTGGACACCCCGGGCCCAGGACGTGTTCTGGGAATCACTGCCCACCCCTCCGGTGAAAGTGGTGCGCGACAGTGTGCTCCAACGCGATATCGCCGATCTCTGGATTCGGCGGTCGCGGACACCCAGGCAGGTCGAACTCGACCTGCGCGCGAAGATCGGCGCCAACTTCACTGCTCAGACCCGGATGCGCCGCCTGCTCGAGGCCTACGGCATGGACACGGTCAAGGCGGTCATGAAGCGGATGATGTCCGATGCCGAGCAACGACTGCGCGCCAAGCTGCGCGAGCTGCCCGACGGCACCTGGCACGCCACCGGCTACCAGGAACACTCCGGGCAGGACGACCGCGGCCTCTACCGGATCACTCTCGCCATGACCAAGCGCGAGGATCACCTCGTATTCGATTTCCGCGGCACCGCTGAACAGACCGGCATGATCAACTGCCCCTATTCCGGGGTGCGCGCGGGCATCATGTCGTCGTTGCTCCCCGTGCTTGCCGGTGATATCCCCTGGGCCGCAGGCGGACTCATGCGCTGCTTCGAGATCATCGTCGATGAGGGGAGCATGATCAACGCGCAATTCCCCGCCGCCGTCGGCAAAGGCCCGGTCGGACCGGCGTGGGCGGTCGGCAACCTCGTCAACGAGTGCTTCGCGAAGATGCTCGACTCGCGGCCTGCGCACCGCCAATCAGTGCAGTCGGTCTGTGGTGGCACCTTCGACATGGTTGCCCTGGCGGGTATCGATCAACGTCAAGATCCATTCGTAGCATTGGTGATGGACACGATGGCGGGGGGGTACGGTGCCGGAGTAGATCGCGACGGTGTGGACACGGGCGGGATGTTCGTCATCCCGATGGGTCGTGCGCCCGATGCGGAGATGACCGAGTTCACTTCGCCGGTGATGCTGCTGTGGCGGCGCGAGGAGACCGACTCCGGCGGCCCCGGCCGCCAGCGTGGAGGTCTGAGCGGATCGGTCTGCCTGATTCCGCACGACACTGGCACACCGCTGGCTTCGGTGTTCTCCGGGTCGGGCAAGGCGACATCCATGAATGCCGGTCTCGCTGGCGGGTATCCGGGCAATACCCAGCTCGATATCGTCCTGCGTGGGGCCGAGGTGAAAGCAACACTGGCCTCCGGACGGATTCCCCAAAGCCTCGCGGAGGTCGGTGGTGAGCAGGACGTGATGGCCAGCGAGGTCGAAACCGTTATCGGACTCGGTGATGCGGTCTTTGTGCATTGGCAGAGCGGCGGTGGCTACGGCGACCCGCTACTTCGTGACCCGGGCGAGGTGGCCGAAGATGTGCGGGAGACGAAGGTCTCCGCATCGGCTGCCAGAGATTTGTACGGCGTCGTGCTGGACTCCGAGGGCAACCCCGATTCGGGCGCCACAGAACGCCGGCGCGAGCAGTTGCGATCCGAACGCCGGGCCGTTGCGGGCATTTCGCCTGCTGATCCGCCCGGTCCCGTCACTGCGGGTGAGCCCCTCGACGACAACACGATCATTGTTGGGGAGTCGGCGGTGTCGTGCAGACATTGCGGCACAGAGCTGGGCACGCTCGGCGAACCGTATCTTTCCGCGCTGCCCCGAATCGAGACAGACCCTGCGGCAGCGGGCCCTCACGTCTGGGCTGATCCGGCGACCTATGTCGACGAACCCGTCGTCTTCCGGCAAGTCCTCTGTCCGGGATGTGCGACAGCGCTGATCAGCCAGGTCGTACCAGCCGATCATCCGATCAGGGCCGACGCCCTCGTCAACACGCACAGCCACGGCTGACGGCATCGGGTAGGTCGTTCAGCCGCCCACCGCCTCCGAGTGGTGCGGGCAACCTTCCCGCCCACTCGGGGGTAACGGACATGGGGCTCCCATCGTCCGCAGCAGCACCACCCGATGCGCTACTCGCATCACCACGATCGGTCTCGGACTCCGGGAGGGGCCGGACAGCGAAAGGAACGTATACCGTCATGACGGTCGAGAAGCAGACCACTGCACACGGCGACGTATTGATTATCGGTGCCGGTCCTGTCGGCATGACGCTCGCACTTGACCTGGCACGCCGTGGCATCGACGTGATCATCGTCGAAAAGCAGCGCGCCGACGCGGCACCCCGGACACGATGCAACCACATTTCGGCACGCTCGCTCGAGTACTATCGAAGTCTGGGCATCGCCACAGAGATCCGCAATGCCGGATTGCCCAGGAGTCATCCTCACGATGTCGCATACGTGACGTCGCTGACCGGTCACGAACTCACGCGGATTCGTATCCCAGCGAGCGAAAATACTTATGGCAGTGTCGGTTACGCCGACTCCGGTTGGCCGACACCGGAACCGCCGCACCGATGCAATCAGCTCTACTGGGAACCGATTCTTCGCGAACACCTGCGCACTACTCCCAATATCCGGACTTTCTACGGCACCGAGATCACCGATATCGAGCAGGACCTGGCTCAGGTCACCGCACGAGGCGTGAACGGCGCCGGTGAGTCTGTACAGTTCAACGCCACCTATCTCGTGGGATGCGACGGCGGCACCTCACGCGTCCGCAAGTCGATCGGCGCGGAATTCGAAGGAACAGAGGTGATCTCCGGAACACGAGGCGTGTACGTCCGTTCACGCGACCTTGCTGTGAAACGTCGCGTCGACCCCGCGTGGATGACCTGGTTTCTCAATGAATACTCCTACGGCTGCGTCGTGGCTCTCGACGGCACCGAATTGTGGTCCATTCAATTCTTCCTTCCTGCCGGTCGCACAGATTTCGACAGCATCGACCCTCATGAGGGCATCAAGGCCGCGGTCGGCGCCGAGATCGACTACGAAATCATCTCCGTCGACGACTGGTACGGGCGGCGGTTGGTCGCCGACCGGTTCCGTGACCGACGAGTCTTCATCTGCGGCGACGCCGGTCATCTCTGGATCCCGATGGCTGGATACGGCATGAACGCAGGTATCGCCTCCGCGATGACCTTGTCGTGGCAACTCGCCGGCGTCCTGAGTGGTTGGGCAGAGCCCGGTCTGCTCGATGCCTACGAAGCCGAACGCAAACCGGTCACAGACCAGGTATCCGAACATGCAATGGCTCTCGGCCTGGCAAATCTCGACACCGACCTCGTGCGCAATGTACCGCCCATGCTGCTCGCCGAAGGATCCGAGGCCGACGCCTTCCGCGCCGAAGTCGGCCGGGAGCTATACGACGTGAACCTCGGGCAATTCGCGTGCGCCGGACTCAATTTCGGCTCCTACTACGACGCCTCGCCGGTCATCTCCTATGACACCGAATCGGCGCCTGCGTACGACCTCGCGACGTACACTCCGTCGACGGTTCCCGGCTGCCGAACCCCACATATCTGGTTGAACGACGGCCGTTCGCTGTACGACGCGATGGAAACCGGTTTCACACTGCTGCGAATGGACCCAGCTCTTGATGTATCCGATCTTTGTCTGGCGGCAGGAAAGCACAACGTGCCGCTGCAGGTAATCGATCTCAGCGTCGCCGAGGCCGGTGATATCTACCAGCACAAGCTTGTGCTTTCCCGCCCGGACCAACATGTCGCTTGGCGCGGCAACACGCTGCCTGAAGACGCCTCTGCGCTCATCGACCTCATACGCGGCGCCGGCAACCTGTCAGCAGAGCGACAGTGACGGGAGGTGCGGTTTCCCGAGTGGCGATAACGACGATCGATCGATGAGGTCTTCGGTCACCGGAATCGATCGGTAAGCTATTCGCCGCCACCGGCGCCCACCATGCCCTCTGGCATCGAGATAGCCAACTGGCTCACCAGGTTGCCGTAATGCCGAAAGGATTCCGCATGACCGGCTATCCACCGCACATCGCTGTGCGTGGGAACATACAGGCCAGCGTGCCCGAGCTCCCGCTGACACGGCCAGCGCGGTGACCTCGATGCCGCCCGCGCGTCCTTCGGGCACGCGCTCACCCTGCTCGAACCGCTGCCATTGCGCTACGACCGCGCGCGATTGCACTTCGCCTTCGGTCAGGCTGGTTATGCCAGTGAATTTGGGGATCTGGCCCACTTTCCGTGAGGAGGACCGCGCCAGGTGACGGCAGCGTCATTGTTGTGCGGCGGTGAGAAGAACGCGTTTGCGCAGTAGTGGGAGGACGGCCCGGCCGAACATCTGCCTCTTGATCATCTTGATGTGATTGACGCGCCCCTCGACCGGACCGGAATTCCACCGGACGGACAGGCCGGCGGTGACGGCGTTCAGGTCAGACTCCAGACCGTTGGCGAAAGAGGTCAGGCCGGGCAGGTCATCGGCCCGGACGGCGGCAATCCAGTCCAGCAGGTGTTGGCCCTGCAATGTGGTGAGCATTTCTCCGAAGGCACGGACGTGCCCAGCGGTAGCTCGAAGCTGCGGGCACCGCTCCAGCAGGGCTTTCAGGCGTGGCCGATCGTCGAGTGGGACTGTCAGCGATCTTGTGGGCGGGGCGGTGATCCGACAAGCTGAGGCGGCCTGCTTCAGCGGAAAGGATTGTCGTGTCGGAGGAGTCGAA
>NZ_JBFAHF010000074.1:0-8816 GCF_040654015.1 Nocardia sp. NPDC050799
CAGCGGGTGCCGGCGACCCGGATGAGGGTGTCGTCGCTGGTGCCGGTGGGTGCGAAGCACATGTAGTAGGCGATCTCGAGTTCGCCTTTGCTGTTCGGGGTCAGCGCCCGTCGTGCGAGTAGCCAGCGGCTCCAGCCCGCGGCGGTGGTCCACTCGTAGACCGGCAGCGACGCTACCGCCCAGTCGAACATCCGTGGCCCCTTCGCACCCTCACCGCAGCTCAGACGCTTCCACGCTTCCGGCGGTGCTTGCGCGACGAGGTGGTCGGCGCGGGTGCAACCGGCGGTGATCGGGATGGTCTGGCTGCGTGGCACCGCTACCACGTACCCGATGTGACGGGTTTCGAGCCACGTCCGGAACTTGTAGTCCCCGCCGTAGGCCTCGTCCGCGGTGACCCAGCGGGCCGGGACCCCGGCGTCCAGTGCTCGGGCGAGCATCTTGCGGGCGAGGGTGGCCTTGGTGGCGAACTCCACACTATCGGGAATGTTCGCCTCCCGGCAGCGATCACGGTCCTCGGTCCACGACTTCGGCAGATACAACTCCCGATCGATCAGCGTGCGACCCTTGCCGGTGGCGTAGGCGCAGAAGACACCCAGCTGGCAGTTCTCGATCCGGCCTGCTGTTCCCGAGTATTGCCGTTGCACCCCAGCAGATTTCACACCCTTCTTCAAGAATCCGGTTTCATCGACGATCAATACGCCATCGGGGTCACCGAGATGCTCGACCGTATAGGCGCACACATCATCACGGACCCCGTCAGCGTCCCACGCGGCCTTGTTCAACAGCCGCTGCATCCCATCAGGGGTCAGATCACCGGCCGCTTCGGCAAGCGTCCAGCCATTCTTCCCCGCCAACGGCGCCAACAACCCCCGCACATACATCCGCGCCCGCAACCGCGGCTCCGCACGATAGAAACGCCCCGCAACCAGCCCGAACAGATCATCCAGCCCAGCCACCCACGCAGCCAGGTTCTCATCGATCGACACGACGAAAGACCATACCGCACAACATAACCAAGTGCGGCTGGAGTACTAGCGGCGGTCACCACGACCGCCAATAGTAACCCGCCGGTATCGACGGCGATGTGGCGTTTGCGGCCGTTGATTTTCTTGCCGGCGTCGTAGCCCCGGCTCGAACCGGGCACGGTGTCGGCGCCGCGAACGGTCTGGGAGTCGATGATCGCCGCGGTGGGCTGGGGTGCTCGGCCCGCGGCCACGCGGGCACGATCACGCAACATGTCGTGGATCTGCTGCCAGGCCCCGGCGCGGGTCCAGCGGCGGTAGATGTCGTAGACGGTCTTGTACGGCGGAAAGTCCATCGGGAGTTGCGCCCAGGCGATACCGCCGCGGCACAGGTAGAAGATCGCGTCCAATACCAGTCGGCGGCAATATTTTTCGTTTCTGCCGCCGCGTCCTCCGGTGTTGCCCGGGACAGGGAGCATCGGTTCGAGGAGCGCCCACTGGGCATCGGTCATCGACGAGGACGGATACACCCGGCACAGGTGATCGGCAGCCGGGCATGACGAACACGACGTGATGAGCGATGATGACACACGAACTCCTGGTACGGCCTGACTTCAGCAATCACTGCCTTACCAGGAGTTCACTCAAATCTCGAGTGCTACGAACCGGCCGACGCCGGAGGTCCCAGACACGCACTTACATCACCGCGGCGTGAGAGTTCGCGTCTCTGATTCGACTGTGGACATGCGCGGAGTTGATGACTCTTCCTCAGCGGGTGCGTATTTCGTTGGTCGGAAAGTCTGGTATTGGCGTAAAGACTTCGATCATCGTGGTGTCTTCCAGTGTCACGGCAGAGTGCGGGACTCCGCCCGGAATCCCGATCGCTTCGCCCGGCCCCAGGGTGAGTTCCTTGCCGTCGACGACATACTTCATCCTTCCGCTGAGAATGACGTCGATCTGCTCCATGGGGTGGACTTCCTGCTCGCTCGGATCGTCCTGGTTGGGGATGCCCGTGCCCGCCGCGATCTCGACTTGCAGCACCTGTGCGAGGTCGGCGGTCAGCGCCTTGAACGTGATGCGATCACCGAAGTCACCGAGCGGTGTCGGCGGGATGTCGCGCCAGATGCGGTGCTGCGGTCGGCCTGCACCGGTCGCGAGACCGTGCTCCCCGGACGTATCTGTCCGGGCCGGTGTAGCCGGCGACCAGCCGAGCGAACGGGCCAAGGCCGCATACTCATCGAGCCGTGCGAGCGTCTCGGGTTCGCTCAGGGTCTCCAGGTCGAAGACGACACGTTCTGCACCGCTGTCTGCATAACCGCGCAGAGCTTCTTCTGTCACCGGGCCGACGTGAGCCGCGGTGATACGGGTGTCGGTTCCTGTCACCGCGCGCAGTTGTGCCGCTGATGCGGTCAGTTCATCGCTGCTGGGACTGACCGCATACCAGCCGCCGCCGAACCGCGCGATGCGGGGGAACGCCGCCGGCCCGCCGCCGAAGTAGAGGGGCGGGTGCGGGCGTTGGATCGGCTTCGGCCAGGCATAGAGCGGATCCAAGTTCACGAATCTACCGTGATACTCCGCGATCTCGCGGGTCCAGATCGCCTGCATCGCCTCTAGGCGTTCGTCGGCCAGCTTGCCTCGCGTCTTGGGGTCGGTGCCGTGGCTTTCCATCTCTTCTCGGTTCCAGCCGATGCCGACCCCGAACAGGAAGCGCCCGTTGGACAGTTGGTCGAGTGTGGCGACTTCTTTGGCGGTGATGAGGGGATCGCGTTGAGCGATCAGGGTTACGCCGGTGCCCAGCAGCAGTGTGCGGGTGACGGTGGCTGCGGCGGTCAGCGCCAAGAAGGGGTCGAACAGCCGGTAGTACTTCTCGGGCAGTTCGCCGCCGGTGGGGTACGGCGTGCGCCGCGAGGCCGGGATGTGGGTGTGTTCGGTGACGAAGAGCGAGTCGAATCCACGCTTTTCGAGCGCCTCGGCCAGCGCGGCAGGCCCGATTCCCTCGCCCGTGAAGAATGTAGCGACGCCGAATTTCATTGTGCCTCCATAGAATGTGCAAATCGGTTGATTTTGAAACGTGCGTGTCAGGCGGTTGCTTGGCCGCCGTCGATCAGCAGGTCCGAACCGGTGAGGAACGACGACTCGTTCGAGGCGAGGAACAATGCGGCCGCGGCAACCTCCTTGGGATCGCCAATACGGCCCATCGGAATTGCGATCGTGGAGGCGGCCTCATCGCTGGGGACCTCGGCGGCGAATCCAGCCAAGCCAGGTGTGGCGACCGGTCCCGGGCACAGCGCAGTGACACGGATGCCACGAGGTGCCAGTTCAACCGCCCACGAGCGCGCGAAATTGCGCACCGCAGCTTTGGTCGCCGCATACACACTGACGCCGGCGAGGCCTTTGATGCCGGCGACCGAGGACAGCAAGACGATCGATGCACCCTCCTGCAGCAGCGGCAGCGCCTTCTGCACGGTGAACACCAAGCCTTTGACATTCGCGTCGAAGGTCGTGTCGTAGTGCTCTTCGGTGATGTCAGCCAATCCGGCCATTTGTCCGCCGCCGGCGTTGGCGACCAGGACGTCGAGGCGGCCGCTGCGTTCGGCGATCGTGGCGTACAGCGCGTGAAGGGCGGCCAGGTCGGCGACATCGCCCACGACACCGGTGACGTCGCCGTCGATGTCGGCGACGGCGGCATCAACCACCTCCTTGCGGCGCCCGGTCACGTAGACCTGCGCACCTTCTGCAGCGAAGCGGCGAGCTGTCTCCAGCCCAATACCGGCGCTTCCTCCGGTGACGAGCGCTACCTTGCCTGCGAGTTGTTTGCCCATGGTGATTTCCTCTCGGTTGTCGTTAGAGGCGAGTCAACGCGGATAGTGGCGAGCGCAGAAGGGCGAGACTTCCTAGGAGCGCTGCACCCAGGAAGGCCTGCATCCAGACCGGCCGCCAGATTGAACACGTTGCGCAGAAGCGCTTTTCGCATCCGCCCTACATTGAGGTTGCTGGCGCACCCCTGGCACCTGATCCCGACCAACCTGACATATGTAACTAAACCAGTTACAGTGAGGATCCTCGTCGTGGAGCGAGTCCCAAACCAAAGACGGGTGCAGGTTGAGCGCGAACAGCAGGATGACACTGGCAGTCCACGTCCTGACGTGGATCGCTTTCGATCGCCGCGGCACTGGTGACGAGGTAGGCACCTCGCAGCGCATTGCGACAAGCGTCAACATTAACCCGGTGGTCATCCGCCGATGCTTGGGCGACCTGCGGGCGGCCGCCCTCGTCGAGTCCAGCCGCAACCGCGGTTGGGCGCTGTCGCTGGATGCGTCCGAAATCAGTCTGCACGATGTCTACCGCGCGGTCGGCGGGAACGTCTTCGCGATGCACGCCTCACCGCCGGACTACCACTGCCATGTGGGATCGGGGATTCAGCCTGTGCTGATCCAAGCCTACGAGCGAGCCACCACCGCACTGTGCGAATCGTTGGCCCAGACAACCATCGCCGACATCCTGCGCGACATTCTGGCGCAAGCCGATAACGGCGCCAGGATGGAGCTTCAACATGCCCAGTAAGGCTTCTCAACCACCGGTCAATCAACTGGGCGATTTTCTGCGTGCCCAGCGTGCGCGGGTGACACCGCAGGAGGCGGGACTACCCGCGGTGTCGGGCAGGCGTGTCATGGGCCTGCGACGCGAGGAGGTCGCTGTCCTCTCAGGAGTGAGCGCCGATTACTACGCCCGCCTGGAGCAGGGCCGTGAGCGCACCCCCTCGGCGCAGGTGGTCGACGCGATAATCAAGGCGTTGCGGCTCACTGCAGACGCCCGTTCGCACGCCTTCCGCCTGGCGAAACTGTCCCCGAACTCTGCCCAAACCGACGAAGCAGTAAGCCCTGAACTGCTCCAGACGATGGAGGCCTTCCCGCACGCGATCGCCTACGTCACCAACCCGGCGCTGCGGATCCTCGTCGCCAATCCCGCCGGCTGGGCGTTCACCGCACCACTGCTGCACCGGGAGCCCAACGTCGTGGCCGCGATCTTCCTCGACCCGGTTGCCCGCGACTTCTATGTCAACTGGGAGGAAGTGTCCAGGGCGTCGGTCAGCGCGTTGCGCCTGGCCGACGGCTTCGTGCCACCACACCCAGAGGTCACCGAGCTGGTCGAGCGCCTGTATCGCGACAGTGCGGCGTTCCGCGATCAATGGGACGACCAGACCGTCGAAGGCCTCAGCGCGACGCACACCACGATCCGCCATCCCGACGTCGGACTGCTCCAACTGAGTCACCAGGCCTTCGACATCCGCAGCACCCCCGGCCAACAACTAACGGTGGTCACCGCCAAACCCGGGTCACCCAGTGCCGACGCGGTAGAACTGCTGGGCTCGCTCGCCGCGACCCGCCACCAGACCTGGGTGTAGCCAATGCGCGCCGTTGCCTTCGCCTACCCCCGCATGGCTTTGGCCCCGCAGTGTGGCGCGTAGGTGCGCCATCTGGACATGGGCGACGGGCGCTTCCTGGGTGCAGCACTCCTAGGAAGCTTCGCCCTTCTGCACCTGTCGTCATCCGGGTTGACTGTCTTCTATCAGCACGCGATGGGCTGGAGTCCCGAATCGGCGCCACGCAACCACTGCCAGGAGTAGACCCCGATGAAGTTCGGCATCAATTGCACGTTCACCGACCGATCCACCATCACGCCAGCGGCCTATGGCCGCGCCGTCGAGGACCGGGGATTCGACTCGATCTTCCTCGCCGAGCACACTCACATTCCCGTCAAGGAGATATCGCCGTATCCATTCGGTGATCGCCCGGCCTCGCTCTACCACACCATCGACCCCTTCGTGGCTCTCAGCATCATGGCCGAAGTCACCGATCACCTGCTTCTTGGAACCGGCATATCGCTGATCGCGCAGCGGGATCCAATCACCACGGCCAAGATGATCGCGTCGCTGGATCTGGTCTCCAACGGCCGGTTCATCCTCGGGATCGGCACGGGCTGGAACGTCGAGGAGATGGCGAACCACGGCGGAAACCCCACCAGGCGCGGAGCGATCGCGACCGAGCACATCCTGGCCATGAAGGAGATCTGGCACAACGACAAGGCCGAATTTCATGGTGAGTTCGTGGATTTCGATCCGATCTATTCGTGGCCCAAACCCGTTCAAAGCCCACATCCTCCGGTCTATGTGGGCGGCGGCGAGAAGGCATTCGCCAGGGTCGTGAAGGTGGGCGACGGCTGGTTCCCCAACCTTGAGTCACCCGACGGGTTGGGCCCGAAGATCGAGCGGCTGCGCGAACTCGCAGGCCGCGAGGTGCCGGTGACCGTCATGCACGTGGGGCCAGCGGAGGCGGACATCATTGCCGGGTACGGACGGTTCGACGTGGAACGAATCGTCTTTCCCGTCGACACCGAGGCATCCGACCCGTCGGCAGCGCTCGACCACCTCGTTGCGCTCACCGCCCAATTGCGTTCCTAGGTGCAGCACTCCCAGGAAGGCTCGCCTTCCACCCCCGTCGCCGTCCGGATTGACTTGCAGTCAACCGCTTTTGAAAGGTAGACCCACATGCGCATCGTCATCATTACGGGAGGCAGCCGAGGAATCGGCGCCGCTACCGCACGGGCATGCGCCGCACACGGTATGGGCGTAATCCTCACCTACAACAGCAATCCGGATTCCGCCAACGACGTCGTCGGCACCATCGTCGAGGTCGGGGGCCGAGCCGTCGCGTTGAAACTCGACGTCGCTGACAGTTCGTCGTTCCCGGCCTTCGCCGACGCCGTCCTGGCGGCGCTGCACACAACGTGGGACCGCGCCGACTTCGACTATCTGGTGAACAACGCCGGCTACGGCCTGTTCAAATCCATTGCCACGGTCACCGAGGCGGAGTTCGACGGCCTCTTCAACGTGCACCTCAAGGGGCCGTTCTTCCTCACCCAGACCCTGCTGCCGCTGATCGCCGACGGCGGCCAGATCGTGAACCTGACGAGCGCGACTACTCGGGTGACGACCGCCGGCGTCGCACCCTACGCCAGCTTCAAAGGTCGTCTCGAAGTCCTCACCCGATACATGGCAAAGGAATTCGGCGAGCGACGGATCAGCGTCAACGCCATCTCCCCCGGACCGATTCGCACGGAACTCGGCGGCGGCCTCGACGACGAATTCGATGCATTGCTGTCCTCGCAGACGGCGCTAGCCGGGTGGGTGAACCCGAAGACGTCGCCGGCGCGATAGTCAGCCTCCTCTCCGACGATAGCCGCTGGATCAACGCCCAATCCATCGAAGTCGCAGGCGGCTTCGTCATCTGACGACACGGAGAGCATCATGCTGGACCATGTTTTCATCTCAGCCAGCGACGTCGATCGCTCGATCGACTTCTACACCGCGGCACTGGCGCCGCTCGGCATCACGACCCGGGTCGACTACGACGGAAAGGAAGGTCCTCCAGGTCATCCCGATCTGAAGGGCTTCGGTGAACACGGCCGCATCTTTTTCTGGCTTCGACATGGCGTGGTCGACAGCCGCGCTGTCCACGTCGGCTTCGTGGCCGACAGCGTCGCGGCGGTGGACGCCGCCTACGCCGCCGCGATCGCAGCCGGCGCGACCGCGAACGGGCCCCCGTCGTACCGGGACTACTACGACCCCCGCTACTACGCGGCCGGCGTGCTGGACCCCGACGGCTACAGCCTCGAATTCACCTACAAGAATTGGCAACACTGACATGCCCGAATTGATGATTTACGGAGCTACCGGCTACACCGGACGGATGGCCGCCGAACACGCCGCGGCCGCGGGGCTCAACCCCATCCTCGCCGGACGCGACGGCGCCCGGCTGGCGCAGCTCGCTGCCGGACTCGGCGTCGACTACCGGGCGTTCGGGCTCGATGACCCCGCCTCAGTGGACGAGGCGATCTCTGACGTCGCCGTGCTACTCAACTGCGCCGGCCCCTACCTGCGGACCGCGCCGCCGCTGATGACAGCCGCCATCCGAGCCGGGGTCCACTACCTCGACATCGCTGCTGAACTCGATAGCTACCGCCTCGCCGAAGAACTCGACGGGCAAGCGCAAACAGCCGGGGTGATGCTGCTCCCCGGAAGCGGCGGCAGCGTCGCCATGCTCGGCTGTTTAGCCGGCCACGCCGGCGAACGCGTCACCAACCCACGGCGAATCCAGATCGCGCTGCACGTGTCCGGTTCGATGTCGCGGGGATCAGCGGTCAGCGCCACCGAGAACCTCACGACCGATTGCCTCATGCGAGCCGACGGGAAACTGACGTCACGAAGCCCCTAGGACGTCCTGGAATTCGACTTCGGCGACGGCTACGTGCCCTGCGCAGCCGCGACGCTTCCCGACCTGGTGACCATCTGGCGAGCCACCAACGTTTCGAACATCGAGACATACGTGCATATCTCGGGCGACGCGTTCCCCGAAGGAGACCTCTCCTCACTACCCGACGGGCCCACCGAAGAGCAGCGACGCACCAACCGATACCAGGCCGCAGTGGCCGTGGAGGACCAGGACGGTGCCATCGTGCATTCGCTGCTCGATACCGTCAATGGCTATACGTTCACTCCCCTGGCCGCCGCAGAGGCCGCGCGCCGAGTACTGAGCGGTGAGCACCGACCCGGCTTCCACGCACCGGCATCACTATTCGGCAACGGATTCGCAGAAACCATCGCCGACACCACCATCCGCGACCTGTGAACCAAGGTAGCGGCTGCCGGCGGACGCTCGCACCTCGAGTCTCACCGCTGTACACGCCTCCCCGACTCCTCTAATACTGCAACGACACTCGGGTGAGGCGGTTCTGGTAGATCTGTGGTGTGGTGTTGGATCGTGCTGTGGCCGAGTTGGATTCGTTGATGACCCG
>NZ_JBFAHF010000075.1:0-8699 GCF_040654015.1 Nocardia sp. NPDC050799
ACGAAAACCCCACACCGTTCGTCTGGACAAAGACCTCCGACGAAATCCTCGAACGACTCGCCTCATATTTGCAACGAATTCCCGGCGCGGGACACCAGGTTGGCGGTTCCACGAAGGTGTCCCGTTCATCGAGCGGCGGCCGCTCTCATGGTTCCCGCCGCGTCAAAACGTCGGCGGGACACCACTGCAGGGTTTCGACGGTAGCCGCGCCGATCTCCGGTGGGTATCGCGAGGTGCACAAAACCGATCCACCCGCCTGTCATGGATCGGCCCAGGCACAGAGCAGGCCGGGCACGGTGGCGGTGGTGTCGAGGCCGGCGGTCTTGGTGCGCATCGAGATGGCGTCGCGGCGAAACCCCGGCGCGGGGGCGAGGACGAGGTTGAGATCCACCAGGACCGGGGTCGGTGGGTCCAGGACACGCCGCAGGGGCGGGGAGTCCGGTGAGCCGATCTTCGTCGTGTGTGAGATCGATCCCGACGAAGACCGGTCGGTAGTGGAGTCGGTCGATGACTCCGCTGCAGGTCGGTACCCATTTTCGATGCCGTTGGGGACGCTCGTTCGCGTCGAGCCCAGCGGATAGGGATCCCTGGTGCCCATATGGGCACCAGGGATATGTGGTCGGTGCCGGTTCGACCGAGTGGTTCCTGCTGGCGGGCAGGAAACGTGGAACGCCGCCGGGTGGGTGGGCTCCGTGGCGTTCTGGTCGAAGAGTCGACGTCTGACAAACGCCTCTCGGCGAATGGTCGCTCGTAGCGACGGAGTGCGCGGGCCGGGGCTGTCCGGACGTCGACATCGGTGTTCAAGGCGGGATCGGTGGGGCTGTTCTGGTGAGTTCTGTGGTGCGGGTGACCTGGTCTCGGGTCGTGCCACCTGTTGGGCCGATGGGGTCGACCGCGGCGCTCTCGGCGGCTGCCGTCGGCGATTGCAATTCGGCCGGTTTGCTTCCTTTTGTTGGACGTAGGACGACGGCGGTTAGGCCACCGGCTCGAACTCGCCGGCCCTCCAGGTCTTGTCGAAGAAAGGCTGCAGCGGGCTGTAGCAGCGCAGAATGGCGAACCAGCCCTTCTCGGGGTCGGTCTGGATCCAGTTGCCCGCGGCGACTCCGTCGGGACGGGTGGGCGAGCAGTACACGACGGTGGAGCCGTCCGCCTCGGCCTCCGCGGCGGGTGAGGGGAATGCCTGGCTGCCGGCGCGGGGGTAGAGCTGCTCGGTCTGCAGCAGGGAGCGGGTCTGGTTGTCGTAGAGGTTCAGCGACCAGAAGCGGGCGGCCGGGATGTCCTTCGGGAGCCGCACCCGGTAGGTCTTCGCCCCGTCGAAGGGTTGACCGTCGGCGTCGAGGTTGGCGACCAGGTACTGCGACCCGACGCCGGTCAGCCGCATACACATGGCCGGGGTGATGGCGGTGGCGGTGTAGAACATCGAGGTGCGGGAGTGCAGTCGGCGGGCGCCTTTGTTCGGGTAGGGCTCGACGCCTTCCGGGGTGATCTCGGGCGGAGGGTTGGTGAACTCGAACCCGCCGACGAACAGCATGTTCCACCACGCGGTGTCACCGTCGTAGTAGCGGAAGCCCTCGGTGGGGGACGCACCCATCCCCAGTGTCCGGGACGCGGCGTTGCCTACGGCCGCGGCGTCGTCGAGGATCTTCCGCAGCCGACCGTCGGGCGCGAACTTCTCGTCCTTGACGATCCCGATAGCGGCGAACTGTCCGGCCAGTTCGGTGTCGAGCGCCGCGGCCGACTCGAGTTGCACCAAGGCGTCGAGCATCTCGAAGTGGCCGAAGTCGTTGGGCGGGATGGTGTTCATCGCCAGACCGGTCCCCTCCACGAACCGGGGGCTGTGCGGAGTGGCCGGCTTGCCGAGTGGGCCCTTGCCCGTCAGGTAGGCGCCGATGCTGCTGCCGAGACCGCCGGGGGCGTAGGGGTAGATCTTCAGCTGTTCTTTGATCCGGGCCACGGTCGGGGCGGGATCGTTGCCGGGGTTCTCGTTGATGAACGCCCGGCCGATCAAGGTGATGTGGTCGGTGCGCGAGTGGCGGATGTAGTAGCCGCCCTCGGGCAGCGGCCCGTCGTAGCCGGGGCCGACCAGGAGGTAGGTGCCGCCCTTGCCGCGGTCCGCGCCGGGGAGGCCGAAGTCGCTGATCCAGCGGAACCATAAGTCGTCGAAGAGGCCCAGAACATCGGACGGTGTCTCGAACACCAGCGGTCCCTGCGACAGGTCGTGGAAGGACCAGAAGTAGACGGTGTCGGCGTTCCCGGTCAGAAACAACGACCGCGAATCCATCAACTCGGAGAAGATCAGCACGTCGCCATCCGCGATGCCGGCGTCCTGGAACCCCTTCCGCAGGGCGAACACGGACACCCCCTGGATGGTGTTCATGAACGTGTCGACGCCGTGCAGGTAATCCAGGTGGTCGCGCAGCGTCGCCGCGGTCTCACCCTTCGGGTAGCCGTCGGCGAACTCCAGGGTCCCGATCCCGGTCTTCACGCTCGACGCTGTCGTGATCGCGCCGGGCACGGGCGTCTTGGCTGCAGCGTCGGGTGGCATTGCGGTTCCTTCCAGAGGTTCTACGAACATCGGCCCGCGCAGTAGTGAACTCGGGGCAAACCTAGATGAGGGTGTGTTCGTTCTCTTCACCTGATCGGGGTGAGATCGCCCCGGAGGGCTTTCATCCCCGTCGGGTCGCTACCGCAATCGACGTAGTCAGGTTGTGCACATACGGGTCGGACACAGATCGGACTGTCCGGCTTGTCGCAGGGACCTGGTGTGACAAGGCGGTCGTATCTGGCGGCGTTCGGATCGGTGTGTGGCGCGAGCCGCCTTCGCGGTGCGGCGATCGCCCCGGGAGGTGAATGTCTGCGGCGGCGCTGTGGGCCACACCTGTGGGGTTGGTCAGACGTTGGTCTGGTAGTGCTGGGTGGCGGTGTCGATGGTCAGGCCGGAGCCGAAGTGGGGGCCGCCGCCCACGTTGTAGACGCCGGCGATCCGTTGAGGGTAGGAGCCGGCGGTGATGATGGCTTCGGACCAGGGGTCGAGGTAGGACAGCAGTTCGTCGAGGTCGTCGCCGAGGGTGTCGAGCAGGGGGCGTTCGAGTTCGTCGGTGCGGACTTCGATTTCTTCGCGGAATGCGCGGCCGGCGTCGGTGAGTTCCTCGTCGCCGGTCATGAGCCCGCGTTTTGCGAGTCGTTGGAAGCCTGCGTCCATGTCGGTGGTGGTCCAGCCGCGTGAGGGTGTGTAGGAGCGGGCGGGCAGCCCCCACCATTGTTCGGTCAGCAGCAGTATTTCGACGGCGTCGGCGCCGCCGACCGCCCAGGTGATGACGTGGCTGTCGCCGCGGTGTTCCCGGACCAGGTCCGCGGCGCGCCACAGGGCGCCGATCGGGTGGTCGGGGAAACCGAGCGAGCGTAGTCCGCTGTGGATGGGATGGCCGGGCCGGGGGGCTGCCGCGGCGGCGCGGCGCAGCAGGTCGGTGGCGCGGGTGAGGCCGTCGGGGTGTTCGCCGAAAACGCGGGTCAGCATGGCGGTCGCGGATTGTTCGCGGGCGGTGAGGATGGTGTCGCGGTCGGTGATCTGCCAGCCGGCCGCGAGGTCGGGTACGACGGCTTGCGGGTTGAAGCAGCCGAACGCGGCGGCGGCGACTTCGCCGGGGATGTGCCCCATGCAGGCTGCGCGGCTGGTGAAGTATGCCGTCATCTCCGGGCGGGCGACACCGTCCTGGGTGACGGGGCTGGGGTCGAAACCGAGGGCGGCGTAGGCCTGGTGTGCTTCCGGCGCGAAATACACCCCGGCTGCCAGGGGCTCTACCGCGTTGCGCAGTCGACGGGCGCGCTCACAGAAATCTGTGGTCATCGAATTTCCCCTTTGGCTCGGTGCACCGCTGTTGTGGGGGACTGCGGCGAACAGTCCTTCTCCGAGCGTGGCTCACACCGTGCCGGATATGCCTCACCCGCCGTGGGTGAGGCACGGGCCGCCACCGGGGGAGAAGGCTGGGGCGGATAGGGCGCTGGCGCCGGCCGAACCGCAGTGACACAGGGGTGCCCGCGCCGGTCGGCCGGCCTGCATCGCCCCGCCCCGGATCGAAGGGATTACCCAGAGATGAGCATCGATCATGAGACCGCTCCGGCATCGATAGCCGTTCCCGACGTCCTCGAGACCCGGCTGGGGGCGCTGGAATTCACCGACGGTGCGCCGAGCCGTGACACCGTGGACAAGGTCTATGACAACCTCGATCTGATCCGCGGGGTCGAGGTCTTCCTCAACGCTTTCCAGGGTGCGTCGACCTGGGCGCTGCGTGAAGGTTTCCGCAGTATCGGCGCCGAGGACAACACCGTCGTGATCTTCTCGGAGCTGATGGACTCCCAGTCGTTGTTCCTGACCGCCAACGCCGACACTGTCTACTACGTGGGCGTCGTCGATCTCACCGGCGGACCCATGGTGGTCGAGACCCCGCCGATGGCACTGGGCATCTTCGACGATATGTGGTTCCACTGGATCATCGACTTCGGTCTGCCCGGCCCCGACCGCGGCGAGGGCGGCCGATTCCTGCTCGTTCCCCCCGACTACGAGGGCCCCCTACCGGACAGCGGCTTCCACATCGGGCATTCGGGCACCCGCCAAGCCATCATTCTGGGCCGGTCGTTCCTGCAGGACGACGACCCGAAGCCGACGGTCGAGGTGATCAAGAAAACCCTGAAGATCTACCCCTACACCCCGGGCGGCTACGGCACCAGCGTCGCGACCCTGCTGGAGGGCGAAGTCCCCGCAGGCAAAGGGTCACAACCGCCGGAAACACGGTTCGTGGAGGCGAGCGGGAAAGCGTTCAACACGATTCCCCCCTCCGACTTCGGCTTCTACGAGCTGCTCAACGCCATGGTTCAGGAACAGCCCGCGACCGCTACCGACGCCGAAACGTTGGGGCAGTTGGCTGCGATCGGCATCGTGAAGGGCCGGCCGTTCGCGCCCGACGCGCGGATGCGCAAGATCCTGGACGAAGCCGCGGCCATCGGTCACGCGAGCGCCCGGGCACTGTTGTTCGACGCCCGCGACTCGGAGGGGGTGCGGTTCTACCCGGACTCGGCGTGGACGAACATGCTGTTCCCGGGCGGCTACACATTCGAGACCCCACCGCCGCTGGTCACCGACAAAGGCATCGAACCGTTCCCGCGCGGCGGGGCACGGAAGTTGAACGTGCGGACCTTGTTCTTCTACGGCTTCACCGGTATCTCCCCCGCAATGTGCATGCGGCTGACCGGTATCGGGTCGCAATACCTGGTCGCATACAAAGACAGCGACGGCACGTACTTCGATGGCGCCCAGTCCTACACAGTGACGCTGCCACCCGATATCCCCGCGGCCCGGTTCTGGTCGATCACCCTCTACGACAACCAGACCCGCTCGATGCTGCAAACCCCGCAACGCTTCCCCCGTTCGGGCAGCCAGAGCTACCCCACCCCGGCCGCCGCCCCCGACGCCGACGGGACGACCACGATCCACTTCGCGCCCCAGAAACCCGACGGTGTCGGAGACGGGAACTGGATCCAGAGCGATCCCGACAAGGGGTTCTTCGTGATCCTGCGTCTCTACAGCCCGCTGCAGTCCTATTTCGACAAGACCTGGCAACCCGGCGAGATCCACCGAGCCCGATAAGGCGGCGGGCAGGTGACGTGGGCGCTACCCGCGATCGCCGCGATACTGCTGGTCTTCGCGGCGGTCTCGGGTCGTATCGCGGGTACGCCGGTCACCGCGCCGATCATCTTCACTGCCGGTGGTCTCGTACTCGGGGGCGTGGCGGTGGGGCTGATCGATGTGGAAGCCACCGCCGAGACGGTGAAACTGCTGGCCGAGGTGACGCTGGCGTTGGTGCTGTTCTCCGATGCCTCCCGGGTGCGCTTGACCGAGTTGCGTGCCGAGATCTCGCTTCCCGCCCGGCTACTCGGAATCGGTCTGCCGTTGACCATCGCGGCGGGTTTCGCCGTCGCGGTGGTTGTGCTCGGTGACCTGGCCTGGCCCGAAGCGCTGCTGCTCGCGGTGATCCTGGCCCCCACCGACGCCGCCTTGGGGCAGGCGGTGGTCACCCTACCGGTTCTCCCGTCGCGGGTGCGGCAGGGTCTGAACGTCGAAAGCGGCCTCAACGACGGGATCTGCGTGCCCTTGTTCCTGATCGTGCTGGCCGTCGCGCAGGCCGAATCCGGTGCGATCGGCCACGGCGCCGCCGCCGAGCTGGTCGCCGAACAGATCGGCTACGGCATCGTGGCCGGCCTGGCTGCCGGGGCGATAGCCGCGACGGTGCTTGTCACTGCCCAGCAGCGTCGCACGATCGACCCGCTGTGGGCGCAGATCGTTCCCGTCGCGGCCGCCGCGCTCGCCTATACCGTCGCCGTGCCGCTGGGCGGGTCCGGTTTCATCGCGGCATTCGTCGGTGGATTGGTCTTCGGGACGATCCGCCGCCGCAACGCCGACGACACCGACGAATCGGGGCTGCTCGACGGGTCCGGTGACCTGTTCAACGCCGTAACCTTCATCGTCTTCGGTGCCGTGCTACTCGGGCCCGCCCTCGGCCACTTGTCCTGGGCGGTACTGGGCTACGCGGTGCTGAGCCTGACCGTAGTCCGGATGGTCCCGGTCGCGCTGTCGATGATCGGCACACACCCCCGTGTCCCGACCCTCGCCTTCCTCGGCTGGTTCGGGCCTCGCGGGCTCGCCACCATCGTGTTCGCCATCCTCATCCTCGAAGAACACGAACAACTGCCCCACGAACAACTACTCCTGACCACCGCCATCGCCACGATCGGGCTCTCGGTCCTGGCCCACGGACTCAGCGCCGCCCCCCTGGCCGACCGCTATGCCACCTGGGCACGCCGCCACCCCCGAAGCGAGGAACAGCCGGCCCGGGAAACCGGATGAGGGGGTGCCCGGCCCGGCACCCCCTCATCCGCAGTCGGTGCCGGCCGCGGCCTGCCCCTACATTCCCTTCGCGGCCTCTTGCAGAGCCCGGTCGATGTCCTCGGGTGCGACGCCGAGTTCCTCGGCGGTCTCCTTCTCGGCTCTGGTCACCGCTTTCTGGATTGCTTCCTTGACCTTCAGCTCGCCGACGACGACAAGGCCGGCCTGACCGGGATCGATGAAATCACCGAGCTCCTCGGCCCTCGCGCGTGACATACCTTTGGCGAGGTGCCCGCTCACGCCTCCGACGAGGCCGCCGAGGGCCGCCGAGGCCAGGACGGCCGGCGGGAAGATCACACCGAGGACCGCGCCCGCCGCGATACCTCCCCACGCACCGTGACGCGTCGCGGTCTCGTCCTTGTTCGCGTGCACCTTGCCGGCCGCGTCCTTGGTGACGACCGCCGCGTCATAGGAGCCGACCAAACCTCCGGTGTGCAAGTCCTTGACGACCTGGTAGTCGGCTCGGGCCGTGGCCTCATCCGGATATGTCGCGAGGTAGATGAATGTTTCGTCGCTCTTGCCCATCGTGTCCTCCCTCAGGCGTGCGCGCGGCCGGTCGACCACAGAACAAGACTTCTCACCCGCCAGCACCCGGTCATCACCCGCGCAGGATGAAATCGAGACGTGATCCGGCGGTTCCCCACCCCGCCGGAAGTCATGCTCGAAGGCCGAGTCGGCCTCGCCGGCGAGATGGCCCGCGTCGGCGAGGCGGTTCGTCGGCGCGGCCTCACCCGTCGCGGGTGAGGCCGCACCTAGGATCGAGCTCGTCGACAGGCCGGAAACATCGACGAGAGTAGGTAGCGATGAGTTCGGTATCTGCGTCACCGGCAAACATGCCGAAACCGGCGATGCCGCGCGCGGTCACCGTCCTATTGGGCGCGGCGAGCCTGGTCGTGGTCCTCACCGCGATGAAGGCGTTCGCCGAGATCATCGGCCCGGTCTTCCTCGCCCTGATACTCACCGTCGCGGTGCAGCCGCTACCCAACGCACTGCGACGCAGGGGTTGGCCAGGTTGGCTCGTCACGATCGTCGCGATCCTGGCCGTGTGGGGGATCCTGCTGGTCCTCGTCTTCGCCCTGGTGTTCTCGATCGCGCAACTATCGACCCTGCTGCCGGAGTACTCCGACAAGTTCGACGAACTCGTCGGCAACGCACGCTCCGCACTGCAATCACGCGGCATCGGCTCCGACCAGGTGCAGCAGATGTTCACCGACATCGACATGTCCAAAGTGGCCGACCTGGTCGGCGTGATCCTGCAAAGCACCCTCGCGGTCTTCTCGAACCTGTTCTTCGTATTCGCCCTGCTGTTGTTCATGTCCGCCGACGCAGCCACCTACACCTGGCGACTGAACACACTGAACCGGATACGCCCCGACATCACTTCGGCATTCACCTCCTTCGCCCACAACACACGCAGCTACCTAGTGGTCTCCACCGTGTTCGGCCTGATCGTCGCCGTGATCGACGCCGGCGCACTGTGGCTGATGGGCATCCCGCTGCCGATCCTGTGGGGGCTGCTGTCGTTCATCACCAACTACATCCCCAACGTCGGCTTCGTCATCGGAGTGATCCCACCCGCGCTGCTGGCCCTGCTCGACGGTGGCCCGGTACTGATGCTGTGGGTGATCGTCGTCTACAGCGTGATCAACGTGATCATCCAGTCTGTCATCCAACCCAAATTCGTCGGCGACGCAGTAGGACTGACAGTGACGTTCACATTCCTGTCACTGGTGCTGTGGTCATGGGTGCTCGGACCGCT
>NZ_JBFAHF010000076.1:0-7503 GCF_040654015.1 Nocardia sp. NPDC050799
CACACCCTTCGGACGACCCGTCGAACCCGACGTGAAAATCACATACGCCGTATTCGACGCACGCAACGGCGCACGACGATCCGCATCGGTGACCGCGGCATCGGCATACCCCGACAGCTCCAGCGTGTCCACGGCCAGTACCGGCACACCTGTCCCCTCGGGAACCGCACCGGCATCGGACGTCGAGGTCAGCACGCAGACCGGTCGTGCGGTCTCGAGCACATACGCGGTCCGCTCCGCTGGATGTTCGGGATCCACCGGTACATACGCACCACCGGCGGTGACCACCGCGTACATGGCCACGACCAGATCCACCGAACGCCGCAGCGCCAGACCGACCAGCGATTCCGGCCCCACGCCCTCGGCGATCAGCAGCCGCGCCAGACGATTGACCCGTCCGGCGAACTCCGCATAGGTCAGTTCGGCGCCCTCGAACGACACCGCGACCCGATCCGGATACATCGCGACCGCCGCGGCGAACTCGGCCGGCAGCAACCGTGAATCGACCGCGTGGTGAGTCGCGTTCCAGCGCTCCAGCACCAGTTCGCGTTCGGCCGGAGCCAGCAGATCGATATCACCGACGGCGACGGACGGATCGGCGACGATGCCGTCCAGCATCCGGACCAATTGGTCCGCGATCCGGCGTATATCGGCCTCGTCGAACATGTCCTGCCGGTATCCGGCCCGGATCCGCAGCGTATTGCCGAGCGCGGCGATCAGGGTCAGCGGGTAGTGCGTGGCGTCGATGCCGGCCAGGCCGGCCACCGTCATTCCGTCGATATCGGTGGCCTGCGCCTGGATACCCGCGGCATCCACCGGATACGACTCGAACACCAGCAGGGTGTCGAACAGCGCCGCCATCCCCGCCGCGCCCTGGATATCCGCCAGACCCACATAGTGGTGGTCCAGCAGATCGGCCTGTTCGGCCTGGACCCGGGCGAGCACCGTCCGCACGGACTCGTTCTGATCGAACCGCACCCGCACCGGGATCGTGTTGATGAACAACCCGACCATGGTCTCCACGCCGGGCAGTTCCGGTGGGCGACCGGAGACGGTGGCGCCGAACAGCACATCGTCGCGACCGGTCAGCCGGCCCAGCAGTACCGCCCAGGCCAGCTGCAGCACCGTGTTCGCCGTCACGCCGACCTCGGTGGCCAGCGCGGTCATCCGGGCGGTGGCCGCGGTGTCCAGCCCGAACTCGTACTCGCCCGACAGCGCGGTGATCTCGGAGCCGCCGGCTTCGGGGCGGACGAGCAGGGTCGGTTCCTCGACTCCCGCCAGCGCCGCCCGCCAGGTCTCCAGCGAGACCCCGCGATCCTGGCGGCCGACCCATGCCAGGAAGGTCCGGTAGGAATGGACCGCCGGCAGTACCGCGGCATCGCCACGGACCGCGTACAGCGTCAGCAGATCCCGCATGAGCAGCGGCATGGACCAGCCGTCGAGCAGGATGTGATGGTTCGCCACCACGAACTGCCAGGTATCCGCGCCGGTCTTGATCAGCGTGAACCGGAGCAGCGGCGGCTCGGCGAGATCGAAGCGCCGCAACCGGTCCGCTTCGATGAGGTCGGCGGCCGTCCCGGCGCTGCTGCGGTCGTGCTCGGTCCAGTCGACCGGCATCTCCTTCAGGACCACCTGGACCGGGTGGCCCTCGTGGTCGGTGACGAAGGCGGTGCGCAGGTTCTCGTACCGATCGACCAGGGCCTGCGCCGCCGCACGCAGACGGGCGGCGTCCACCCGGCCGGTCAGCGTGAGCACCACCTGGCCGGTGTACACATCCACCGAGGTCTCGGCGATCTGGGCGTGGAACAGCATGCCGGCCTGCAGCGCGGACAGCGGCCACACATCGGCGACCGGGAAGCGCCGCTCGATCCCGTCGACATCGGACTGCGACAGCGCGACCATGCCGAAATCGGACGGGGTGTACCCACCGGCCCCCGCGGAATTCGCGTGGCGCGCGACCGCTTCCAGCGCCCGGGTCCACAACTCACCGAACTCGCGGACCTCCTCGGCCCCGAGCAGGGTGGTCGGGTACCCGATCCGCGCGATGAACTCGTCGCCGGCGACGACGGCGTTGATATCCAGCAGCGCCAGCGCCGGCATATCCGCGTCGAATGCCGCGTCCACCACCAGATCGGCGGGCAGCCAGCCGAACTCGCGCATTTCCGGGGACAACTCGCCCGAACCGGCGGACCGGCCCAGATAGTTGAAGCTCACCTGGCCGGGCAGCTCGACCGGCAGGTCGCTCGCGGTCCGGGGGTTCAGGTGGCGCAGCAGCCCGTAACCGATGCCCTTGTCCGGCACCGCGAGCAGCTGTTCCTTCACCGCCTTGAGCGCCGCTCCCAATGCCGGGCCGCCGGCGAGCGCATTCTCGAAATCGATACCGGCCGGCGCGAACCGCACCGGGAAGACGGAGGTGAACCAGCCGACGGTGTGGGACAGATCGGCACCGGGCACGACCTCTTCCTCACGCCCGTGACCCTCGAGCCGCACCAGCAGCGGATCATCGATCGCCGCCGCGGGCACCCGCCGCGCCCGCCACGTGGCGGTGGCCAGTACGAGCGCGGTGAGCAGACCGTCGTTCACCCCGCCGTGGAACAACGCCGGCACCGTGGTGAGCAGCGCCTGAGTGACCTCGGGCGACACCCGCACCGTGTAGGTGTCGACCGTCGCGGCGGTATCGACCGCCGGATCCAGCGCGCGGTCGGTCAGCAGCGGATCGGCCGTATCGACGACGGTCCGCCAGTAGTCCAGCTCGGCCTCTCGCTCGGCGCTGCGCGCGTGCGTCTCGAGCGCATGCGCCCAGGTCCGCATCGACGTGGTCGGCTCCGGCAGTTCCGGCAGGAGCCCAGCGCTGTGTGCACCGGCGGACAGCACGAAATCCGGGACCAGGATGCGCCAGGACACGCCGTCGACCACCAGGTGATGCGCCACGACCACCAGGTATCCGGGCCGGTCGGCGGTATCCGGTTCCAGCCAGACGAACCGCACGACCACGCCGTGGCCGGGATCCATGCGGTCCAGGGCCGCGTCGACCGCCGCGGTGGCCGTTTCGCGCACCTGCTCGTCGGTGGCGGCGGCATCGAACACGGTGTGATCGATGAGCGCGTCCACGTCGACCGAACCGGGCTCGACCGTCTCCACGACCCATTCGCCGTCCACGACGAACAGGCGTGACCGCAACATATCGTGCCGGTCGAGCACCGGGCCCATCACCGCGGCGATGGTTTGGCGGGTGACGCCGATCGGCAGGCTCAACGGCGTCAGTTGATGGAAACGCCCGAACGAGCCGAAGCGTTCGACCATCGTCCGCACCACCGGGGTGAGCGGCATGCGACCGACCCCGCCGCCCGGCAACTCGGCCAGCGTCCGCACCGCGCCGTCGACGAATTCCGCGAACTCCGCGACCGACGCCAGGCCCGCCACCGTGCGCTTCTCGAACACCTGCCGCGGGGTGAACACCACACCGCGCGATTTGGCCCGTGACACCAGCTGGATGGAGACGATGCTGTCACCGCCGAGGGCGAAGAAATCGTCGTCCGCGCCGACCTGCTCGACACCGAGCACCTCGGCGAAAATATCCGCCAGGATCTCCTCGATCGGCGTCGATGCGGCCCGGAATTCCCGGGTCTCGAACACCGGTTCCGGCAACGCGCTACGGTCCAGCTTGCCCGAGGCGTTCATCGGGAACGTCTCCAGTGCCACAAAGGCAGACGGCACCATGTACGACGGCAGCCGACCGTGCAGATGGGCCCGCAGCTCATCGGTGGTGATCGTCGCGCCGGCCACCGGCACCACATACGCGACCAGGTGCTCACCGGTCCCCGCATGTCGCAGGATGACCAGCGCCCTCGCGACGGCGTCCATTTCGGTGAGCGCGGCCTCGATCTCGCCGGGCTCGATCCGCTGACCGTGCAGTTTCACCTGGAAATCGCTTCGGCCCAGGTACTCCAACTCACCCGCGGCGGTCCACCGCACCAGGTCACCGGTGCGGTACATCCGTTCGCCGGCGTGGAAGGGGTCCGCGACGAAACGTGTGGTGGTCAGATCGGGCCGGGCCAGGTAGCCGGGCGCCAGCTGCACACCACTGATGTAGAGCTCACCCTGGACACCGGCGGGCACCGGCCGCAACCGGTCGTCGAGTACGTAGGTCCGGGTGTTGAGACCCGGGACACCGATCGGCACGGCTCCGGTTTCGGCGCCGGTCACCTCGTGGGCGGTGACATCGACCGTGGTCTCGGTGGGCCCGTACTGGTTGAACAGGCGGGCGCCGGTGCGTTCCCGCAACCGCCGCGCCAGGTCGCCGGACAGCGCCTCACCGCCGACGACGATACTGCGCAGCCCGGCCCAGGCCGCGGGCTCGGATTCGGACAGGAACACCGACAGCAGCGACGGCACGAACTGTGCCATCGTGACGCCTTCGTCGGCGATCAATCCGGTGAGGTACGCCGCGTCGCGGTGACCCTCCGCATGCGCGATGACCAGGCGGGCGCCCAGCTGCAACGGCATGAAGAACTCCACCACGGACGGATCGAAGGTCGCCAGGGTGCGGTTCAGCATCACATCGCCGGCACCGAGTTCGTGCCGTTCCCGGGTGGTCGCCAGGTAGTTGAGCACGGCCCGGTGCGAAACCGGCACACCCTTCGGGCGGCCCGTGGAGCCCGAGGTGAAGATCGCGTACGCGGTGTTGTCCGGCCGCAGCGGCCGGAGTCGATCCGCGTCGGTGAGCACGGTGCCGGCGACACCGGACAGATCCAGCCGATCGATACGCACCTGCCCGGCGATCGCCGGATCGAGGTCTTCGCCGGAGGTCAGCACACAGATCGGGCGCGCTGTATCGACGATGTACTCGAGCCGGTCCACGGGCTGGTCCGGATCCAGCGGCACATACGCGCCGCCTGCCGCGACCACCGCATACGCACCGGTGATCAGGTCGATCGACCGGCGCATGCCCAGAGCGACATAGGTTTCCGTCCCCACACCGGCATCGCGCAGCCACCGCGCCAACCGGCGCACGCGGCCCGCGAACTCGCCGTAGGACAGACCGGTGCCCTCGTAGGTCAGCGCCGCCCGGTCCGGAGATTCCGACACCACCCGGTCGAACCCGTCCAGCAACAGGCCCGGCTCGACGCTGCGGTCGGTGGCGTTCCACCGGTGCAGCACCAGCTCGCGTTCGGCCGCGTCGAGCAGCTCGAGCTCACCGGCCGGGGCCGCGGGATCGGCGACGACCGCGGCCAGCACCCGCAGGTACCGCTGCACGAATCCCGCCACCGTCGCATGGTCGAACAGGGCGGTGGCGTAGGTCAGGTACCCGGTCACGCCCGCCGCGGCACCCGACGCGTCGTAGGTGTCGCTGAGGATCATGCTCAGGTCGTACAGGGAGACCTTGGTACCGGCATCCACCCCGGACACCGAGAGACCGGGAATTTCCAGACTCGTCTGCGCCAGGTTCTGGAACGCGAAGCCCACCTGGAACAGCGGGTGCCGCGCCGTGGACCGCACCGGGTTCAGCGCCTCCACCAGCTGTTCGAACGGCACATCGGCATGCGCGAACGCCGCGATATCGATCTCCCGCTGGCGCGCCAGCAGGTCGGTGAACGATTCCCCGCCCTCGACCCGGGTCCGGAACACCAGCGTGTTCACGAACATGCCGATCACATCATCGAGGGCGGCCTCGCCCCGACCGGCCACCGGGGTACCGATCGCCACATCGTCGGTCCCCGCCAAACGAGCGAGCAGCAGCGCGAACGCGGTATGCGTCACCATGAACAGGGTCACGCCCTGCTGCCGCGCGAAGTCCTGCAGCGCCTGATGCAGGCCCGCATCGATCTGCACTTCGACTCGGCCACCGGCGTACGACTGTGTCGCCGGCCGCGGGCGGTCCATCGGCAGATCCAGCTGCTCGGGCAGATCCGCCAGCGCCGACCGCCAGAATTCGAGCTGTTCGTGCGCCAGCGATGTGGGATCGGCGCCGTCGCCCATCAGGTTCCGTTGCCAGATCGCGAAATCGGCGTACTGGACCGCCAACGGCGTCCAGTCCGGTGCCCGGCCCGCCGCCCGTGCCGAATACGCGGTCATCAGATCCCGCATCAACGGCACCGTCGAGGCACCGTCGCCGGAGATGTGGTGCACCACCGCGGCGAGCACGTATTCGTCTGCCGCGTCGTCGATCCGCAGCAGCGTCACCTGCACCGGCACCTGCTGGGCGACATCGAACGACACCGACGCCAGCTCGGTCACCACGGTCTCGACCGCATTCGCGGCCACGGTGCGGACCTCGAGGACCGGTACCGCCCCCGTCACCGGCAGCACCACCTGCGCCGGACCGGATTCGGTCTCCGGGTACACCGTCCGCAGCACCTCGTGCCGCGCCACCAGATCCGTGACCGCCAGTCGAAGGGCATCCACGTCCAGGTGCCCGGTCAACCGGACCACCAGCGGAATGTTGTAGGCCGCCGCGCCACCGTCGAACCAGTTCAGGAACCACATGCGCTGCTGCGCAAGGGACAGCGGGATCCGGTCCACGACCTCCCCCGACGGCAGCACCCGGGTCGGCCGCGGCTGCGGCACCAGCGCCGGACGTCCGCCGGACCCCACCTGCTCCTCGAGCCGGGCGGCCAGCGTGCCGACGACGGATGCCTCGAACAGCACCCGCACCGGCACCTGCGTATTCAGTGCCGCGCCCAGACGCGCGACGACCTGCGTCGCGAGCAGCGAGTTCCCGCCGAGGGCGAAGAAATCGTCCTCCGCGCCGACTCGCTCGATACCGAGCACATCGGCGAGCACACCGGCCACGATCCGCTCGACCGGTGTCGACGGCGCCCGGAACTCCCGTGTCTCGAACGCGGGCTCGGGCAACGCCCGGCGATCCAGCTTTCCGGCGGGGGTCAGCGGGACCTCGTCGAGCACCATGACCGACGCCGGCACCATGTACGACGGCAACCGCTGCCCGACGAACTCGCGCACCTCGGCCACGTCGATCGAACGCCCCGATACGGCCACCACGTAGGAAACGAGGGAGACCACTCCCGCGGCGCTCTTGTGTCCGGTCGTGACAGCGAAGTCGACGGTCTCATGCGCGGTCAGCGCCGCGTCGATCTCACCCAGTTCGATACGGAAACCACGAACCTTGACCTGGAAGTCGTTACGGCCCACATACTCCACCACGGGATCACCCGCGGCGTCACGACGCCACCGCACCACATCACCCGTGCGATAGAGCCGCGAACCCGGCTCACCGTACGGATCGGCAACGAACCGATCGGCAGTCAAACCGGCACGGGCATGATAGCCACGCGCCAACTGGATACCACCGACATACAGTTCACCGGCCACACCTTCAGGCACCGGGTTGAGCCGATCGTCGAGCACCAGAGTCCGCATACCCCGCACCGGACCACCGATCGTGACCCGATCACCGGCGTGCAGCACACCACTGATATTCGTGGCCACCGTCGCCTCGGTCGGACCATAGGCATTGTGGAACCGACGCGCGACCCCGCCCTC
>NZ_JBFAHF010000077.1:0-6939 GCF_040654015.1 Nocardia sp. NPDC050799
GCCTCGAGACTCGAGCCTTCGGCTCATGCGCTTTCGAGGCCGAAACGGCGAGACGGGCCTCAACCCTTCGAGGTGTCTCGTAAAACTCGACGCATACGGTTGCGTCGGCATTCGACGGCCGCGTGGATATGCGGACCAGCAGAGCGAGGGCCCCGCGCCCCGAGCGCCCGGTCACGCTTAGGGTCACAGCATGCCGAGTTCTGCTGTCGCGGCTTCGGCCGCCGGGTTGTGTGAGTTCATCGATGCGTCGCCTTCGCCGTTCCATGTCTGCCGGACCATCGCCGAGGCGCTGGAAACCGACGGGTTCGTCCGGCTGGACGAGACCCGGGCGTGGCCCGGTACCGGGGGCCGGTACTACATCGTGCGCGGTGGGTCGCTGGTGGCATGGGCCGATCCGGCGCAGGCTGGTCCGTTCCGGGTGGTGGGGGCGCATACCGACAGCCCGAATCTGCGAGTCAAGCAGCATCCCGATCTGACGGTCGCGGGCTGGCAGCTTGTACGGCTGGAACCGTACGGGGGTGCCTGGCTGAACTCCTGGCTGGATCGGGAATTGGGGATCTCCGGGCGGCTCAGTGTCCGGGAGGGGACGGGGCTGGCCGAGCGGCTGGTGCGGATCGACGAACCGATCCTGCGGGTTCCGCAGCTGGCGATCCATCTGTCCGAGGACCGGCGCGGGGTGACGCTGGATCCGCAGCGGCATGTCAACGCGATCTGGGGTGTGGGCAGTGCACGGGCCGCGTTCCTCGATTACGTGGCCGAGGCCGCCGGGGTCGATCCGCGGACGGTGCTGGGCTGGGAGTTGATGACCCACGATCTGACGCCCAGCCGGGTGATCGGTGCCGGCCGGGATCTGATCAGCGCACCACGCCTGGACAATCAGGGCACGTGTTACGCGGGTCTGGCCGCTTTCCGGGCCGCCGTCGAGAATCCGGGCGACGCCGTCCCGGTGCTCGCCGTGTTCGACCACGAGGAAGTCGGCAGCCAATCCGACCGAGGCGCGCAGTCCGAGCTGCTGCCCACGGTGCTGGAGCGGATCGTGCTGGCCCGTGGCGGTGGCCGCGCCGAATTCCTGGCGGCGGTCGCGGGGTCGGTGTGCGCGTCCGGCGATATGGCGCACGCCACCCACCCGAACTATCCGGAACGGCACGAGCCCTCGCACGGCATCGATATCAACGGCGGGCCGGTGCTGAAGGTCAACCAGAATCTGCGCTACGCCACCGACGCCGTCGGCGCGGGAGCCTTCGCGCTGGCCTGTGACCGGGCCGGAGTACCGATGCAGCGTTATGTGCATCGCGCCGATCTGCCCTGCGGTTCCACCATCGGCCCGATGACCGCCGCGCGCACCGGTATGCCGACCGTGGACGTGGGTGCGCCCCAGCTGGCCATGCATTCGGCGCGGGAGATGATGGGCGCCGCCGATGTGACCGCCTACGCGGCGGCCCTGGCGGCCTTCCTCGCTCCGTAGGCCGGTTCCGGTCAGGGCAGGGGCCAGGGTTTTCCAGCGATGGGGTCGGTAATCGGTGCGGCGCAGGTGGACGTAGGATTCGTGCTGGATCAACTCTGTCGGGGCCCCGCCGCCGAGGCCCCCGTTCCGACCGAACCGTGGCGCCGATGCCACCTGCCGCGAGCCGCGGCGGGAGCCCGGAGGGCCGGAGCCCGCGCGCGCCGGCGCGCCAACCTACGAAAGGATCCTGGTACCCCCGTGACTGAGCAGGTCGATACGGTCGCCACCGCCGCCGCCACTCCGGATACGCCGCAGCCGTACGCCGAGCTCGGCCTCAAGGACGACGAATACGCCCGGATCCGGGATATCCTGGGGCGCCGGCCCACCGATGCCGAGCTCGCCATGTATTCGGTGATGTGGAGCGAGCACTGTTCCTACAAATCCTCGAAGGTGCATCTGCGCTACTTCGGCGAGACGACCACCGAGGAGATGCGTTCGGCCATGCTCGCCGGTATCGGCGAGAACGCGGGCGTGGTCGATATCGGTGACGGCTGGGCGGTCACCTTCAAGGTGGAGAGCCACAACCATCCGTCCTATGTCGAGCCGTATCAGGGCGCGGCCACCGGGGTCGGCGGGATCGTCCGCGACATCATGGCCATGGGTGCGCGTCCGATCGCGGTGATGGACCAGTTGCGTTTCGGCGCCGCCGATGCCGCCGATACCCGCCGGGTGCTGGACGGTGTGGTCCGCGGGGTCGGCGGTTACGGTAACTCCCTCGGGCTGCCCAATATCGGCGGCGAAACCGTCTTCGATGCCTCGTATCAGGGAAATCCGCTGGTCAACGCGCTGTGCGCGGGGGTTATGCGGGTCGAGGATTTGCACCTCGCGTTCGCCTCGGGCGCCGGAAACAAGATCATTCTCTTCGGTGCGCGGACCGGGCTCGACGGTATCGGCGGCGTTTCAGTGCTGGCCTCGGACACCTTCTCCGGTGACGACTCCGGCAGCGGCCGCAAGAAGCTGCCGAGCGTCCAGGTGGGCGACCCGTTCACCGAGAAGGTCCTGATCGAATGCTGTCTGGAGCTGTACCACGCCGGGCTGGTGGTGGGTATCCAAGACCTCGGCGGCGCCGGGCTGTCCTGTGCGACCTCCGAACTGGCCGCCGCCGGTGACGGCGGGATGCGCATCGAACTCGACCGGGTCCCGCTGCGCGCGGCCGATATGACCCCCGCCGAGGTGCTCTCCAGCGAATCGCAGGAGCGCATGTGCGCGGTGGTGACCCCGGAGAACGTGGACGCCTTCCTCGCGGTCTGCGCGAAATGGGATGTGCTGGCCACGGTGATCGGTGAGGTGACCGACGGCGAGCGGCTGGAGGTCACCTGGCACGGCGAGACCGTGGTGGATGTGCCGCCGCGCACCGTCGCGCACGAGGGCCCGGTCTATGAGCGGCCGGTGCAGCGTCCGGCCACGCAGGACGCGCTCAACGCCGACACCCCCGACCACCTGCCGCGTCCCAAGACCGCCGAGGAACTGCGCGACACCCTGCTGAAGATGGTGGCCAGTCCGCAGCTGTGCAGCCGCCGCTGGATCACCGAACAGTACGACCGCTACGTGCGCGGAAACACCGTGCTCGCCGAACAGGCCGACGCCGGGGTGATCCGGATCGACGAGGTGAGCGGTCGCGGTATCGCGCTGGCCACCGACGCGTCGGGTCACTACACCAAACTCGATCCGTACACCGGTGCGCGGCTGGCCCTGGCCGAGGCCTACCGGAACGTGGCCGTCACCGGCGCCACGCCGAAGGCGGTCACCAACTGCCTGAATTTCGGATCCCCGGAGGATCCCGGCGTGATGTGGCAGTTCCAGCAGGCCGTACGCGGTCTCGCCGACGGTTGTGTGGAACTGGGTATCCCGGTCACCGGCGGCAATGTCAGCTTCTACAACCAGACCGGCGAGAACGCCATTCTGCCCACTCCGGTGGTCGGGGTCCTGGGTGTGATCGACGACGTCCACCGCCGTATCCCCACCGGACTCGGCCTGGAACCGGGGGAGACGCTCATCCTGCTGGGCGACACCCGCGACGAGTTCGGCGGTTCGGTCTGGTCGCAGGTGGCGCACGGCCATTTGGGCGGGCTGCCGCCGCAGGTCGATTTCGACCGCGAGAAACTGCTCGCCGATGTCCTGACCGCGGGCTCGCGCGACGGCATGATCAGTGCCGCCCACGACCTGTCCGAGGGTGGCCTGGCGCAGACCGTGGTCGAGGCGGCCCTGGCCGGCGAGACCGGTTGCCGGATCCTGCTGCCCGAGGACGCCGACCCGTTCGTGATGCTGTTCTCCGAATCGGCGGGCCGGGTGCTGGTCGCGGTGCCGCGGTCGGAAGAGACCCGCTTCACTCGTATGTGCACGGCCCGGGAACTGCCCTGGGTGCGCATCGGTGTGGTCGATCAGGGTTCGGATTCGGTCGAGGTGCAGGGTCAGTTCTCGGTCGGGCTGGCCGAGCTGCGCGCCGCGCACGAGGGCACGCTACCCGCGCTCTTCGGCGGCCACGCCTGACCCGGACCCGCGGCTGGCGCGCCGGAGGTGACCCGGGCCACCCTCCGGCGCCGGTCCCGCCCGCCATACTGGACGGGTGCTGGAAACCGCTGATTCCGTGACCAGGTTGCGGCGGCGGTGTATTGCCGTGGTTCGGCGGACCGAGCACATCATCGACCTGAACTATGTGGGTCTGGTGGTCGCGACGGTGTTCTTCGCGCTGTCGGTATCACCGTCGCTGCTGCCGCGCGACTGGATGTTCCAGGGTCTGATCAGCGGGATCAACGCGGCCATCGGGTACGGCGTGGGCTGCCTGCTGGAGTGGCTGTTCCGCCTGTGGGTGCGGCCCCGGCTCACCCGGATACCGGCGCCGCCCACCTGGACCCGCTACGCCCTGAAATCCGCGGTGCTGGTGACGGCCGCGCTGAGCGCCGGCTACATGCTGGTGCAGTCGGCGCACTGGCAGCGCGAGATCGCCGCGCTGATGGGGATGGAGGGCACCACCACTCCCGCCTACCTGCGCACCGGGGGGCTGAGCCTCACGGTCGGCGTGCTGATGGTGGCCTGCTATCGCACTGTGCGCGAACTGATCCTGTACCTGGCCCGCCAGCTGAACCGGTGGGTCAGGATACCCCGGGAGCTGGCCCCTTCCGCGGGTTTCCTGGTCCTGGTACTGCTCGTGGTGACCCTGTTCAACGGTGTCGCCACCCGCGCCTTCTTCGCCGCCGCGAACTCGGCGTTCAGCGTGCGCAACGACCACACCTCCGGATTCGCCGTACAGCCCCGCCTCGCCGAACGCTCGGGCAGTCCGGAGTCGTTCGCGCCCTGGGAAACGCTCGGGTTCGAGGGGCGCTGGTTCGTCTCGCACGGGCCGAGTGCGCAGCGCATCTCCTGGGTCACCGGCCGGCCCGCGAAGGAACCCATCCGCGCCTATGTGGGGCTGGAATCGGTCGAGGACACGGGACTGAGCCAGGCCGATCTGGCGGTCGCCGAACTGGATCGCACCGGCGCCTTCGACCGGGAGGCGCTGGTCGTGGTCACCACCACCGGCACCGGCTGGGTCAACTCCATGGCCGCCAACGCCATCGAATACATGTACGGCGGTGATTCGGCCATCGTGGCCACCCAGTACTCGTATCTGCCCAGCGCGCTGTCGTTTCTGGCCGACCGCGGCAAGGCCGCCACCGCGGGCCGGGAACTGTTCGACGCGATCTACCGCAAAACCCGCACCCGGCCGGCCGCCGAGCGACCGAAACTGCTCGTCTACGGCGAAAGCCTCGGATCCCAAGGGTCGGAGGCCGCTTTTGACGGGCTCGCCGATCTGCGGGAGAAAGTGGACGGCGCGCTCTGGGTCGGGCCGCCGAACTCCAACCGGCTGTGGCAGCAGTTCGTGAACCGGCGTGATCCCGGCTCGCCCGAAACAGAGCCGGTTTACGCCGACGGCCTGGTGATCCGGTTCGCCGGCGATCACGAGGACCTCGCCCGGCCCGGCCCGGAATGGCGGGCGCCGCGGATCGCCTACTTGCAGCACGCCTCCGACCCGATCGTCTGGTGGTCACCGGACCTCGCCCTGACCCGGCCGGATTGGCTGTCGGAACCGCGTGGCGCCGATGTCTCACCCCGGGTGCGCTGGGCGCCGCTGGTCACCTTCTGGCAGATCAGCGCGGATCTCACGAACGCCCAGGGGGTGCGCGACGGGCACGGTCACCGCTACGGCAGTCTGGTCCTGGACGGCTGGGCCGCGGTCACTCAACCCCCCAACTGGAACCCCGAACTGGCCGAGCGGATCAGGCTCGAGATCGAAGCATACGAAGCCTATGAGCGGGAAGTGAAGTGAAAGCGCGGATGCTCGCCGCGGTGACCGCGCCGGTGCTCTGGAACAACTGGCTGCTGCCCCGTCTTGCGCTCGACCGCCGCGGCCGTACCGTGGCCAATACGGTCGCCGCCACCGGTTACGAGTTCGTGTTCGGCGGCCGCCCGAATTGGTTCTCCGAGCGCGGTATCCGCTGGGGGGCCGGATGCGCCGGGGTCGTGGCCGTGGGTTGTACGGCGGCCCTGCTCATCCCGCCGGTGCGCCGGATTCTCGGTGATGCGAACGATCGGACGCCGGACGTAGGCACTGTGGAATGGGTGGCCGTGCATATTCCGCTCGGTACGGTGTACGCCGAGGAAACGATCTTCCGGGGCACGTTGGATCCGCTGCTGGACCGTGCATTCGGCGCGAAGGCAGGTGCCGTGGCCGGTGCCGCTGTTTTCGGGCTCTGGCATATCCACCCCGCCCGCGCCGCGGGCGACAACGTCTGGGCGACCGTCGGGTTCACCGGTGTCTCCGGCCTGATCTTCGGCGTCCTCGCTCGGCATACCGGAAGTGCCACCGCGCCCGCGCTGCTGCACTGGGCGGTGAACGCCGGCGGCGCGCTGCTGTACCGGCGCCGTCGCGTCCGCTCGATCGCATATCACGCCGGTGCCGACAGCGCGCGTTGAACAGCGTACATCTCGGTGATGATCACATCCGGCTCGAACGGGGCGAACGCCTCGATCTTGCCGGGTTTGTCCGCGAAGGCGATAGCCGGCATACCCGCCGCATGTGCGACCTGGATATCGGTAGTGGAATCGCCGATATAAATGCATTCATTGGGTGAGACGTTCGTGCCGGCCATCGCACGCTCCAATGGGAACGGGTCGGGTTTCAGGAGACTGGTGTAGTAGCGGCGGTCCTCGGCTACGCCGCGACTGTAATTGCCGTCGACGAGGTCTTGTGTCCCGCGGCGGGCGTGATACCGGTCGACCGCGGCGACACAGTTGTTGCTGAGCATGATGTTGAGGCCGGAACGGGCGTGGTTGGCTCTCAGAGCACGTCTGGGAACTCTAGGTCACTTGCGGGTGAGCCGCCGTGACAGCGTGGCGATCATGGCGATGTAGACCATGGCCTCGTGGTGATCGGGCCGGGTTTCGTAGTCGCGGAC
>NZ_JBFAHF010000078.1:0-6901 GCF_040654015.1 Nocardia sp. NPDC050799
AGGTTGGTCGACGCCTACCTCGCGGCGACGGGTAAGTCCGCGGCCCAGGCTCTGCACGCCGACAGCGCGGAAGTAATCGCCACCGCGCTCGCGGCGAACCGATAAATGCTGTCCCTCCGCCGTAGTCCGGATCGCGACGAAGGGCGCAGCTTCGAACCCCGCCACGGATACGACTTCCGCTCTGTCGGCCACACCTGGCGACACGTACGTGCACCTCGGGAGAGTCGTGCTGCCCTGGGAAATTCATTGGCGTCGTCTCGCGTCGAGCTGCCACGTGAAAACGTTCGAAGGAGCCATGGAAAAATCGCCGCGCGAAGTGATCAAACAGATCGCAGAAGATGCCGTGGACGCCGCCCGCCAGGCAGCGGGCAAACTCTCTGGAGACATCGAGGAAGGCCAGCAGCCGCGCCAGTGACGCTGTTGCCGAGGTCACCGGGACCGAGGCACGAGCCGCCGACAAGATGCGAAACGCGCCGAGTCCAGTGGAACGCCGGCCCGCGGAGAGCAGGCCCCAATGCGGGCTCACCCCTTAATGAGCGGAACGCGCCCCCCGAGCCAAGACGCGGCCTTCGTCTCCCCTGATCACCTGTCCGTAAACCGATGCATTTTTGAACAATTGGAGAGACATTATCGCCGTTCAGCGATGTTCACCCCTCGGCGATACGTCCATTAATCCCCCTTTTGTGGACACCTATATGAGTTGAGTCAGGTGGTGCGTGAGGCGTACATGATGATCGCGACTCCGATGAGGCAGCGCGAGTGCGGCGCGTTCGGGCTCGGTGAAGTAGGGGGCGTCGCGCCAGGTCGCTACCGCGGCGATCCGCTCCTCGGATTCCCCGGCGGTGCGTAGGTTGCCTGCGTGCAGGATGGCGAGGTAGGTGCTGGCGACGATCTGGCCGGCACGTAGTTGGAACAAACCGATCGTGGTCCGCGGGATTGTCCCGTTGCCGGTGGCTTTGAACAGCGCCGCCCCGATCTCGCTGAGTTCGGGGACGAGCTGCTGGGGGTTGGGCAGGCGGGAGCCGCTGCGCTGCACGGTGCTGGTGTTCGCGTTCATCTCTTGGATTTCCTTATCTCTTCTCTTGGTGGGCCTGTAATTGGTTCGAGCGGGTCAGGCGGGCTGAGTGCGGCGAGTGCCGGCGAGGCCACGCAGGGTGGCGGTGGTGGAGCCGCCTTGGGGCAGCCAGGCGCGGGCGGCGAAGGTGGCGGCGGCGAAGAATAGTGGCATCGCCCACTTGTCGGGTCCGTCGCCGGCGGCCAGGTGTGAGGTGGCGGCGCCGCCGTAGACGAAGACGAGTCCGGCGTAGGCCCATTCCTTGGTTTGCGGGTGGCCGGGGGTCAGGATCGTGGCGAGTGCGGCGGTTTTGGCGATGCCGAGGATGGTGGCGAAGTACATGGGGTATCCGAGGTAATCGAAAGAGTCGCGGACGTAGGAGATCCGGGCCAGGTCCCAGTAGGCGCCTACGGCGGTTTCGGCGAGCACGGCGGTCACGGGAACCCAGCGGGCGAGTTTCAGGCCGCGGGAGATCATCGACGTGGTGCGAGTAGACATGTGTGCTGCTCCTGAAGTGAAAGGTCGGCCGGTGCAGTGGGTCAGGCGGCCGAGGCGAGACCGGTTGCGGTGGCGGCGCGGTACACGGCGGCGGCGAGCCGCGCGTTCTCGGGGGCGTTGAAGGCGAAGGCGGCGCGGCGGCGGGTATAGCCGTAGGCGAGGCCGCTGTGCGGGTCGGCGAATCCGTCCGAGCCCGCGGAGCCGGTGTGTCCGAAGGCGTGGGCGCCGAGGAACGGATACAGCAGGCTTTTGGCTTCGAATCCCAGCGTGTAGGGGGCGCGGTCCCCGCGCACCAGATCCGGACCGCTGGAATGGATGGCGGAGATGGTGGCGATGGTGTCCAGGGACAGCAGCGGTTCCCGGCCGTCGATGCCGGTGGTGGCCGCCGCGTACATCGCTGCCACGCCGTTCGCGCTGCCGACGCCGCCGGCCGAACCTTGGCCGCGGCGGCGCAAGGTGGTGTCGTTGGGTAGTGCCATGACGTTGGCGGCGGTGAAGCCGCGGGCGTTGAGGTTGTAGGAGATTCCCGCGATGCTGTGCGGGGCCGGTGAGTTGGCGGCGAAGGCTGCTTCCATTTCCGGGTTCGCTCGCCACGGCAGGATCGGCAGGTATCGGTGGTCGAGTTCGGCGGGCAGGCCGAGGTAGACATCGAGCCCGTAGGGGGCCCGGATACGGTGCTCGAACAGCTCCTGGATGGTGCTGCCGGTCGCTGCCCGCACCACCTCGCCGACGATGGCGTAGGTGACGAACCCGCCGTAGCCGTGTATCGAACCCGGTTCGAAGAAGGGCCGCTGCCCGACCAATCGTTCGGCGACGACCTGCTCATCGGCGAGTTCGGCGACGGTGAACCCGCCGTCGACCCCGACGATCCCGGACCGGTGCACCAGCACGTCGCGCACGGTGATGCGCTCCTTGCCCGCCGCGGCGAACCGTGGCCAGTAGTGGGCGACCTGCCGGTCCACATCGAGGGCACCGTCTTGGATGAGCAGTGCCACCACCAGACCGGCGGCGCCTTTGGTCGTCGAGTGCAGACCGGTCAGCGTGGTGCTGGTGACCTCCCGGCCCGCCCACAGGTCCACCACTTTCCGGCCTCGCACGAACGCGGCCAGCTGGGCCTCTGATTCCCCGTCCTCCGCGGCGACGACTGCGGCGAACTCGTCGCGCACTTCCTCGTATCCGCTGGCGACGGTGCCGTGTACTTCGATCGCGTTCACAATGTTGTTCCTCTCCATAGCAGCCGAGACGGCTTACACGGCGGCGGCGTTCAGTTCCGAAAGCCGCCGCGGTCGGTGGTCTGGTGCACTGACGGACGGCGGCGGGAAAACGTGACCGCAGCACGGAAAAGAGCAGGTAGATACCAGGAAGACGACTCCGACACCCATCGGGTCCGCTTCCGGCGAACAGATGGCCGTGCCGGGGGCAACGCGGCCATGAGCCGGCGGCGGGAAGAACCGGCGAAGATTTGTAGGTCACGTTTCCCGCCGCCCATTCGTCATCGGTACGGGACGAGATCGAGGAGGATCCCGTGCACGACGAGCAGTTCCTGGCCGAAGAATTCGAGGCACACCGCACCCACCTGCGGGCGGTCGCCTACCGGATGCTCGGCTCGCTCACCGACGCCGACGACGCAGTACAAGAAGCGTGGCTACGACCGGCCCGCACCGACACCACCGACGTCGGCAACCTCGGCGGCTGGCTGACCACCGTCGTCGGACGGGTCTGCCTGGACATGCTGCGCACCCGCAAAACCCGCGGCGAAGAACCACTGGAAACCGACCACCTGCCCGACCCGGTCATCACCAGCGAATCCACCCCCGACCCGGCACACCAAGCGCTGCTCGCCGACTCGGTAGGCCTGGCCTTACTGATCGTGCTGGAATCGCTGAGCCCGGCCGAACGCCTCGCCTTCGTCCTGCACGACATGTTCGCCCTGCCCTACGAACAGATCGCCCCCATCGTCGACCGCACCCCGCAAACCGCCAAGAAACTCGCCAGCCAGGCCCGGCGCCGAGTCCAGGGGACCAACCCGGACCCGAATCCGGACCTGCTCAGGCAACGCCGCGTCGTCGACGCCTTCCTCACCGCCGCCCGCGGCGGCGACTTCGACGAACTACTCCGCCTGCTCGACCCCGACGTGGTGCTGCGCGCCGACGCCGGCGCGGCGATGCGTGTGATCCGCGGCGCGGCCGCCGTCGCCGGCCAAGCCGAAACATTCCAGCGCATGGTCACCCTCTGCACCATCCACCCCGCCCTCGTCAACGGCCACGCAGGACTGGTCAACACCGTCGACGACGCTCCCTTCTCCGTCATCGGTTTCACCGTCGCCGGCGGCCGCATCACCGCGATCGATATCCTTTCCGATCGTGACCGCTTGGCCCGCCTCGATCTGACTGCCGTATCCGGATGAACGAACCAGAACTCGAGCAAGCCAGCAGGCGTTCACAAAACGGAGCATTCTGGACACCCGGCGGCCGGTAAACATCGACTACCAGCGATGATGCCGCGATTCCCCGTTCAACAATGCATCAATTGATGGACAAACGCTGTGAGTGCAGCCCGCCGGGTGGTGAGTTTGTCGCGCCTGTTCGGTAGGCGCACGCGTGGCTGCGTACTGCCCACCGTGGTTTCGGAAGCCGCCGAGCACGGGCGCCCTGTGGCAGTCTCCTGGGTCACGGCGCGACGTGGGCGACTGCTCCGATTTCCAGTGCCGTCCACACCGCGCCGTCGGGGCCCATGGTGATGCCGTGTGGTTCGGATGCCGGTGTGGGCAGATCGTATTCGGTGATATCGCCGGCGGAGCTGATCCGTCCGAGGCGGTTGGCTCCCCATTCGGTGAACCAGCACTCACCGGCGGCCGTCGCGGTGATGGCGTGTGGTTTCGCCGCGGGGTCGGGCAACGGGAACAGCTTCATCGTGCCATCGGGCTCGAGGCGGCCGATCCGGCCGGCGGCGATATCGACGAACCATACGGCGTCCGGACCACACGTTATCCCTACCGGCGCGCCTGGATCGGGCAGTGGGTACTGGGTGATGTTGCCGTCGAGGTCGATACGTCCGATGGCGCCGGCTTGGTTGAGGGTGAACCACAGTGCGCCGTCGGGCCCGCGGGTGATCATGGACGGGAATCCGCCCCGGACGGGGAGGTCGATGTGGGCGATCTGTCCGTCGGGGGTGATGCGGCCGATGCGGTCGGTGTTCATCTCGGTGAACCACATGGCCTCGTCCGGACCGGCGCAGATCCCGAACGGGCTGCTGCCCGCCGGCAGGCCGAACGCCGTCACGACACCATCGGTGGTGATACGCCCGATGTGGTCGTCACCGGATCGGGTGAACCACAAGGCGTCGTCCACGCCGGCGGCGATGACCGTCGGTCGGGATCCGGCTGCGCCGACCGAATACCGGTCGAGCACACCGTCGACGGTCAGGCGGGCGATTTCGCCGCTCTGCGCCAGCGTGATCCAGAGCGCGCCGTCGGCTCCCGTGGTGATGCCGTATGGGCCCGCCGCGGCGTCGGCCACCGGAAACTCCTGGATGAGTCGACTGTCGGCATTGTGTGTCATCGATGGTCCTTTCTCGGCTCGGTCATTCGGTAGCAGCGGCGACCCGGTGTACCAGGTCGACGATGATCGCGGCGAGTTCGGCGGGCCGGGTCATCGGCACGTTGTGTCCGGCGTCGATGTCGACCAACCGTCGATCGTGCCCGGCTCGGACGACTGCGCGAACCTCGGCGGAGCGCGGCGCGTAGAAGCCGTCCGTGGGCAGCACGATCGTCATCGGGCACTCGATCCGCTCGTACACATCCACACTCGGATATACAGCTGCTTCGGGGTCCGGTACCGCGGTCAGCGCGATCTCTTCCACGGTCGGGCGCCGCACATACCCACCGTCCGGGCGGGCAATGAAGCAGCGGCGCATGACCTCTCGCACCAACTCTGGACGGGCGCCGGCGATGAGCCAATCTGTATCGGTCTCCCGCGCGCACTGCTCGATGTAGTCGAGCATCCGGCGTTCGTCGGCACGCCATCCGTAACGGAACATCTCCCGCAACCGCTGGGCCGCCTCGGGCTCTCGCCATTGCGCGTTGTCGAGCGCCGTTGTCTCGCGATCATCGAGCACGAGGCCGTCGATCACGCACAGCGCCCCCGAATCGACAACTCCGGCAGCTGTCGCTGCCGTTACGGCGTATCCACCGGTGGAATGCCCCACCAATACCGGCCGATCCCATCCCAGCGCGACTACCACCTCGCCGAGATCACGCCAGTACTGCTCGGGTGTTCGAGAATCGGCCTCCGTGTGCCCGTGGCCGCGAAGATCGAACGCCACCACACGGCAGTGCGCCACGAGATACGACGCCACCTCCGACCACGCCACACAGTTGTGGCCGCTTCCGTGCACCAACAGCACTCCAGGGCCCTCGCCTCCGAAGTCCACCCCCGACAACACACCACCGGACACACGCACCTTGACTTCGGTACCCAACACAAGCCGACACTGTGCCCACCGCAGCCGTCACCCGCAACTCTTTAACAGCACAGGACTCAGGTCCGTGCCCCCGGAGCAGGCCGATTCCCATGGCGCGACACACCTGAGAAGTGCCCTGTCCAGCGGGGGCACCGCGAGCACTGCCGGGGCCAACAGACTACCGACCCGCCGCTCCCCGGCCTGAGCCATAACCCGACACCCGAATGCCGGACGTGGGACTATGCCCATAAAAGGGGCACTTATGGACATGGATCGGCAGTAAAACATCGCTGAGCAGCGATGATGAAACGCGCGACTGTTCAAGAATGCATCAGTTGTTGGACAGTGTTGACGGCCTGCACTGAGTGCCAAGGGTGGGATTCGACGGAGCGCTCGACTCATACGCTGCAACAGAATGCTGCAAACTTCACCCGTGAGGTCCACGATCTTCCTGGTGCGGCACGCTCAGCCTGTCCCACCCACACCGAACGGACCCGACGAGTACCGGCGGTCGTTGACCGAGACGGGCAGGGCACAGGCGAACCAGCTCGCCGGTTCCCTCGCCGATCTCGACCCCAGCGTGGTCAAATCAAGCCCTTACCTGCGCGCGGTCCAAACCCTCGAACCTGCCGCCCAGCAATGGAACCTACCGATCCACACCGACCCACGGCTACGCGAGTGGAATTCGGGAATCGAACCAACTCCTGATTATGCGCGCCACTATGCGCAGAGCTGGGCGCACCCGCAGTGGGCGCGCCCAGGTGCCGAAAGCCTGCTCGAACTCACCGAGCGGTGCGGGGGACTGTCAGCGATCTTGTGGGCGGGGCGGTGATCCGACAAGCTGAGGCGGCCTGCTTCAGCGGAAAGGATTGTCGTGTCGGAGGAGTC
>NZ_JBFAHF010000079.1:0-6730 GCF_040654015.1 Nocardia sp. NPDC050799
TCGGCGGAAAGGGCGGTGGCGGGGCTGGTAGTGGTCATTTCCGGTCCTTCGGGTCGGTCGCGCCGGGTCGGTAGCGCGTTCAACCGATACGACGGTGCGCCGCCGGAAGAGTCATCGCCGTCCACGAGAATTTTTCGGAACCGCCGATGTACTCGCCCAGGCTTCCACGGGTGCCGTCGACGATCGGCTCGCGGACGAACTCGTACGGGGGCCGGGCGAACACGCGGCACACCGGACGACCACACCGGGCGGCGGGGTCGCATGCGCGTGCCCGCATTCACGATCGCACCGGCGGCAGACCCGGCGCCACGGTCCGCGGATCGACTCCGGCGAACGCCAGCGTGATGAACAGCCCGGCCACCTCTTCGAGTTGCCGCGCCCGGGCCAGCGACCCCACCACGACGGGTTCCGCCCCGGCATCGCGCACCAGCGTTCCGGCCACGCGCAGCGCGTCCGGATCGTCCCCGCACAGGACAACGGTCGTCGCCGTACCGTCCGCACCCCACTGCGTGGACGGCACCAGATGGAAACCCTTCACCACCAGGCCACCCGGCGCCGCCGCGGCGATCCGCTCGGCATTCGATCCGCCCGGGGGGCCCAGCACCACGCCCACCCCGTGTTCGACCGGGTTGGTCGGGTCGATGATCGGTATCCCCGCCAGACCTCCGCCGCTGCCACCGGCGGCCGCCAGCACCGCGCCCGCCGCGTCCCAGGGCACCGCGAGCAGTACGGCGTCCGCTCCGCGTATCGCCTCCCGGGCCGGAGCCGGACGGGTCGCGCCGCCGAGCCGCCGGGCCAGCGCCGCCGCCTTCTCCGGAGACCGTCCCGCGACGGTGACCCGGTGCCCCGCCCGCACCCAGCATCCGCCCAGTGCTCCGGCCAGATGACCCGTTCCCAGAATCGCTATCCGCACCCTCGTCTCCTCCGTCGTCGCGAACCTGTGCGAGGGCTACCGTAGGGAGCGGGATACGCACCGATCGGTGCGTATCGGACCGCGATGCTGGTGGGCGATGACCGATAACCACGACCGCACCGACCCGATCGCCGACTGCCGGCTGCGGGGCGCGCTCGACCTGTTCGCCCACACCTGGGACCCGGTGATCCTCGCCGCCCTCGCCGACGGTCCCCGGCGACGCGTCGACTTGCGCACCGGGATCGGCGGCATCCGCGACAAAACGCTCACCGAGGCGCTGCGCCGGCTGCTCGGCCGCGGCCTGGTCGCCCGGCGACCCGACCCGGACGCGCCGCCCGGGGTGGAATACCGGCTGACCGAGCTGGGCGTCGGCCTGGTGGACGGGCCGTTGCGCGCCCTGGCCGCCTGGGTGCACGACCACGGCGACGAACTCCGGGTCCCCGAGGGCGCCGATCCGCCGCTGCGCCGTTCCCGCTGACCGTGCGCACAGCCGGACTCACCGCGGCCGAGGTGCACTTTCCGGCCGGCCGGCGGCGGGTCCATACGCCGCGAGGAATGTCCGGACCGCGGCGGTGGCGATCGCCCGGAGTTCGGCGGGCGGGACTTTGCGGGTGCCGTGGGCGGACCGGTTCTCCAGCGGACCGGTGAGCAGCGCGAGGAATTGTTCGGCCGCGGTGGCGGGGTCGGTGGTGCGCAATTTCCCGGACAGCGCGAGCAGTCCCAGGCGATCGGTGAGCGCGTCCAGGGTCGCGGTCGCCGTGCGTTCCCGGACGAGCATCACGAGATCGGGCAGCCGGTTGGCCTGCGCGGCGCTGAGCCGGCGCAGGGCGTGCGAGGTGTCCCCGGCGCAGATGCGCAGCAGCCGCCGGGCCGTATCCTCCAGCGCCGCGGTGAGGTCGGCGCCCGGATTGCGCAGGCGTTCCACCGCGGCCAGGCAGTCGGCGCCCACCCGATCGGCGGCCGTGACGAGCGCCTCCCGCAGCAGGCTCTCCTTATCGGTCAGGTGGTTGTAGACGGTCGGTTTGGCCACCCCGGCTTCGTCGGCGATCTCCCGGACGCAGGCCTGTTCGTAACCCAGCCGGGCGAATACGGCGAAGGCCGCGTCGAGAATCGCCCGCCGCTTATCGATCCGGCCGGTGACCGGGCCGTCCTCCACTCGCGCACGCACGCTCTCATAGTAACGCCCGCCCTCCATGATTGAACCCGCCAGTTCAAAGGTCCATACCGTTGACAATACTTGTCAGACCGTTAATCTGAACCTACTGGTTCAGATTTTGGAGGTACTCGAGTGATAGTCAACATCCTGCGGTTCAGCTTCAAAGACGGTGTCTCACCGGACGAGCAGGCCGGGGTACTGGAGCGGATGCGCCGGACCGCGAGCGTCGAATCGGTCGAATTCGGCGTGGTCGGCCGCGATATCGGTGACCCGCGCGACGGGTTCACCCACGCCTACACCGCCGCGGTCGCCGACCTCGCCGCGCTCGAGCGCTATCTGCACGATCCCGTCCACCTGGCCGGTGACCCGCGTATCTTCCCCTACATCGCCCGGCTGTCCGCCGTCCGCTTCTCCGATGATCCCGACCCCGACCTGACCGCGAAGGTCGAAGACCTGCACCTGCAGAAGGTGCGCACCTATCCGGAATGGGGCCGGATGCTCGCCGAGGTCGTGGACGGCACCATCGCCACCGAGGTCCCTTCCTGATTCGCGCCGCGAATACCCGGTAGTGGACGGCGAGGTTCCCCGCTCCACGGGGACACCGTGGTGTGGCTGCCGCGTCCGGCGCTCCCCGGGCGCGGCACAGCGGCCCCGCCGCCGGCAACGACTCGCCGCCGCCCCGGCGGCGGAGCGGCCGCCCGATGGCCGCCTCGAACCGGACGGCGGGCGATCAGCGCACCGCAGCCGAATCCTGCGCGCTCCGCTCCACATAGGCCGCCCACAGCGCGCGGTAGGCCCCGCCGTCGCGGGCCAGCAACTCGGTATGCGTCCCGACTTCCAGCAGCCGGCCGTCGCCGAGTACGACGATCAGATCCGCGTCCGCGGCGGTGGCCAGCCGGTGCGCCACCACGATCGTGGTCCGGCCGGCGGTGAGCACGTCGATCGCGGCCGCCACTTTCGCCTCGGTGCCCAGGTCCAGCGATGCCGTGGCTTCGTCGAGGATCAGGATGTCGGGGTCCACGAGCTGGGCGCGGGCCAGGGCGAGCAACTGACGCTGCCCCGCCGAGAGTCCGCGCCCGTGCTCACCGATGGGTTGCAGGTACCCGTGGTCCAGCGCGGCGATCATCTCGTGCGCGCCGACCGCCCGGGCCGCCCATTCGATCTCCGCCGGACTCGCCTCGGGTCTGCCGTAGGCGATGGCGTCGCGGACCGTATCGCCGAACAGGAAGGGTTCCTGCGGTACCACCCCCAGGCGTTTGCGGTAGTCGCGCAGGGCGTACCGGCGGATATCGACACCGTCGACCAGCACCTGCCCGGCGGTCGGATCGTAGAACCGGGCCAGCAACTTCACCAGCGTCGATTTACCGGCCCCCGTCTCCCCGACGAGCGCCACCCGCTGGCCCGCGGCGATCCGCAACCGCACTTCGCGCAATGCCGGGACGACCGCGGTCCGGGCGCCGGCGGTACGCGACGCGTAGGCGAAATCCACCGCCCGCATCTCGATCTCGCCGCGCAACGACCGCACCGGGCGCGGATCCGGGTCCTCCGGGGTGTCGACCGGGGTGCGCAGCAGTTCGCTCAGCCGGTCCACCCCGACCACGGCCTGCTGATAGCCGTCGAACACCTGCGACAGCTGCTGGATCGGGGAGAACAGCAGATCGATGTAGAGCAGGAAGGCGATCAGCGTGCCCGCGGTCACCGCGTCCTCGCGCACCTGGTGCACGCCGACCGCGAGGACCGCCGCGGTCGCGACCACGGACATGAACTCGATGAACGGGAAGAAGACCGCCATCAGCGTCTGGCTGCGCAACCGGGCGTCCCGGTAACTCCAGGACCGCCGCTCGAATTCGGCCTGGTTCACCGCTTCCCGGCGGTAGCTCTGGGTGACCTTGATGTTGTCGACATTCTCCTGCAGGTACGCGTTCACCACGCTGACCCGGTCGCGCGCCAGGTTGTAGGCGGGTACCGAGGCCCGGCGGAACAGCACCGTCGTCACCACGAGTACCGGCAGTGTCGCCAGCACCACCACGGCCAGTCCCGCGTCCACCACCAGCAACGCGACGACGACCCCGACGATGGTGATGGTGCTGGTCAGGGCGGTGGCCAGCCCGGTCTGCAGAAAACTGGACAGCCCGTCGACATCGCTGGTCATCCTGGTCATGATGCGACCGCCGAGTTCGCGTTCGTAGTACTGCAGGCCCAGCCGCTGCAATTGCGCGAAGGTCTTCACCCGCAGCCCGAACAGCAGCCGTTCCCCGGCGCGCCCGGTGACCCGCACCTGCGCCACCGCGATCACCCAGTCGACCGCCACCACCAGCAGGGTCAGTCCCGCCGCGACGAGCAGTACATCGCGCGCGCCCGCCAGCACACCGTGATCGATACCGTGGCGCACCAGGAACGGGATCAGGACCTGCGCCAGCGCGTCGATACCCACCAGCGCCAGCCCGGCCAGTAGCGGCCACGCGAACGGCCGCAGCAATCGCGGCAATGTGAAGCGCGGATCGGGGGTGTCCGAGAAGGATTCGAGCACCTCGGGGTCGTCGGTGATCACCGGTAGCCGGTCGATGAGCCGCGCGACATCACCGCTGGGCGGCGCGGCCGCCATCATCCCGCCCATGGCCGCGCCCCGCCCGATCCCGGTGGGCGCGCCGGCCGCGCGCTGCGCGAACGCCTTGGCGACCTGTTCGAGGGTGCGGGCGTCGTCGGTGTCGGCGTCCGGTTCCACCCAGAGCACAGGGGTCGGCACCCCCGGCCCTTCCGTGTCCCCGGCGGTCTCGAACTCGGCCGGGTCGGGCGGTGTGAACAGCGCCCGGAACAACTGTCCGCGGTCCCGCAGTTCGGCCGGCTCGCCCAGTTCGGCGACCCGGCCGCCGTCGAGCACCGCGACCCGGTCGGCCAGGGCCAGCGTGGACAGCCGATGCGCCACCACCAGGGTGGTCCGCCGCCGCACCTCGGCCGCGATCCGGGTGAAGATCAGCTCTTCGATCCGGGCGTCGATGGCGGAGGTGGCGTCGTCGAGTACCAGGATCGTTGCCTCGGTGAGCAGGGCCCGGGCCAGGGCGATGCGCTGGCGCTGACCGCCGGAGAGCCGCTGCCCGCGTTCCCCGATCCGGGTGTCCAGCCCGTCGGGGGTCGCGGCGACGAATTCGTCGGCGGCGGCCAGATGCAGCGCGTGCCAGATCTGCTCGTCCGCCGCCTCCGGGCGGCCGTAGGCGACATTGGCCCGGATGGTGTCGGCCATGAGGTGGGTGTCCTCGAAGACCATGGCCACCCGGGCCCGGGCGTCGGGCAGCTCCCGGATATCGATCCCGTCGAATCGCACACTGCCGGAGTCCGGGTCGAACAGGCGCGGTACCAGCTGCGCGAGCACGGATTTCCCACTGCCCGCGCCACCGGCCACGGCCACCGTCTCCCCGGGTTCGACGGTCAGATCCAGCCCGTCGAGCACCCGGTTGTCATCGAAGGCGAAACGCACATCCCGAAACTCGATCCGCGGCGGCGAGCCGGTCGCGCGCACTGCCGAACCGCCCGGGGCGGGCCGCGGCGGGGTGCCGGTCGTGCGCGCCGCCGGGCCGGTCGGCACGGGCCTCGCCGGTGCCGGTGCCTCGATCACCTCGCGGACCCGGTCCAGGGAGGCCCGGCCCTGCTGGCTGACGGTGAGCAACATGGAGAACTGCCGGACCGGGCCGACGAACGAACCGAGATAGGTCATGAACGCCAGGAAGGTACCCAGCGTGATCGAATGGCGCAGCGCCAGCAGCCCACCGACGATCAGCACCGCGGCCTGGCCCACCGCCGGGACGGCCTGCATGGCCGGGGTGAACCGGCTGGTGATCCGCGCGACCCGCAGCCGGGATCGGTAGAGCCGGGTCGCCCGCTCGCGCAATCCGTCGAGCTCGTGCCGCTCCTGTCCGAAACCCTTGACCACTCGCACGCCCGCGACAGCGGCCTCCACCTGCATGGCCACCTCCGCGGCGCGGGCCTGGGCGTCCCAGTTGGCCGGGAACAGTTCGCGCTGACTGCGCCGGGCGATCAGCCACAGCGCGGGCAGCACCAGCAGTGCGATCACCGTCAGCGGCGGCGACATCACCGCCATCAGCACCAGGGCAGCCACCAGCAGCACCAGGTTGCCGGACACCATCGGGATCAGCTGCAGGAACATCTGGATGAGCGTGACGTCGGTGATGGCACGACTCACGACCTGTCCGGTCCGCAGGCCCTCGCGGTCCCGCCCGTCCAGCCGCAGCAGCGAGGCGAACAGATCGCGCCGCAGATCGTGCTGAACCCCCAGCGACAGTTTGGACGAACTCACCCGGCGGGTGAACGAGGCGCCGAACCGCACCACCCCCAGCGCGAACAGCAGCAGCGCCCACGGCGCCACCGAATCGGCGGTCACCGTGAGCGTGTCCACGACGTGGCGCACCACCAGCGGTAGCGCCGCGGTGAGCACGGCCGCGGCGGCGGCTCCCGCGTAGGCCCCGAGCACCAGGCGGCGGTGCACGAGACATCGGCGGGCCAGATAACGCAGCCAGCCGATATCGTCCGCGGCGGCGGGCCCGGCCGCGGGCAACCAGCACTCTGAATTGCATGACAGAGATCCCGACGCTACCGGCCAGGGCTCCGACCAACCGGGCCATGGCCGCCACCCTGCGGCTGTGGCG
>NZ_JBFAHF010000080.1:0-6293 GCF_040654015.1 Nocardia sp. NPDC050799
CTGACCAGCAGGTGACATCCCGTAGTCCCGCATCGAACCCTCCACGCCGACATGATCATCCACGCGGTGATGCGTTGACCGGTTGAGCCCAAGATGCATTTTTGGACACTGATCAAAGAATCATCGCTGTTCGGCGATGATTATGGTTGCCCGATTGTTCAGTATTCACCTATTCTTGAACACCCTGCGGGCTCGGAGCATCGGGGAGTATCACGCGTGGAACGGTCCCGCGGCGGGTCATCGTTCGCAGTCGGCGACGCCCGCGAACTGTCGATCCGAACGTCGGTAGATGCGCGTCATGGCGTCGAGTGTTTCGGTGAGGTGGGCGCGGAGCGCTGGTGGGCCGAGGATCTCGGCGTCGGCGCCTAGTTTGAGCAGTTCTGGCAGTGCCTGTTCGGCGGACTCGATCGGGATCGTCACCCTGGTCCAGCCGTCTGCATCGGGCGCTGCGCTCTGGTGGGCAGCTTCGATCGTGGCTGGTTCCCACAGATAGGGCAGTCGGTGGAAGGCGTTCGGGGATAGGCGCAGAGTCGCCTCGTCTCGGTGACGGCGCGCGTCGAAGTTCTTCAGATAGTCCTGCCAATAGTTGGCCAGGTCGAACCCGTCGGGGAGGTCGAATCGCTCGTCGAGGACATGGAGATCGATGATCCGCGAGATGCGGTAGGTGCGGAGCTCCTCGGCGGTGGAGGCCACGAGGTACCAGTGACCGGCCTTGAGCACCAGCCCGTAGGGTTGCACGGTCCGGGTGATCTCGTGGGGTTCGGTCCAGCGCAGGTATCGCATCCGCACGGTGTGGCTGTTCCACACCGCGTCTGCGACCACGCCGAGATGTGGAGTGTGGTCGGCTTCGTGGTACCACCGCGGGGCGTCGAGGTGGAACCGCTGCGCGATCCGGCCGGCACGGTCGCGGAGTTCGGCCGGGAGCGAGGCCATCAGCTTGAGTTGCACGGCGGTGGCAACCGGGCCCATGCCCAGGTCGGCAGCGGCCGTCGGTATCCCGGCCAGGAACAGCGAGTCGGCTTCGTCGACGGTCAGTCCCGTCAGCCGGGTCCGGAATCCGCCGAGGATCCGGTATCCGCCGTCATGACCGGATACGCCGTACAGCGGGACGCCCGCCGCGCTCAGAGACTCCATGTCACGGTAAACAGTGCGCACGGACACCTCCAGCGCGTCGGCCAGTTCCTGTGCCGTCATCCGTTCCCGGTTCTGTAGCAGCAGCAGGATGGACACGAGTCGGCTCGCACGCATGCAATCGAGTCTGCCGTGCTTCACTGACACAAGATGTCAGTGAAGCAGCAATAACGTCCGATGCATGGACTTCGACATCGATATCGAGCAGTTCGTCGACCGCTACGTCGCGGTGTGGAACGAACCGGACCCGGTGGTGCGCCGTCGTCTCATCGCCGGCCTGTGGGATGTGGACGGTGTGGAGACCAACGAGTCCGCGCGGTACCAGGGTCACGACGCCCTCGAAGCGCGCATTTCCGAGGCGCACGACACGCTGGTGCGCGATGCGGGCAACATCTTCTGGACCGCGGGCGACGCGACCGGCCACCACGACCTGGTCACCTTCACCACCCACATGGGCCCCGAAGCAGGAGGAGACATCGCCTGGACCGGCCGCACCTTCGTCACCCTCGGAAAGAACGGGCTCATCCGATCCGACCACCAGTTCACCGTCAGCACCCCGGCCGAGACGAACACGAGCACTCGCGCCACCGTGCAGAAGTTCCTCCACCGACTGGCGGAGGGCGACCCGGACCGAATCGCCGAACTGTTCGCCGAACACGTCGAATGGGAATTGAACTGGCCGGTCGACGGCCACCCGGCGGTGCCGTGGATCCGTCCTCGCTCCACCCGCACCGACGTCGCCGACCACTTCCGAGCAATAGCCGCCTTCCACATCCCAGAGGAAACGGCGGGAAAAGCATCACAAGTACTGGTCGACGGCCGAAACGCGATCGTGCTCGGCGATATCCGCCAGACGGTCAAAACCACACGCCAGCCCTACACGGCTCTGTGCGCGCTCCACCTCACAGTCACAAACGGGCTGATCACCCGATACGCCGTGTACGAAGACAGCCTCACCGTCACCGAAGCCCTTGCCGGGCAACCGATACACCGCCGAACAACCGACTGACCCGAAGACATCGACAATCCGGGCCGGGTCCGATCGGCGATCCTGCGGCTTCCTCGGCGTGAGGTTCCCCCGCTTCCTTGGAGGGCTTGATGTTCCCCCGGTTTCATGGAGTCGAGATACTGGACTTCAGGCCACGGGTTGGATGGACGGTTGCATCATCTCGTACTCGATCGGGGTCCGCATACCGAGTGCTGAGTGACGGCGGCGCCGGTTGTGGAAGATCTCGAGGTACTCGAAAATCGCGTTCGCCAGCTCGATCCGGGTTCTCCAGCGTTGCCGGTTCAAGAGTTCGGTTTGCATTCTGCCCCAGAATGATTCGATCACGGCGTTGTCGTAGCAGTCGCCGATCGAGCCCATCGACGGGACCAGCCCAGATTTGCGGGCCCGGTCGGTGAAGGCCCAGGACGTGAATTGAACGCCGTGGTCGGAATGAATGATCGTGCCCGGCTCCGGCGAGCGGTTCGATATCGCCATCCCGAGAGCGTTCGTGACCAGTGCCGCGGTTTGGGTCGAGTCGATGGACCAGCCGACTACCCGCCGTGAGTAGGTGTCGAGCACGACCGCGCAGTAGACCTTTCCTTCCCTCGTGTAGTGCTCGGTGATGTCGGTAACCCACAACTGGTTCGGCTGTGACCGGGTGAAAGCCCGGTCGACCAGGTCACCGGCGGTCGGGGTCTGATGCCGTGGCCGGGCCCGTTTGACCCCGGGCAGTCCTTTGATCCCGGCGCGGGCCATCAACAGTTCGACCTGGTTGTAGCCGACCCCGATACCGAGACCGAGGGTGAGCTCGGCGTGCACCCGCGGAGCACCGTAGGTGCCGCGGGAAGCGGCGTGGACCGCGCGGATCTGATCAGTGAGCCAGGCGTGGCGGATCGCTCGTTGCGAAGGCGGACGTGATCTCCAGTGGTAGAAACCGGACTCGGAGACGTCCAACAGCCGGCACGCGACCTGCACCGGCAATCCCTCGCTGGAGATCGTGGCTATGGCCGCGTAACGCCTTTTGGGCCGCTGGCCTGTTCTTTCAGCAGCTCACGAGCCCTTTTCAGGATGGCGACCTCGTGCTCGAGCTCGCGGATGCGGCGCTTGGCTGCGATCAGTTCGGACTGCTCGGCGCTCGTTGCGCCCGGTATCTGTCCGGTGTCGATCAATTCCTGTTTGCGCCAGACATAAATCGTCTGGTCGCTGATACCCAGATCCGCGGCTACCTGCGCGACCGGTCGGCCAGCAGCGACCAGATCCAGGACCTTACGACGGAACTCCTCGGGATAACGCCTTGGCACGAACAAGTCTCCTTCGATGACTTCGTGACCAAGAGTCAAGCAAACCAACTCCGGAAAACCGGGGGAACATCAATCACTCCAACAATGCGGGGGAACCTCACCGGCTTATCTTGGCTGCCCCCTGGCACGGTGCTGATCGTGGGCGGATCCCGGACGCCGTGCAGTCGCTCCAGCGGTGTCTGCGGGAAGGACCAGAGCACGGCGCGGTCAACGGGCGTCCGGTCTGGGGATATGGATGCCGGCGGCGCGGAGCTCGTTCTCGAAAACTGCGGCCGCCCGCGTCGTGGCCGATGTCTGCTCTTCGCCGTGGCGCGCGATCAGCGTGTACCGGGTCGCGGCCTCGGTGCGGGCTTGCAGAGCGGTCACGATCTTCAGGTGTGCGGGGTTGGCGAGGTAGTGCTCGGCCATGGCGGTGGCGAGCTCGGCGACGCGGGGATCGTCCGGCTCCCAGGCGGCGGCCTCGGCAGCGCGCTTGATCAAGGCGACGTACCGGGGGTCGTCGAGGGCATGCTCGACATGGGCGAGGTAGTCGTCGAAGCCGTCGGGGACAAGGACTTTGGCCAATATCCAGCCCTCCCGGGCGTTCGCCACCTCGCCCGCGGGGAAGCCGAGGCCGGCCATCCGCTCCAACAGCGCCACAGCGCGGTCGCCCAGCAGCGCCTGGTCGCCATCGACGAGCCGGTCCAGCGTGTCACGCCGCGCGATCAACTCCTCGATCCGTTCGGTGAGCTGCCGCCCGACGTCGGCGAGCGCGGTCGCCAACTGCGTGGCGTCGGCGTTGAGCACGGATCCGATCTCGGCCAGCGGCACCCCGGCGGCGGCCAGTGTCCGGACCTGCACCAGTCGCAACAGATCGGCCGATCCGTACCGCCGATAACCGGAGCTGTCGCGTTCGGGCTCTTCGACCAGGCCGAGCTTGTGGTAGTGCCGCACCGTCTTCACCGTGACACCGACGAATGCGGCCGCCTGCCCGATCGTGACTCCGTTCCTCATCTGCTCAGCCTGCCTTGTCCTCGAACCCGGCGACCGTGCGCACCGGCGGCCGCCGGGATTTCCACCTCAACAGCCATCCGATACGACGGAGCGGCACACACACCACAGCGCAACCACCGCGCCACTAGATGAGGTTCAGTGCAACGGCGATAGTGCCGAGCGTCGCCACGATCGAGGTCACGCCGACGTGCATTCCGATCGACAGCCGGATGTCTCTGTGCCGCCACGCGAACCAGTACCCCGGGAACGTGAAGATCACCCGCGACACGAACACCCACGGCGACCAGAAGTGGTACAGCGCGAACAAAACCGTGCTGAGCACCGGCGCCCATCCACCCAAGTGTGCGATGCGGGGCAGCAGGAAACCGCGGAAGTACAGCTCCTCGATGAGCGGGAGGGGGACTATCTCGGTAACGGTGTTTCCGGCGGTTTCTCTCAGTAGGTTCGGGCGTCGGGCCAGCGGTCGGCGAAGGTGATCGCGAAGGCGTTGACCGCGGGCTTCCAGCGCATCGTCCATCGTGCCCGACCGGCCCCGGTCGGGTCGAGCGAACGCGTCACCAGATACAGGCATTTCAGGGCGGCCTGCTCGGTGGGGAAATGACCTCTGGCCTTGATCGCCCGCCGATAGCGCGCGTTGAGCGATTCGATGGCGTTGGTCGAGCAGATCACCTTCCGGATCTCGATGTCGTAGTCGAGGAACGGGATGAATTCCTCCCACGTGTTCTCCCAGAGACGCACGATGGCCCCGTATTTCGAGCCCCACCGCTCGGTCAGCTCATCCAGCGCTGCCCGGGCGGCCGCAGCGTTGACCGCGGTATAGATCGGTTTCACGTCGCGTTTCAACGCGTCCCAGTGCTGACGGCCGGCCAGCTGGAAGGTGTTGCGGATCAGATGGATGATGCAGGTTTGGACCGTGGCCAGCGGCCACACGTTCCCGACCACTTCCGGCAGGCCTTTCAAACCGTCGCAGACCAGGAAGAACACGTCCTTGACGCCGCGGTTACGGATTTCGGTGAGCACGCTCATCCAGAACTTCGCGCCTTCACCACCGGCGCCGGCCCAGAGCCCGAGAATGTCTTTCTCCCCGGTCACGGTGACCCCGATCGCGGCATAGATCGGCCGGTTGGCAACCTGGCCATCCCGGATCTTGACCACGATGGCGTCGATGAAGATCGCGGCATACACCTCGTCGAGGGGCCGGCTGGACCATTCCTGCATCTCCGCGACCACCTTGTCGGTGATCCGCGAGATGGTTTCCTTGGACACCGACGCACCATAGATTTCGGCGAAATGCGCCGAGATCTCCCCGGTGGTCGGGCCTTTCGCATACAGCGACAGCACGATCTCATCGACCCCGGTCAACCGGCGCTGCCGTTTCTTCACGATCTGAGGCTCGAAACTGCCATCCCGGTCGCGGGGAACCTCGATCGGCACCGGGCCGGTCGTCTCGGTCAGCACCGTCTTCGACCGGGTGCCGTTACGCACGTTGGCCGATTCCCGATCCTCGGGCGCCTGGTTCGGCTCGAACCCCAGGTGCTCGGTCATTTCCTCGTTGAGCGCGGTCTCGAGGACTGTCTTGGTGAACTGCTGGAGCAGCCCCTCGGGCCCGGTCAAGGACAGTCCTTGTTCCTTGGCCATCCGGACCAGCTCCGCCGCCGCCAACTGCTCGGCCGACGCTTCGGCCTTCTTCCTTGCCACGGCATCAAGTGTCGTCATCACGGCACCTTCCCGCTGACCATCCGGTCAGCGAATCAGGCCGGAAACACCGTTAAATCCACAGTCCCGGACGAGAGTGTCAGAATTTTTGTGGGCGGAACAGTGACCGTTCCGTTTAATTCCCAGTTATCCGCTCACCATAAAACAGCGCGAGCGTGTTGAGT
>NZ_JBFAHF010000081.1:0-6270 GCF_040654015.1 Nocardia sp. NPDC050799
TTCCGAGGACTCAGCGGCGAGCACTTCGCAGCCCTCGATCACTGGCTGCGAGCAACCTGAGAAAAATGGAGATCCACAGGAATTGACAATAACTCCGGCTGAGGCCGGCGCGGCCTGAAACAGCAGCGCGCTACCGACGACGCCGGTAGCGAGGATAGAAACAAAGGCAGGAGCGTGCATGGTGTCCTCTCGTGGTTCAGGCCCTACACGCTATCGACGCACGGGTTCAGGCTCCATTCCCAACTCGCTCAACATCGCCGGCCCGGTCATCGGGATTGCTGCACGAGTAGGTGACATCTGATCTGTGGTGCCATGTGGCACTGCTGGAAGGATGGACACCGTGCCCCAGCCTTATCCCAAGGAGTTCCGCGACGACGTTGTGCGGGTCGCTCGCAATCGAGAACCTGGCCAGGAGCTCAAGGAGATCGCGGCCGATTTCGGGATCAGCGAGTTGTGTCTGGCCAACTGGATGAAGACCGCTGATGTCGAGGACGGCATTTCCCCGGGAACTATTGCTGCCGAGAACGCTGAGCTGCGGGAAGCGCGTAAACGGATCAGGTTGCTCGAGCAGGAGAACGAGGTCCTGCGTCGGGCGGCGGCCTATCTGTCGCAGGCGAACCTGCCGGGAAAATGATCTACCCGCTCGTCCGCGAGCTGGCCGCCGACGGGATTCCCGTCGCGGTGACGTGCCGGGTCCTGAAGATCGCGCGCCAACCGTATTACCGATGGTTGGCCGATCCGGTCACTGCCGCTGATCTCGACCACGCGTATCGGGCGAATGCCTTGTTCAATGCTCACCGCGACGATCCCGAGTTCGGATATCGGTTCCTGCTCGACGAGGCAGCGGCCGCGGGTCGGCCGATGGCGGCGCGGACCGCGTGGCGGATCTGCTCGGCGAACAAGTGGTGGAGCAGTTTCGGCAAGAAACGCGGCGCCAAGAACTGCCGCTCGGGTCCACCCGTTCATGAGGATCTGGTCGAACGCAACTTCACCGCCGACGCGCCGAACATGTTATGGCTCATGGATATAACTGAATACCACACCGGCGAAGGGAAGCTTTATCTCTGCGCGGTCAAGGACGTGTTCTCCAACCGGATCGTGGGTTACTCGATCGATTCACGGATGAAAGCCCGCCTCGCGGTCGATGCCCTGGCCTCCGCCGCGGCCAGGCGCAGCGCAGCAGGCGACCAGGTCGCCGGCTGCATTGTCCACAGCGACCGCGGGTCGCAATTCCGCTCCCGGAAGTTCGTCCACGCCTTGGGCACCCACGCGATGGTCGGATCGATGGGACGGGTCGGTGCCTGCGGCGACAACGCCGCGATGGAATCGTTCTTCGCGCTGCTGCAAAAGAACGTCCTCGACCGCCGACCGTGGGCCACGCGCGGCGAGCTCAGGATCGCGATCGTGACCTGGATCGAAAGGACCTACCACCGCCGACGGCGACAGAACAGGCTCAGCAGATTGACCCCGATCGAATACGAAGCAATCATGACCACACCAGCCACTCAGGCTGCCTGACCGAACCTGTCACCTACTCTTGCAGCAGTCCCAGGTGGCCTCCGATTGCAGCGCGGGAGCGATGGCCAGTATGAGTCACGATGGCACCGTTGGAAGCGCCTGGTGGAGCGGCCAGGTGGTGGTCGGAATTCGCTGAGTACCGGCCTGGCCCGGAGGCTTTGGTCCGGGGACCCCTACGGCTCTGGGAGCGCTTCGGGCGTGTCGTCCTTGGTGATGCTTCGCCATAGCGGCAAAGGGTTGCGGTACTCGTCGTAGTTGGCCACGACAGAACAGTAGGGTACTTTGGATCCGTCAGGCAGCGTGCCCCTCCCGGCGAGAATGTCGTCGGTTGGGAAATAGAGCGTTCCGTCGGCTGTCCCTGTCGTGAAAAGCTGATCGGCGAAGTCTCTTGCCGCGTTTTCATCGGCGCCGGCAGAGCAGGAGTCGACGACAACCTCGCGGTCTTTGCGCATGGGTGCGACCTCCTCCGTGTATATGGGGTCGGTGGCGACCAGCCTGCCGGCGGACTTCGGCCCCAGCAACACCTGCTCTCCGTACGGCTTATCGAGGGACGGATCGATGCCGACCGCGAAGGTATGCCCCCCCATGCCGTGGAGAGAGATCGTGTTGGGATCATCACCGAATGGTCTCGGTTCCTCAGGACGGTCGAAGGAAAAGAAGACGTGTGCATCGTGTTCGGTGGATGGCTCCACCTGGTACACCTGCAGGGTTCTCAGTGTTTCGTCCGGCCCTCGATTGATCCAATCCCAGCGGCTATGTAAGTACGCTACGTGGTCCGGGTATATGACGCCGACGACTTCGCCGGCGGAGTTGAACGCCCGTGCACGGACGACTCGGTCCGGGTCGATCGTCTTCCATTCGCCCGCTATGGTCCGGCCGTAGATCGGTACCCCAGTCCCTGCCTGCTCAGCAGAGCTCTCCGGTCTCGCGATCGCTTGCAATCCGGCTTGCTCGCCTTCCGCGACTGTGGCGAGGGCGCCGCGCGTGTGCGTGGCCGCATGCTCGAATCGGTCCGCGAGCGCCGGGCCGAGTTCACGCGCGCTCGTCTGCAACCGCTCCACCACGTGGCAGAACAAGGCTGGTGCTGTGCTGGGCGAAAGACTGGGCAATAGACGTCCTGACTGGATCCGGCGCTAACGACTTGATTCGCTGTAGTGCGGGGAGTGCCGCCCCCTACCGACACTCCCTGCACTACTGCGGATCAGGTCGTTAGAGGTTAACCTCTCTCGGCGGGCTCCGATCGCGATCGGACCGGCGAGTTCCTCGTCGGTCAACTCGATCTCGGCGCCAATCTCGGTGAGCATCGTGCCCAGCCGGACATATGGTGATACCGCCTCGATCAAGATCACGCCAGCTTCGGCCTCGGCACTGCGGTGATTGCCGGCGGCCCGGCGTTCCAGGGCACGCAGCACCTCGGAGGCGACTGACACACTTGCTTCGAGGGTTGTGTGGCTCGATGCAGAAGTAGGTGGGGCGGATGGTGCAGAGGCCATGGGTCAAACGGAAAGCAGGCCAACGGCGGTTTTGGTCATGGATGCCCTACGGCGACGGCACGAACAGAGCCTGGATCTTGGGCGAACTCGGGCAGCGCATCCGGCCGGCCGAGCAATGATCAAACCCTGTGGATGACCGGGAAGGTACCCCTCCCGGTCATTGGGGTAGTGGTGTAACCGGCCGGGATCCGGCGCCAATGCTGCGATGCCCCGGGAGGGTCTCGGCGAGCTGGGGGAATCAACACTGGAGTACACATCCGAACGGGATCCGGCGCTAAGGGTCTACCGCACATAGCTGCTGCCTATACGCGGTAGTTCAGGTGGCGACCTGGCGTTTTGACCGGTCTGCGGTGGGGGCGACTCTGGAAACTATGTGCGGTACCGGCGGGGTGAAAGCTGGCGCTCCGACAAACGTCCAGTCCGACTCGCGCTAGCGCCGGATTCGGCGCTACTGCTCCTCACGCCCCAAGACCAACTCGCCGAACGCGGCAAGACCGGTGAGGACCGGCAGGCGCTGCTGGACGACTTGCTGGGGATCCTGATCGACCCGAACATTCCCGATGAGGACATCGGCGCCATGATCCGAGGAGAGAGGATCGGGTGGGAGCGGCTGCGGGCCGCGATCGCCGCGGCCCGTCCGCGGCTTCCGCGTGATCACGGGCTGCTCGCCAGGAACGTGTGGGTGCACCGGAGACCGATCGCGAAGCGATGGAGCGGCGTGTGCGCGCGATCGCGGCGGCCGCGGGCAGTGAGGCGGTGTGGCTCCGGGAGTTGCGTGCGGTCGGGATTCTGCCTCGCCCTCGCTGGAAAGAGGGTGGGCAGGAGGAGGTCGGCGGCTACAAGGTGGAGATGCGGCCGCAGCGCAACCGGGACGGGAAGCTGGAGAAGGCCCTGTCGTTCAGCGGTGGGTATCTGGCCAAGGATCTGACGCTACCTGCGTTGCGGCATTGGGCCGGGTGGGATCAGTCGCCGGAGGCTCAGGCCGAGGCGTTGACCGAGTGGCACAAGGGCTTGGATCGGTTCGGGCGCCCGAAGATCGCCATTGCCCGAGCGGTCCGTTCACGTCGTCCAGCTTCGCACGCCTGGTGTTTCGCCGCGCTCAGTCCAGGTCGGATGCGTCGGGGTCGCGCAGCGGGCGCGGGCGGCCACCCAGGTCGGGAAGCACGAAGCTGTAGTGCCCGTCCAGGCCGAGGTGGGCGCGGATGAATGCCGACAGCCGCGCCACATCGTCGTCGAGCACTGGATAGCCCTGCTCGCGCAGGGTTGTGACGGCGTGGTCGAGGTAGACGGTGTTCCACAGCACCACACAGTTCAATACCAGGCCCAGCGCGGACAGCTGATCCTCCATGCCCGCGTAGTACGCCTGGTGCACCTCACCCTTGCGGCCGTGATACACGTTGCGGGCCAGGTCGTGACGGCCCTCGGTGAGATTGGCCTGCCGCTTGCCCTCGCGCCGGGTCGAACTCCGAACCCAGAGCTGCTCACGTTGCGGGGCCCTTGGTCGCCGGTGAGCGGTTGGTAGTCGCCGGTAGCGTTTACCGCCAACGTCATTTGTGATCGGCAGATGATCCACACGTGTTTATAGATAAGGGTGAGAGATGCGGATAGAGCGTTGCCGGATGGATGAAGCCGTGCTGGCAGCGGCTCGCGATGGCTTCGCCGAGCGGATCCAGGGCGAATGCCATTCCATGTCGAAGGCCGGCCCGATCGGAACCTACGAGTGGTGGCTGATCGCGGAAGAGTTCCTCGACTATCTGGGTGCTCTTTCCGTCGTCGTGCCCGACCTCGACGCTCCAGAGGTCAAAGCCGTCCTCGACAACGCCGCCGAGGCCGCCGCCGGTGGCGTGCAGTGCGCCGCTTACTTCAACAACACCACCTTCTTCGTGTTCCTCGACTATGCGAACTTCGGGATGGACTACCAGGCGCAAACCCCGCGCGACCCGGATCCTATCGCCGCCAACCAGTGGCTGAACGCCTTCTGCCTGGCGATCCTCTCCGAGAAGGCGCAATGGCATGGCGAGGCATTCGCCTTCGCTCGCGAGAAATTTGACGACGAAATTAGTGGCCAGCCCAACGTCGAGCTGGTCAACGGCCTGATGGCCTACGTCATCGGGGATACGGGCAACGAGGACGACGACTACCCGCCGTCCAGGGAAGCGGTGGTCGCCGCTATCGACGCCGCGCTTTCCCGAGTCCAAGTGGGAGAGAGTTTTTCCGACCTACCGCACCGCACCGCACTGCGCGGGCTACGCGCCTTGGCCGCCGGTGACCAGGATGCCTTCAACACAGAGTTGACCGAGTTGCTGCTCCAGTACGGCACCGTGCCCGACCCCTTCACAGAGATGACCGAGTCGCTGGTCCAGATCGGCATCCTGCCCGGCTTCTTCGGCAGGCCTCGCACTCTGCTTCCCCTCGAACCGCTCGCCCTAGCCGCCCTCGCCCACCGCCGCGAGGGTTGGCGACCGCCCGTCGAGACCGACTATCTGCCGCGCACACTGATCACCGGATGCTGGACCGGTTCCTGAGCGCCTTCGCCTCCGTCACTGGTCCTGTAGCCCAGCCAGGCTGCCGACAACCCCGGTACTGGACAAGATCATCGAGCGCGCCTTGCCACCTGGAGTCCGGAACAGCAACGTCGGCGAATCGTGCTCCATCGCCCGTGCCAGCAGGAACTCATCCAGTTCCTTCAACTCCATCGCGCCAGCCGGCCGCCAACCCAGATACTGCACCACCAACCGCACATGCTCCGTGCGGGTCTGCGCCCGTCTGTCATAGGAACCGATCACCGACGCATCCACGCTCAACTGCTCCGCAAGCCTGGCCACCGCCACCACCGGCGCCTCGGCCACCCGATCCGGCACAAACCCCAGCCACGGCAGCGAACACAACGCCACCGACAACCCGAGCCGCTCGGCCGGGCCGCGACCCCGCCCCGGCGTCACGAACGCGATATCGGCCGGAGTCAACGTGAAGAACCGGAACAACTCCTCACGGCTGATATCCGGAAACCCCCGAAAACGCGCCATCTCCTCATCCGCGAACACCCGCGTTGCCACGAAACCTGACCTCCAGCACACCGATCGACCCCATCGGCAGCCAAGCCAAGCACCAACCGCCCCCGCACGCAGCCCGAGCCGCTACCAGACATAACCGCTGGTCCGGGAGGGACTGTCAGCGATCTTGTGGGCGGGGCGGTGATCCGACAAGCTGAGGCGGCCTGCTTCAGCGGAAAGGATTGTCGTGTCGGAGGAGTCGAAGT
>NZ_JBFAHF010000082.1:0-6139 GCF_040654015.1 Nocardia sp. NPDC050799
TCGACTCCTCCGACACGACAATCCTTTCCGCTGAAGCAGGCCGCCTCAGCTTGTCGGATCACCGCCCCGCCCACAAGATCGCTGACAGTCCCGCCCCGGCGGGAGTAGCGGAGTATCCGGTCACATCGACTGCCCTGATGGGGGTTCCGGTAGTAATCGCCGAAAAACCAACGGATTTGGCGTAGCCGCAGCTGGCCGCCGGTGAGGCCTTGGTTCGGCCTGCGATGTAGGCGGTCTACTGGTTGGCTTGGCTCCCAACGCTATTGGTTGGTGTGGGAGGTCGGTTTCGTGGCGACGCGGGTGTTCGCGGATGAGGAGTTGGCGCGTCTGCGGGAGTTTCCGGAGATCGGCCGTGAGGAGTTGTTCCGGTTCTTCACGCTCTCGCCGACGGATCTGGCGTTCGTCGATCCGGGGCGCGGTCGTGGTCCGGCTGATCGGCTCGGTATCGCGATCGCGTTGTGCACGTTGCCGTGGTTGGGTTTCGTGCCTGATCGCGTGGTGACCGCGCCGCCGGTCGCGGTAGCCAGGTTGGCCGAACAGCTGCGTGTCGACGGTACCGAGATCCGTTCCTACGGCCGCCGTGCCCAGACCCGCACCGACCATCTGCGCCTGGTCGCCCAGTACCTGGGGTGGCGGGCGGCCGGTTCGCTCGAACTCAAGGAACTCGACGAGTTCCTGCTCGCGCGGGCGATGGAACACGATTCGCCGACCCTGCTGTTCCGGCTCGGGTGTGAGTACCTGATCTCGGCGCGGGTGATCCGCCCCGGCCCGGTGAGCATGGTCGAACGCATCGCCCACGCCCGCGAGCAGGCCCAGCGCGAGACCTACGATCGCCTGGCGCATGAGTTCACTCCGGCGCGCTGCGCGGAGCTGGATGCGCTGCTGGTTACCGATGCCTCGCTGGGGGTGTCGCGGTTGCGGTGGCTGTCGACCGGGCCGGTGGAGGCGTCGGCGGCCGCGGTGCGCGCCGAGGTCGACAAGCTGGCGTTCCTGCGCGGCCTGGGCGCGGACCGCCTCGACATGTCGGTGCTGCCCGCCGAACGGCGCCGGTTCCTGGCCACGATGGGACGCCGGTTGACCCCGCAGGCGCTGGAACGCCGCGATCCGCAGCGCCGGTACCCGATCCTGCTCACCGTGTTGGCCCAGTCCGGCACCGACGTGCTCGATGAGGTCGTTGCCTTGTTCGATCAGGCGATCTCGGCGAAGTTCGGGGCCGCCGAACGTCGGATGCAGGCCGAACTCGCCGAACGCGGAAAATCCGGAGAAGACCGCCAGGGGTTGCTCGACGACCTGCTGGCCATCCTCACCGATCCGGCGGTGGCCGATGAGGAGATCGGCGCGTTGATCCGCGGGGAGAAAATCGGCTGGGGACGCCTGCGGGCAGCGATCGCACAGGCCAAGCCCCGATTGCCGCGTGATCACGGCCATCTGGCCGCGCTGGATTCCTCCTACAACTATCTGCGTCAGTTCACCCCCGCCGTGCTCGCGTCGGTGGGTTTCGCCGGCGGGACCGCGGCGTCCGAGCTGCTGATCGCGGTCGCGATGTTGCGCGAGCTCAACGCGACCGGGCGGCGAAGGGTGTTCGAGGAGGCCCCGACCGGTTTCGTGCCGACGAAGTGGCGCGGCTACCTCGACCAGGCCCGCAAGTCCGGCAGCGCGACCGCGTATCGGCACTACTGGGAGCTGTGCGTGCTGCTCGGGCTGCGCGACGGCCTCCGCAGCGGGGACGTGTTCGTGCCCGGTTCACGCCGGTACGCCGATCCGGCCGCCTACCTGCTCACCAGCGACCAGTGGGAACCACAGCGGGCCGAGTTTTGCCGCCTGGTCGGGCGATCGGCCGCTCCCGGCGTCGCCCTGGCCGGCGTGGTCGACGAGCTGCACACCGCGGTCGGTGAACTCGATCAGGTACTTGCCAAAGGCTCGGGGCCGGTGCGCTTGGACGACGAGTCCGGGGATCTGGTCATCTCCCCGTTGACCGCCGAGGATGTGCCCGCCGAGGCGATCGCGCTCAAGGCCGAGCTGACCGAGATGCTGCCGTTCGCGCCGATCGTGTCGCTGTTGATCGAGCTGGACAAACGCACCGGCTACCTGGACTGCTTCACCCACGCCGGCGGCCAGGCCACCCGCACCCCGGAGCTGAAACGCAACCTGATCGCGGTGCTGCTCGCGCACTCGACCAACCTCGGGTTGACGCGGATGGCCGAAGCTTGCGGCATCTCCTACGACATCTTGTCCTGGACCGACGAATGGTATGTGCGTGAGGAAACCCTGCGCGCGGCCAACCTCGCGATCATCGACTACCACCAACGGCTCCCACTGACTCCGGTGTTCGGCACCGGGACCTTGTCGTCGAGCGACGGGCAGCGGTTCCCCACGCGCGGGAAATCCACCACCGCCCGGCCGATGAGCCGCTACTTCGCCGGTGAGGGGCTGTCGACCTACACCCATGTCACCGACCAGCACGCTACCTACGGCACGAAGGTGATCGTGGCGACCAAACGCGAAGCCCACTACGTGCTCGACGAGATCCTGGGCAATGCCACCGATCTGCCGATCACCGAACACGCCACCGACACCCACGGGGTCACCCTGGTCAACTTCGGCCTGTTCGACCTGCTCGGTATGCAGCTGTCCCCGCGCATCCGGGACCTTGGCCGCATCACCCTCTACCGGCCGGGCCCGCGTGGCGAGGCCGAGGCCCGGTTCCCGCACGCGGGCCCGCTGATGACCCGCAAGGCCAACCTGGAGTTGATCGCCGAGCACTGGGACGACCTGCTCCGGCTGGCCGGCTCGCTGAAGTTCGGGCACGCCACCGCGTCCCTGCTCGTCGGCAAGCTCTCCGCCTCGGGCCGTCAGAACACCCTGGCCGCCGCGCTCAAGGAGTACGGGGCGTTGCGGCGCACCATCTACGCCGCGAAGTACCTCTCCGATCCGGACTACCGGCGCAAGATCACCCGCCAGCTCAACAAGGGCGAATCCCTGCACGCACTACGCCGGGATCTGCTCTACGCCCACGAGGGCATGATCCGGGCCCGCCAGCTCGCCGACCAGACCGAGCAAGCGTGGTGTCTGACCCTGGCCACCAACGCCGTGATCGCCTGGACCACCGAGTATTACGGGCTCGCGGTCGAGCAGATGCGCCGGGCCGGGCAACGCATCGACGACGAGGTCCTGGCCCACATCAGCCCCGCCCACAGCGCCAACATCAACTTCTTCGGCGCGATCGAAGTCGACATCGACGCCGAACTGGCCGCACTCGGCCCGACCGGCTACCGGCCGCTACGGGTCCGCGACACCCTGTTCTGACCGGCGTTTCGGCCGCTGAGGCCGATCAGCTGGTGAAAGGTGCGGGCCCGAACCGGCCCACGGCCACGAACACAGCCATGGCCAGATACGCCAGGTCGCCCACGATCGACCACCGCTCGCCGCGGCGCACGCGCATGAGCGTGGCCCCGGCGAACAACAGGGCCACGGCGACGGCGGTGACCGGCACCATGATTGGCGCGATATTCAGTACCGCGGGCAGGATCAAGCCTGCTGCCCCCAGAAGATCGAGAACGCCGATAGCCCGGATCGTGTTGGGGCTGAAGTCGAGGACCCATGCAGCGCTGGTGCCGGTGGCGGCGATCTTCTCGCGCGGAATGATGATCTTTGCCGAACTCACCGCAAGGGCTGCTGCCAGCAGTCCGGTCACGATCCAGAGGGCGGTGTTCATGAGTTTCTCCGTGAGTTGAGGTCGCGTGCGATGGCGCGCGGGACGGTGAGGGCGGCGAGCTTGTCGGGGTTGCGGATGCCGTAGAAGTTGGCGATCTTGCCGTCGACGAACTCGATCACCGAGACGGCTTCGAGGGTCTGGCCCCGGTAGATCGCGATCGCGGGCTCGTGGTTGTAGGTGACGATTTCGACCCGCACGCTGGAGATCTTGTGGGCTGTGCGGAAGACGCCGATGAGGATCTCGGCGACCTGCTGCGCGCCGGTCGCCCGCAGCGCCGCAGCGGAGGCCTTGCCGCCGCTGTCGGTGGTCCAGGTGGCGTCCGGGGTGAGCATCGCCAGCAGGCCGTCCATATCGCCGGTGGTCGCCGCGGTCATGAACCGGTCGGTGAGTTCGGCGGTCCGGGCGGTGTCGACGGGCCCGAACCGGTTGCGCCGGGCCTGCACGTGGGAGCGGGCGCGGTAGGCCATCTGGCGCACCGCCGCGACGGATTTGCCGACCGCCGCGGCGATGTCGTCGTGGTCGAAACCGAACACCTCGTGCAGGACGAACACCGCGCGCTCGTCGGCTGTGAGTGTCTCCAGCAGCACCATCATGCCCATCGATACCGATTCGGCGAGCACGACGTCGGTCAGGGCGTCGGTGTCGGTGAGCAGCAGCGGCTCGGGCAGCCACGGGCCGACGTAGTCCTCGCGCCGGCGGGCGCCTGCCCGCCGGGTGTTGAGCGCCTGACGGGTCACCAGTTGCGCCAGGTAGGACTTGGTGTCGCGCACCGTCTCCAGGTCCACCTGGGCCCACCGCAGGTAGCTGTCCTGGAGCACGTCGTCGGCTTCGGTGGCCGAGCCCAGGATTTCGTAGGCGATGGTGAACAACAGGGGGCGCAGATGGGTGAAACGGTCGGCGTGGGCGTCGGTGGTGCTCATGAGTTGGGCACCATATCGGGTTGGCGGACCGGCTGGGCGGGGCGGTTGCCGGTTCCCTTGATGGTGGGGAACGAGCCGGGCTTGCGGGCCTCCTTCTGGATTCCGGTCACTGTGCCCTTGCAGACCTCTTCTTTGACCCACGCCCCGATCCGGCCGCCGAGGTGGAAGTTACGGGCAGTGTCGTCGCGGCGGCTGAACTGCACGGTGCCCGCGCGGCGGCCCAGACTGATACCGGTCCCGACGAACCCCACGTTCAGCACGGCGGTCCGGGTGCCGTCGATGCGGGCCAGCACGGTGTCGGCGGCGTGGGCGCCGAGCGGGCCGGCGGCCTGGCAGCTCATGCGCAGCGGCTGCCCCGAGGGTGCAGCCGCGTCACCGGCGGCGATGACGCGATCGTCGTCGATGCTGATCAGCGACTCGTCGGTCAACAGCCGCCCGATCGGATCGGTGCGCAGACCGCTGCGAGCGGCCAGTTCGGGCACCCCGAACCCGGCGGTCCAGACCGCGACCGGGCTGGGCAGCACGGTGCCGTCGTCGAGCACCACCCGATCCGGCCACACCTCGGCCACACGCGCGGTCTCGAGCACCTCGACCCCGTGCTTGGTCAGCCACTTGGTGATCGAGCGCCGCGCTGGTTCCAGCACCGACGGCGCCAGCTGTCCACCGCCGATCAGCGTGACCGCGTGGCCCTGCTCGGCCAGCTCGGCGGCGGTCTCGATCCCGGTAGGCCCACCGCCGATCACGGTGATCCGGGCATCGGCGGGCAGCGCCTCGACGGCGGTGCGCAGCCGCTGCGCGTGCTCGAATTCGGCGATCGGGTACGCGAACTCGGCCGCGCCGGGCACCGACGCGGGTGTCGCCGCGGTGCTGCCGACCGCGTAGACGACGTAGTCGTAGTCGAGCGCAGAACCCGACGTCAATTCCACTGTCCTGGCGGTCGTGTCGATACGGATCGCGTTGTCGACGACCAGCCGCACCCGCTCACCGAGCATCGCGGCGAAATCGACGGCCGCCGCACTGGTTCCAGCCACCAACTGGTGCAACCGGATCCGCTCGACGAACTGCGGGCGCGGGTTGACCAGAGTGACCTCGATATCGCTACGCGCCTGCAAACGGTTGGCCGCCACAGCGCCGGCGTAACCGCCGCCGATCACGACGACCTTGGTGGTGGTGTTGTTGTTTTCAGTCATGCCCCTGAGACACCGCAGACCCCGCAACCCATAACGAGACATGACGCGCGTCACATTGCCGCGCATCGTTGGCAACCTGGACACGTGCGCGTTGATGCTGGCCCGCGGCACACACGGCAAACACAATCCACAGTCGATGTTGCCCCGGATAGTGGGCTGTTATCCGGGGTAGCATCGGAAGCGGCCTGCGGCGATCCCGTCGCGGCACGACATGAAGCGGCCCCGTTATCCGGGGCAAGCCGGAGAAGGGATCCGATGGCCGCGAAGGTGACCTGGCTGCGCACCGCGGCGCCGCGCACCCTGCGCTCGTCCGC
>NZ_JBFAHF010000083.1:0-5967 GCF_040654015.1 Nocardia sp. NPDC050799
AGCATGGAATTTTTTCGACCATGCTTGTCGGCAATATAACCGAATAGCCAACCGCCAATCGGCCGCATAAAGAAGCCGGCAGCGAATACCCCGGCGGTTTGCAGCAGCTGCGTGGTGCTGTTGCCCGCTGGGAAGAACGAGGCGGCAAAGTAAATGGAACAGAAGGAGTAAACGTAAAAATCAAACCACTCCACCAGATTGCCTGATGAAGCCCCGACGATAGCGAAAATGCGTTTCTTGTTATCCAGCGCCCCCTGTTCGACGCCGTGCTCATCCCCAAGAGCCGAGGTTGTTTCTGTCATGATGTATTCTCCGAGCCATAACAATGATGAAATTTGGCTTCCTGCCGCCCTGGTTGTTACTTTATTGTTATTTATAAGTTAACAGCCAAACTTAATAGCGGACGAAGAATATCTGACATTCAGAGAAACAATGCGTTGGTTTTGTGATGAATATTAAACAGTACGATGAAAGCTGAAGCGGATTACAACGGGGATTTTCCATTTTACGCATAGCAAAAAGCCCTGAACGTCAGTTCAGGGCTTTCGGCTTTATTTGATGCCTGGCAGTGTCCTACTCTCGCATGGGGAGACCCCACACTACCATCGGCGCTACGGCGTTTCACTTCTGAGTTCGGCATGGGGTCAGGTGGGACCACCGCGCTATTGCCGCCAGGCAAATTCTGTTTCATTCCAACCGCCTCACTTCCATGAAGCCATCAGAACCAATCTCGGAACGTCGCTGAAAATCTCTCTAAAAACACCTTCGGTGTTGTAAGGTTAAGCCTCACGGATCATTAGTACTGGTTAGCTCAATGCATCGCTGCACTTACACACCCAGCCTATCAACGTCTTAGTCTTAAACGTTCCTTCAGGGACCTTAAAGGCCCAGGGAAGACTCATCTTGAGGCAAGTTTCGCGCTTAGATGCTTTCAGCGCTTATCTTTTCCGCACTTAGCTACCGGGCAATGCCATTGGCATGACAACCCGAACACCAGTGGTGCGTTCACTCCGGTCCTCTCGTACTAGGAGCAACCCCTCTCAATCTTCCAACGCCCACGGCAGATAGGGACCGAACTGTCTCACGACGTTCTAAACCCAGCTCGCGTACCACTTTAAATGGCGAACAGCCATACCCTTGGGACCTACTTCAGCCCCAGGATGTGATGAGCCGACATCGAGGTGCCAAACACCGCCGTCGATATGAACTCTTGGGCGGTATCAGCCTGTTATCCCCGGAGTACCTTTTATCCGTTGAGCGATGGCCCTTCCATTCAGAACCACCGGATCACTAAGACCTACTTTCGTACCTGCTCGAGCCGTCACTCTCGCAGTCAAGCTAGCTTATGCCTTTGCACTAACCTCACGATGTCCGACCGTGATTAGCTAACCTTCGTGCTCCTCCGTTACTCTTTGGGAGGAGACCGCCCCAGTCAAACTACCCACCAGACACTGTCCTCACCCCAGATTATGGGGCCGAGTTAGAACATCAAACATTAAAGGGTGGTATTTCAAGGATGGCTCCACGCAGACTGGCGTCCACGCTTCAAAGCCTCCCACCTATCCTACACATCAAGGCTCAATGTTCAGTGTCAAGCTATAGTAAAGGTTCACGGGGTCTTTCCGTCTTGCCGCGGGTACACTGCATCTTCACAGCGAGTTCAATTTCACTGAGTCTCGGGTGGAGACAGCCTGGCCATCATTACGCCATTCGTGCAGGTCGGAACTTACCCGACAAGGAATTTCGCTACCTTAGGACCGTTATAGTTACGGCCGCCGTTTACTGGGGCTTCGATCAAGAGCTTCGCCTTGCGGCTGACCCCATCAATTAACCTTCCAGCACCGGGCAGGCGTCACACCGTATACGTCCACTTTCGTGTTTGCACAGTGCTGTGTTTTTATTAAACAGTTGCAGCCAGCTGGTATCTTCGACTGGCTTCAGCTCCATCCGCAAGGGACTTCACCTACATGCCAGCGTGCCTTCTCCCGAAGTTACGGCACCATTTTGCCTAGTTCCTTCACCCGAGTTCTCTCAAGCGCCTTGGTATTCTCTACCTGACCACCTGTGTCGGTTTGGGGTACGATTTAATGTTACCTGATGCTTAGAGGATTTTCCTGGAAGCAGGGCATCAACTACTTCTGCACCGTAGTGCATCGTCATCACGCCTCAGGGTTAGTATGCAACCGGATTTACCAGGTCACACCCCCTACACGCTTAAACCGGGACAACCGTCGCCCGGCTAGCCTAGCCTTCTCCGTCCCCCCTTCGCAGTAACACCAAGTACAGGAATATTAACCTGTTTCCCATCGACTACGCTTTTCAGCCTCGCCTTAGGGGTCGACTCACCCTGCCCCGATTAACGTTGGACAGGAACCCTTGGTCTTCCGGCGAGCGGGCTTTTCACCCGCTTTATCGTTACTTATGTCAGCATTCGCACTTCTGATACCTCCAGCAACCCTCACAGGCCACCTTCAACGGCTTACAGAACGCTCCCCTACCCAACAACGCCTAAGCGTCGCTGCCGCAGCTTCGGTGCATGGTTTAGCCCCGTTACATCTTCCGCGCAGGCCGACTCGACCAGTGAGCTATTACGCTTTCTTTAAATGATGGCTGCTTCTAAGCCAACATCCTGGCTGTCTATGCCTTCCCACATCGTTTCCCACTTAACCATGACTTTGGGACCTTAGCTGGCGGTCTGGGTTGTTTCCCTCTTCACGACGGACGTTAGCACCCGCCGTGTGTCTCCCGTGATAACATTCTTCGGTATTCGGAGTTTGCATCGGTTTGGTAAGCCGGGATGGCCCCCTAGCCGAAACAGTGCTCTACCCCCGAAGATGAGTTCACGAGGCGCTACCTAAATAGCTTTCGGGGAGAACCAGCTATCTCCCGGTTTGATTGGCCTTTCACCCCCAGCCACAAGTCATCCGCTAATTTTTCAACATTAGTCGGTTCGGTCCTCCAGTTAGTGTTACCCAACCTTCAACCTGCCCATGGCTAGATCACCGGGTTTCGGGTCTATACCTTGCAACTAATCGCCCAGTTAAGACTCGGTTTCCCTACGGCTCCCCTATACGGTTAACCTTGCTACAAAATATAAGTCGCTGACCCATTATACAAAAGGTACGCAGTCACACCACGAAGGTGCTCCCACTGCTTGTACGTACACGGTTTCAGGTTCTATTTCACTCCCCTCGCCGGGGTTCTTTTCGCCTTTCCCTCACGGTACTGGTTCACTATCGGTCAGTCAGGAGTATTTAGCCTTGGAGGATGGTCCCCCCATATTCAGACAGGATGTCACGTGTCCCGCCCTACTCATCGAACTCACGACCTGTGCATTTTAGTGTACGGGGCTATCACCCTTTGCTGCGCGACTTTCCAGACGCTTCCACTAACACACAAGCCGATTCAGGTTCTGGGCTCCTCCCCGTTCGCTCGCCGCTACTGGGGGAATCTCGGTTGATTTCTTTTCCTCGGGGTACTTAGATGTTTCAGTTCCCCCGGTTCGCCTCATGCCACTATGTATTCATGACATGATAGTGTGTCGAAACACACTGGGTTTCCCCATTCGGGTATCGCCGGTTATAACGGTTCATATCACCTTACCGACGCTTTTCGCAGATTAGCACGCCCTTCATCGCCTCTGACTGCCTAGGCATCCACCGTATACGCTTAGTCACTTAACCTCACAACCCGAAGATGTTTCCATCGTTCGTGCTGCAAACATTTGAGAGACTCTATGACAGGTTACTCTTCATCCCAGTACATCTACGGAGGGATAAATTTCAGCCGTCATGTTTCAATTTTCAGCTTGTTCCAGATTGTTAAAGAGCAAAATACTTCGCAGCATACTGTCGCCAATATACTCTGAAGTATTGAAATACCGGACTATATGGTGGAGCTAAGCGGGATCGAACCGCTGACCTCCTGCGTGCAAGGCAGGCGCTCTCCCAGCTGAGCTATAGCCCCATACAGTCACGTGCAGTACCTTTTCCACTTCGAAGAAGTGGTAGGCCTGAGTGGACTTGAACCACCGACCTCACCCTTATCAGGGGTGCGCTCTAACCACCTGAGCTACAAGCCTATAAAGGTATTTCTGCTCGTTACTTTCTATCAGACAATCTGTGTGAGCACGCCACTCGAATCAATATCTTTAGGTAAGGAGGTGATCCAACCGCAGGTTCCCCTACGGTTACCTTGTTACGACTTCACCCCAGTCATGAATCACAAAGTGGTAAGCGCCCTCCCGAAGGTTAAGCTACCTACTTCTTTTGCAACCCACTCCCATGGTGTGACGGGCGGTGTGTACAAGGCCCGGGAACGTATTCACCGTAGCATTCTGATCTACGATTACTAGCGATTCCGACTTCATGGAGTCGAGTTGCAGACTCCAATCCGGACTACGACATACTTTATGAGGTCCGCTTGCTCTCGCGAGGTCGCTTCTCTTTGTATATGCCATTGTAGCACGTGTGTAGCCCTACTCGTAAGGGCCATGATGACTTGACGTCATCCCCACCTTCCTCCAGTTTATCACTGGCAGTCTCCTTTGAGTTCCCGGCCGAACCGCTGGCAACAAAGGATAAGGGTTGCGCTCGTTGCGGGACTTAACCCAACATTTCACAACACGAGCTGACGACAGCCATGCAGCACCTGTCTCAGAGTTCCCGAAGGCACCAAAGCATCTCTGCTAAGTTCTCTGGATGTCAAGAGTAGGTAAGGTTCTTCGCGTTGCATCGAATTAAACCACATGCTCCACCGCTTGTGCGGGCCCCCGTCAATTCATTTGAGTTTTAACCTTGCGGCCGTACTCCCCAGGCGGTCGATTTAACGCGTTAGCTCCGGAAGCCACGCCTCAAGGGCACAACCTCCAAATCGACATCGTTTACAGCGTGGACTACCAGGGTATCTAATCCTGTTTGCTCCCCACGCTTTCGCACCTGAGCGTCAGTCTTCGTCCAGGGGGCCGCCTTCGCCACCGGTATTCCTCCAGATCTCTACGCATTTCACCGCTACACCTGGAATTCTACCCCCCTCTACGAGACTCTAGCTTGCCAGTTTCAAATGCAGTTCCCAGGTTGAGCCCGGGGATTTCACATCTGACTTAACAAACCGCCTGCGTGCGCTTTACGCCCAGTAATTCCGATTAACGCTTGCACCCTCCGTATTACCGCGGCTGCTGGCACGGAGTTAGCCGGTGCTTCTTCTGCGAGTAACGTCAATTGATGAACGTATTAAGTTCACCACCTTCCTCCTCGCTGAAAGTGCTTTACAACCCGAAGGCCTTCTTCACACACGCGGCATGGCTGCATCAGGCTTGCGCCCATTGTGCAATATTCCCCACTGCTGCCTCCCGTAGGAGTCTGGACCGTGTCTCAGTTCCAGTGTGGCTGGTCATCCTCTCAGACCAGCTAGGGATCGTCGCCTAGGTGAGCCATTACCCCACCTACTAGCTAATCCCATCTGGGCACATCTGATGGCAAGAGGCCCGAAGGTCCCCCTCTTTGGTCTTGCGACGTTATGCGGTATTAGCTACCGTTTCCAGTAGTTATCCCCCTCCATCAGGCAGTTTCCCAGACATTACTCACCCGTCCGCCGCTCGTCACCCAGGGAGCAAGCTCCCCTGTGCTACCGCTCGACTTGCATGTGTTAAGCCTGCCGCCAGCGTTCAATCTGAGCCATGATCAAACTCTTCAATTAAAAGCTTGATTTGCTTCCACTCGAGAAGCGATGCTCAAAGATTTACTGCATGAATTTTACTTCAGTTAGTCACTCTTCAAGACTTGATATTTTTTTGCATCCGAAGATGCTGGATATCGTCTTGTGGAGTGCCCACACAGATTGTCTGATAAATTGTTAAAGAGCAGTGAGTTAGGCGCTTTCGCTTGCTAACTCGAGGTGGCGTATATTACGCTTTTCACCCGGAGAGTCAAGCGTTTATTTCGCTTTCCTCTCGCTGACCCGGCGGCT
>NZ_JBFAHF010000084.1:0-5605 GCF_040654015.1 Nocardia sp. NPDC050799
CATCCAGCCCAGCCACCCACGCAGCCAGGTTCTCATCGATCGACACGACGAAAGACCATACCGCACAACATAACCAAGTGCGGCTGGAGTACTAGAGGCGTTGAGTCCCCCACTGCACGAGCTTCTCAACAGGGATGTTCCATGCCCGCACCGCGGAGTTGGGGACGAACGTCGTGACTTCCGGAAAGTCCTCCAGGTCCGCGACCGTGGCGAGGAAGTGGAGGTATCTGCCGTCTTCGAGCCGGATCGAGAAGGGTTGCTCACTATCGTCGGGTCCGGGCTCGAACAACAGCTGGGGCTCATCGGCGAGCCACGGTTGCAGCGAATCCTCGGCTTGGGCGAAAGAGACTCCGGTCAGCCAGTCCCGTTGCGGCTGATCGGTGACGAAATCGTCGATCACGGAGAAGCAGAGAGTCGACCAGTCTTCGATATCGCTTGCCCGGCATTGTTGGGCCAGTCCTTGGATGTCGAAATACTCCATCTCGGGATCCGGATAGCCCGCAGCCAAGCTGACAGTGCCGCTGTCGATATCCTGGCCGTCGGCACCGAAGGCCCCCATGGCGGAGTCCACCTCGTCGGCGAACCTGCGATACTCGTCGAGTGTGAAGAATTCACACCAGTCCGGGACTGCGTCGCGCGTGACGGGTGGGTCTGCACGCTCGGCCTGCCAGCAGGCGGCCAGCAGTGGGGCAGCGGATTTCTGCAGGGTGCCCGGTTCTCGGTCTCGGACCAGCTGACGCAGGTAGAATTGCGGGATCACACCTGTCGTGAATTTTGCCGGGGTGTTGGAGCGGATGAGTGGGGTGCGGTTGTAGGGGTTGAGGTCGTCATCTGCACGATCCTGGTAACCCCAGCGGGTCGGTGCGACACGCAACAGGACTTCACCGATGTAGCGCACCGTGCCGGTGGTGAACTCCGCGTTGTCCTCGATGTCGAGGGCGGCCTGGTCCGGACAGCGCGCGAGCACGATCGGTTCCAGCGCGTCCAGGGAGTCGAGGGTGAAGTCGAAAGGAAAGTCCGCGGGCAGGTAGGAACGGCGCCACTGCTGCAGCGCACTTCCCATGCCGGCCAGCCAGCTGTCCAGAAAGACGCGCGCCGGCTCGGTCATGTTCTTGCGGTCCTCGGCCATGTACGCCTCGGTCGGGTCATCTTCATGCACGATGTCCATCCTCGCGTACTGCCGGCGGTTTCCCATCTTTGAGTAGCGCGCTCGATCTCCGGCCCCGAACGTCGGTCGATGCACCTACTGCTTCGGTCGTGAAAATCAGGAGTCGGTTGATCGCTGATTCGGGCGTCGATCGGATGGACGTCGCACTGGAGTCCGGTCGCAAATCTCGACAGCGGTGTCGTAGTCGTTTCTTCACAGGCCGTGTGAGTACGGCTCTCCAGCGCGCGGCGTGCCGTACCGGTCGACCGCGCGTAATTCGCCGATACCCGGATTCTTCCTGGAATGACGAGCCCGCCTGCGTGCCTCGATAGGTCAGCCGCCGCCCGGTCCGGATTATTCGTCGTCGCGGTAGGCGGCGCTGCGGTGGGACAGCCGTTCGGCAAACGATTCGGTCCAGGCCCACTCCCCGGATTCCTCGGCCGCGGCGGTCGTCCGGCGAGGTTGTGGCGCCCGATCGAGGCGCCACCGAGAGGAAGACCGAACCCCGGAAAGCGGGGAAGCTTTCCGGGGTTCAGCGGCCTGGCGGCCAGTCACCTGAGGCTGCGCAGATTTGGGTGCTGCCCTAGGTTGCTCTCGCGAAGTGGACGCGCTGGCGTCCCGGCGCCGAGATCGTCCACTAAGGTTCGCGCGGGGGTGGTGCTGTCACAGGGGGCCGCCGGGGTCGGAGTTGGACCCGGTTTGCAGCAGCTGCAGCACCTGCGCCAGCTGGTCCGCAGATCCGGTGGCAGCTCCGGTCCCCGGGGCGGTATCGGTAACCGGTGCCGCTGGGGTCAACTGCACCGGCGCCGCGGAGGCGGTCCCGGCCGCTACACCCACGCCGGCCGCGGCGATGGAAACGGCGGCGACGACGGTGTTGATGCTGGATCTCACAGTGTTCCTATCATCGGTGTCCCACGTCGGGACGGATCGTTACATCCACATATGCTCGGCGGACGCAATGGCGTTACAGCGTGTTTCAGATTATGTCTATCTCTGCGTTATCGATTGCCCCCAATTCCTGGGGCGCTCGGCTCCTCCCGTCAAGGGTGGACCAACGGACCGGCCGCTTCGAAATGCGGCGACAACAGCTGGAAGAACGACAAACCCGAGTCGCCGTACAAGGTCCACAGAAGCGGCCCGAACAGCTGTTCATCAACCGATGCATATCTGGACACGCGAGAGAGAAATCATCGCTGTTCAACGATGTTCCTTGGTCTCCAATCGTCTATGAATAGCCTTTTTATGAACACCGGTCAGGAGCGGCAAGGGAGGGAGCAGTTCGCTTGGCCGCAAGGCGGTGGTCAGTATCGGCGTTCGGCGGGTCGGAAGGTTTCACTGAGTCGGTTGTAGGCGTCGCGGACCTCGCCGGGGATGCTTTGCTGGACGATGTGGCCTTCGGCGGGGTACTCGTCGAGGCGTTTGATCTCTCCCATAGTGACCGCGACGATCGATTTCGGATGCGGTGCTGTATCGGCATCGGGCCGGTTGCCGTACTTCATGTAGTTCTCCAGGGAGACGTCCGGGGTGGACATGGCGACATGATCGACCGACACACGCTTGCGTTCACATCGGCAACGCCCTGTTGCATGACCGTGGCGCGTGCATGGAACGGGGTACACACCCCGATGAGCGAGGAGATATCGCGGCCGTGATCGGCGAGCAGCTGGACCGAAAAGGCAGCGTTCTGACCCGTGTTGGCGGCCTTGGGTTCCTCGATGATCTGCCGAGGGTCGAGTTTCATCTTCTCCGCAGCCAGCCGGAATTTGGCTGCTTCGCCGTTGCTTCCGGAGAACACGACGGGCACATCGCCGAACCCGCAGTCGCGGACCAGGTTCGCGATCACCGAGGCACCGCCGATGTCTTTGCTGCCAAAAAAGATGATTCCGCCGTAGTTCCGTGCCAGATCGATCTCCCATTTCGGGTCGTAGCGCAGGTAATCCCACAGCTTTCCCAGGCCCGACATCGCCCGGTCCGTATCCACACCGCGATCGCGGAGCTCCCCGAACCATGCAGTGTAGGCATCTTCCCGGCGCCCGCCGTAGACCTGATCGTTCCTGATCAACGCTCGGGCGGACGTATCGATCGGTATCGCAGCATCACGTTCCGCACGGAGAAACATGCCGGCCGATGCCCGGGTCTCGCTGATCAATCCTCGCTGTTTGCCGACCGCGTCCGAGACACCGGTGGTCAACGCGCGTGCAACCCGACCGGCAGCGTCCAGAGCAATCCCCGCCGGGTTATTCGCACCCGGCAGATCCAGGCCACTCATCCGTCCTCTTGAAACTCATGATCCGAAACGACGCGCACCACCATGAGTCCGCTGTCAGCCTGTCGAGGCTAGTACCGGCCTTCTTTCTCTGCATCTCGCGGAGTCCCCGTATCTGGATGCCTCCCACATCCGCCTCCCGTCGCGTACGTCGCCTCAGTCCTCGCTCCGGGAGGAGCGACGCCACACGATCTGTTCATCAACCGATGCATTCTTGAACACTCGCCTTCATCATCATCGCTGGTCAGCGATGTTCTCCCCGTCGAGATCGTCCAAGAAACTCCCATTGGTGAACACCTCTCAACCCGCCCCGAGGGTTGTTGGACATTATTCCGGGATGCCGGTGCGTGCCACCCCGGCGGGGGCGATGGTCGATCCGCTTCGCAGGGCCGGTGTGTCTGCTCGGTCTCCCCGGGCGGTGGTCGTATCGTGCGGCTGACCAGGCGGGTTGGATTGGAGGGAAGGGGAGCTGTCATCGCTGCTCACGGTGCGTCGGTGAGGGTGTGGAAACCAAGTAAGGACGAGATCGGGCAGGCCTACATCCATCACCTGGTCGAGGACCAGGTGATGGGCTTTCAGCCACGGCAGCGGGCCACGGTCGGCGGTGCGGAGGTGAGGGCCTGATGCGACCGGAGTCCACTCCACCCGAAGGCCTGCGGGCGACCGGGACACAGGAGATCGCCGTACGCGGCCGGCGGGCCCGCTACCTCGATGAGGGGACCGGGGTCCCCACGCTGCTGATCCACGGGATCGGGCGCAGCCTCGAAGACTGGATCGAACAGCACCGGTTACTCACCGGGCGCGGGTTGCGGGTCATCAGCGTGGATCTGGCCGGCTACGGAGAATCCGCCCCTCTGAGCGAGCCACACAACCTTCCCGCGCTGGCGGCGTTCGTCGCGGACTTCCTCGACGCCGTGGGCATCGCGGAGCCGGCTCACCTGGTGGGCAACTCCTTGGGTGGTGCCGTCGCCATGCAACTGTCCGCGCAGGCCCCCGGGCGGGTTCGCTCGCTGATCCTCGCCGCCCCCGCCGGATTCGGCCGAGAAGCCGCCCTGTCGATACGGATGCTGTCGATCCCGCCGCTGGGCCGCCTGATAATGCGCACGTGGAGTCCGCGCGCCGCGCGCCGCCTGGAGAAGTCCCTCTTCCACGACACCGCCATGGTGACCGAGGAGCGGATCCAGCTCGGATATCGCCTGGCCCGGCGCCCGCATGGGACGCGGGTTCTCCTCGAGACCGTGACCGCACTGGGTGGCCCCAGGGGCGCCTATGCGGGCTGGCGCACGGAGCTACTGGAGGTCGTGGCCGCGCGCGCCGTGCCGACGCTTATCGTCTGGGGCGACAAAGACCGTCTTTTCCCCGCCGCGCACCTCGACGCCGCCCAGACGCGCCTTCCGCATGCCCGCACCCACCTGTTCCGCGACACCGGGCATGTGCCACAGATCGAACGTGCCGACGAATTCGCGGCGCTGGCGACCGAATTCTGGACAGATCTACCACCGGCATAGCGAACCGATCGAGTCCGGTATCCACCAGACCACGGGCAGGGACCGCCGGCATCGATACACGCTCAGGCGCCGTGCTCCGGAAGACCGCGACTCGCAGCAGTGGATGGCGTGTTCTGGTATGGCCGGATGTCGCCTGAGGTTTCGCAGCTAGCCTGTGGAAATAACGGATCAAGAGGGCCGGCCGTTCATCTGGATTGACGACGAGATCGGCGACAGAGATAGGGAATGGGTGTCGGAACATCATCCCGGTCGAGCTTTTCTATACCGCGTAGACCCACGAGTAGGGCTACGGCTGACCGATCTCGACGCTGTCACCGAATGGCTCGTGTCCACTGCATCACGGTGAGAGCTGCTGGTGGCGATAGGTATCAGGGGTTCCGGTAGTAACCGCCGAAAAACCAACGGATACGGCGTCGCTGCTGGTCAGCGTCGACGTTCGGCTCCCGGGCCCAGGATCGAGGTCAGCTCGCGCATCGCCTGTGGGGACGGTTTGAAGTAGCGGCGCAGGTTCTCGGGTTTGCGGTGTCGGGACTTGGCCATCAGTTCCAGCAGGCTGGCCCCGGATTCTCCGAGGTGGGTCAGGCCGGAATGGCGTAGTTCGTGGAGGTCCCAGCCGGTTCCGGGTCCGTCGAGGGTGGTGGCGGTGTCGAGTAGGTCGCGGGCCTGGTCGTAGGACAGCCGGGC
>NZ_JBFAHF010000085.1:0-5449 GCF_040654015.1 Nocardia sp. NPDC050799
CGCCCCCTGCTCGACACCCTCGGCGACGACCTCGACGAACTGCTGTCCTACCTCGACCCCTGGTCCGAAGCCATCATCACCGCCGGCTCCTACCCCCAACGGATCGCCGGCGTCTACAACGTGGGCGGCGGCCCCCACTTCGGCTCCGGCCTGACCATCGACACCGCCACCCAGCACTACCAGACCAACGCCTGACAAACCCCACAGGTGTTGCCCACAGCGCCGCCGCAGACTTTCACCTCTTGGGCCATCGCCGCACCGCGAAGGCAGCTCGCGCGACACACCGATCCGAACGCCGCCAGATACGACCGCCGCTGGTCCGGTCTCGCCCTGCTCGGCGCGAGTTACCCAGTTCCGCAGGGTCGCCGGGTTGATATCCAGCAGCGCGCCGACGTGCCGGCGCGCACCGGCCATCGAGTCACCGTGCTGGCGGATCCGGTCCTGATACATCCTCACCGCCCGAGCGCGGGTTTCCTCGTCGAACTTCCGTAATGCCGCCATGGCTGACAGTCTCCCTTGCTAAATCGGGAGTCTCCAGCCGGTCCAGGACGGTTCAATCCGTCTCAAGGGCAGGACACACAAAACGTGCGTGTTCGTGCAAGCCTGCCTATGACTCGTCGTTGACCGATGACCAGTGGGCGGTGATCGAACCGCTGTTACCGGCCGCCCCGAGCCGGTTCCTCGGCGGCCGGCCCCGGGTGCATTCACGTCGCCTGCTGGTCGACACCATCTTGTATGTGCTGGTCACAGGGTGTGCGTGGCGGTTGGTGCCGCACGATCTGGTGCCATGAACACCGCGTACAAGGTGTTCGCTGCCTGGACCGCTGATGGCACGTGGGCACGTGTGCACGTTTACCGGCGTCGTAGCCGATCTGCTGTTAGCGACGGTGCTGCCGTGGTCACCTTCGGGACGCCGATCGGGTATGTGGCATTGCGGCCCGCTGCCTCGGATTCGTCGATCGCCGTGGCCGCCGAATGCCTTGCGCATTCAGCTTGTTGAGAGGGCATAAACAGTTCGACGAGAACTTGCACATCGGCGCCCTTGCCATGGCTGGCAAGCGAGGTCGGTTGCGCGCGCGCCCGGATTGCGAAAATCTACGATCCGAGTGTGAGCCTACGGCCGAACAGCGCTCTCCGGGTCGAGGTTCGCAGACCGGCTTGCAGGACAGAGATCCGCTGAAGTGGGAGTGTGCTGTGATCGGTTCCGGGAGTCCGGAGCTCGCGGAACTGGCCGATCAGATCGTCGCTCGGCTGCGTGAGCTCGTGCCGGACAGGCGACGCCGGTTCGAGGCCGCGTTCGCGATGACCGTTATCGCCGAATCGGCGCTGTTCCTCGCCGATGACGGCGACCACCCGGTCCGATGTCAGGTGTCGGAGGCGGTGTGGGAGTTGGTGCGCCGGCATCGAGACCTGTCCGCTGCCGTCGAGAACGGGCCGTGGTGGCGGCTGGTGGTGCACGTCGATACCCATGGGGCCGAGGTCGTCACCGATCGGGGCGCGGAGCCGTTTCCCGGTGAGCAATTGTTCGCGCCGCAGGCGTATCTGGCGGATCTGGAACGGTATCCGCGTAGCAGGCTGCCCGTGTGGCTGGCCGCCTACATCGGACGCGGTGAACCCCAATCGAGGTCACCGCGCGCGGCCGCGGACGGCGTGCGCGCTGATCGGAGTGCGGGCGTGCAGGCAGCCCCGGTGATCGGCGAATTGCCGGATCTGGCGGTGGTGTGGGCCCGGTGGGCGGTGCTGGCCGCGGCCTTCGTGGCGGCCGGATCGGAACGCGGCCCGCGGATCGGCCCGTCGGTCGGCATCTTCGAAAGTTCGGGACACAGCGGCTCGACGTTGACGCTGCTGCCCGGCGACCGGGCGGTGCTGTCGGGCGGTGTCTGGGATGCGCCGGTCTTGGAAGCCGCCTACAACGGGAACGGCGCGATGCCGAAATTATTCGCCGGAGCGCCGGATTGGGTGACCGACCCGGTACTCAACCCGCGCGTGCTGACCGGCATGCTGTCGTTTTGTTACTGGTGGGACCAGGGACAGTGGTACCGCGGCGAATCCGCTCCGATGGCGGAATGCGCGCCTGCGTTGCCCGCCGTGTGGACGGCCGATACGGTGGCGAAAGTGGTGGCGGGCGTGCTGGACGGCCCCTCGCCGGACGCCGCTGAAGTGCTGGTGTCGGCCGCGCAGGCCGCGGCGGTGACCCGCGCGGCGATCGCGCAAGTTATCGGTGCGGACGCCGAGGTCGATATCGACGGTGCCCTGTTCCAGTTCGTGCTCGCCGATCTGGTCGCCGGTGACATCGTGGGGATCCGGGAAGAGGAGGCACTGAACCTCGTCCGTGATTACATCCGCAGCCGGGGTCACGACACGACCGGGTTCCCGCTCTCGACGTTGCGGGCCGAGCGGATCAGCGTGGGCTGGATGGTGCGATCACCGGTGCCGGATGGTGAGATCGCGCTCGACCGGGCGGTCTTCTATATCGCAGACGATGGTGTCGTGGAGCGGTCGAGCTCGTCGGTGCCGCTGTCCGCGTTCATCACCGATTTCGAGCGCCGGTTCCGGCTGCGGACCGGCGGACCGATGTCATCTGCCCGAGGTGGGAGATGAGCGGCGAACTGCGACTGGACTTGGATGGCCTGCGCGAGCGCGGCGCGCGGTTGGCCGATATCGCCGAGCGGGTGCAGCAGACACACGCGGGCCTGCAGTCCTGCTTGCAGCAGGCGGAAGGCAGCTTCGGTGACGACTATATGGGGCGCACCTTCGCCGAGCAGTTCACGCCGCGCGCCGAACAAGTGGTTTCCACGGTGCAGGCCATGGCGGAAGGAATGCGCGGTAACGCGGCCGGAATCATCAGCGCCGCGAACGACTTCGGTGCACAGGACACCGACAGCGCCGCGCGCGTGGCCGGGGCTGCCCAGGATACGGGTCCGGGAGCGGCCGGTCTCGCCGAGTCGCCCCCGGCGGGTAGGGTGGGCCCGCAATCGCCGGTCGATGGACCCCGGCCGAACCCACCCGATCAGGCCGCGGTGACGCCGGAGCAGAATTCGCCGGTGTATCCTGCCGGCGGGCCACAGAGTCGGAGCACCGACCAACTCCCGGCCGGTGGGCACAACCGGCCCGGTAGCGCACCGGCACCGGACGGATCCCCGGGGCGAGCCGCTACGGACAACGGACCACGGTCCGAGTCGCCGTGGAGTCGTTCCCGGCCCGAAACCGGTCCGGCGAGCAACCAGGCGACCGGCGCCCCGGGCCGGCGGTCCGGACCGGCGGTGCCGCCACCGGCCTCCGCGGTCTCACCCCCGCCGGTAGCAGCCCCATCGCGTAATACGCCCCAGACGTCGCGAGCATCGTCCGGCAGCCCCGTCGCGGGACCCGTTGGACGGGCCGGAGCCCCGTGGACCGAGACGCCCCGCACGCCCGGCCAACCCGGGATGCCGGGTTCCCCTGGAAACGCTGGAAGGCCCGCAAACACCGGGTCGGCTCCGCAGCAAGGTCCCTCGCCACGATTGAACTCACCGGCCGGTGACAACGGCCGCGACCGTGATCGGCGCGGCGGCCGCGAGCGGTCGCCGGCCGATCCGGCAATCGAACGGCTGGCACGCGAATTGGCCGAGCGGCACGGCGTCGAGGTGACAGGTTTCGATGCCCCCGATCTTCAGCTCGCGCCGGTACAGGAGTTCGTGACCGCGGTGGACCGGGTCCTCACCGACTACCCGATGATCGTGCTGGAGACCGTCGCGGTGGCCGAGCTCGAGGACGAGCTCGGCACAGTGCGGTGGGCCGGTGCGCCGCCGGACAGCGAAGGCGGTGCCCGGTCGATAACCCTCGACCGGCGCGCCGCACAACAACCGCAGCCACCTGCCCGATCATCCCAGCCATCCGCACACCCGCAGGACGCCACCGCCGATACCGAGGAGACGGGCGAGACGGCACAGCCGGATATCTACACGGCCACCTTGCGGGCATTCGGCCGGGCTTTCGACGCTGCCGGTGGCGGTGTCGCACACCGGCGGGCACAACGCGTCCTGATCTCGGAGTACCTGAACAACCAGCCGCGCCCGCGCCCTGCGCTGTCCGAGCTGGTGCGCGGCTACCGGGAGTGGCGCGCCGAGTTGTCCGGGCATGCCACGGAACGAGGCAACTTCGATGTGGACGAGGCGCTCGGGGTCGCGTTCGCCGAGGTGGTCCAGCACGGCGAGAAGGCGGGTATTCAGGCACGACTGCTGCATGCGGTGCTGGTCGCCGCGGCAATCCGGCTGGGGTAGGTCGAGGTGTTGGACGGTTCACTGTTCAGCCCGGTCGTGCAGCTGCGGACCGCCTTCGAATGTCTGCCCGGGTTCCTGCGGACTCCGATCGAGATGGTGGTGTTCGGCGGGGAGCTTCCCGGCGCCGACATTTCCGGGATGCGCCGGATGGCGTCCGAGCTGCGTGCCCGCAGTCTGGAACTGGAGGGCCATTCGGCCGATATCGACAGCCTTCTGACGCACGAGGATTCGGTAGGCGAGACGGCCGAACAGTTGCGTGAGGCATTGAGTTCCTATCGACAGGGCGCGGCTCAGCTCGGCAAGGATGTGAACGCCCTGGCCGATCAGGGACAGGCGGCGGCCAACGACGCGGAGAAATGGCTGTGCGTGATGTTCACGTTCGGCATCCACCTGGCGTGGAAGATCTACGGTTTGCTGGCCGCCGCCGCGGCGGCGGGGCCGGCCGGCCAGGTTGCGGCCGCGCCGGCGGTCGAATCCACGCTGGTCCAGGGGCGCGCCGAGGTCGCCGTGATGCGCGCGAGCCTACAGCGGGCCATTCAGGCGGGCGGAGCCAAGGCGGCCGCCCAGCTGAGCGGTATGGGGCCGGCGCAGTTCGCCAAGTGGATGGGCACGGCGGTCGCGCTGCCCGTGGGTGTCGAAGTGGGTGTGCAGGCGCTGCAGGTCGCCACCGGGGACAGAACACTCGAGATCATCGGGGAGGATGGTTCCAACCCCACGGGTATCGATCTGAAGTCGATCGAGGTCGCCGCCGTGTCCGGCGCGGGCGGAGCGGTCGGCGGCATGCTCGCGGGCCGGTTCGCTCCGATGGTCTTCCCCCAGATCGGGACCAGTCGTGTGGCCATGGGTTTGGTGCATGGTACGGCGGGGGCGATCTCGGGTCTGGGTGCGGCGGCCTTGGTTGCTGGTTGGCCGCAGCATTACACGGAGGTGTTGGGGCCACTGCTCAACGGTGCTGTCGCCGGGGGCGTGTATGCCCAGAGCGCCCGTTCGCCGGCGCTCGACGGCGGCGCGCCGTTCACGCCGCCCGAGGCGATCTCGGTAGGGCACGACGTGGATACCGCGGCGCTCCGGCCACCGGTCGAGATATCGGTGGAATCGAAGCGGGCGTGGGAGGCCGCAAGGCAGACCTGGAAACCGGCTGCGGAGACCGCGATTACCGCAGGTGAGCGTGGTGGGTCTCCCGCCGAGGT
>NZ_JBFAHF010000086.1:0-5404 GCF_040654015.1 Nocardia sp. NPDC050799
TGTGCGTGTGTTCTTTGAGAACTCAATAGTGTGTTGATGAATGTCAGTGCCAAATATTTAATTTGGTTTCGGTTCTTCATACCCCCGTGTGGAGGATCGAACATTTAAGTCAGCTAAATTCCAGCTGGCGATTTGTTTTGCTAGGTTTTCGGACTCTAGTTTGTACTTTTGATTGCGCCTTCGGGTGTGATTGTGAGTCTTCAACGGAGAGTTTGATCCTGGCTCAGGACGAACGCTGGCGGCGTGCTTAACACATGCAAGTCGAGCGGTAAGGCCCTTCGGGGTACACGAGCGGCGAACGGGTGAGTAACACGTGGGTGATCTGCCTTGCACTCTGGGATAAGCCTGGGAAACTGGGTCTAATACCGGATATGACTTTCAACTGCATGGTTGAGGGTGGAAAGATTTATCGGTGCAAGATGAGCCCGCGGCCTATCAGCTTGTTGGTGGGGTAATGGCCTACCAAGGCGACGACGGGTAGCCGGCCTGAGAGGGCGACCGGCCACACTGGGACTGAGACACGGCCCAGACTCCTACGGGAGGCAGCAGTGGGGAATATTGCACAATGGGCGGAAGCCTGATGCAGCGACGCCGCGTGAGGGATGACGGCCTTCGGGTTGTAAACCTCTTTCGACTCCGACGAAGCGAGAGTGACGGTAGGAGTATAAGAAGCACCGGCCAACTACGTGCCAGCAGCCGCGGTAATACGTAGGGTGCGAGCGTTGTCCGGAATTACTGGGCGTAAAGAGCTTGTAGGCGGTCTGTCACGTCATCTGTGAAAACTTGGGGCTCAACCTTAAGCTTGCAGGCGATACGGGCAGACTAGAGTACTTCAGGGGAGACTGGAATTCCTGGTGTAGCGGTGAAATGCGCAGATATCAGGAGGAACACCGGTGGCGAAGGCGGGTCTCTGGGAAGTAACTGACGCTGAGAAGCGAAAGCGTGGGTAGCGAACAGGATTAGATACCCTGGTAGTCCACGCCGTAAACGGTGGGTACTAGGTGTGGGTTTCCTTCCACGGGATCCGTGCCGTAGCTAACGCATTAAGTACCCCGCCTGGGGAGTACGGCCGCAAGGCTAAAACTCAAAGGAATTGACGGGGGCCCGCACAAGCGGCGGAGCATGTGGATTAATTCGATGCAACGCGAAGAACCTTACCTGGGTTTGACATACACCGGAAACCTGCAGAGATGTAGGCCCCCTTGTGGTCGGTGTACAGGTGGTGCATGGCTGTCGTCAGCTCGTGTCGTGAGATGTTGGGTTAAGTCCCGCAACGAGCGCAACCCTTATCTTATGTTGCCAGCGCGTAATGGCGGGGACTCGTGAGAGACTGCCGGGGTCAACTCGGAGGAAGGTGGGGACGACGTCAAGTCATCATGCCCCTTATGTCCAGGGCTTCACACATGCTACAATGGCCGGTACAGAGGGCTGCGATACCGTGAGGTGGAGCGAATCCCTTAAAGCCGGTCTCAGTTCGGATCGGGGTCTGCAACTCGACCCCGTGAAGTTGGAGTCGCTAGTAATCGCAGATCAGCAACGCTGCGGTGAATACGTTCCCGGGCCTTGTACACACCGCCCGTCACGTCATGAAAGTCGGTAACACCCGAAGCCGGTGGCCTAACCCTTGTGGAGGGAGCCGTCGAAGGTGGGATCGGCGATTGGGACGAAGTCGTAACAAGGTAGCCGTACCGGAAGGTGCGGCTGGATCACCTCCTTTCTAAGGAGCATTCTCCACGCCGGCTCGAAGAGTCGAGTTCTGGTTGTGGCAGAGCCATTTCGGAAGCGAATGTTTTCCGATGGTTGCTCATGGGTGGAACGCTGGCAATCTTCATCGCATTCGGTCGGGACCTCAGTGTCCTGGTCGTGGTGGATATATCAACACACTGTTGGGTCCTGAAAGAACAGGCGTTCTTTCCAGGCAAGATAATACGATCCGCTCGGATCTCCGTTCATACCGCGAGGGCTTCTGGTTCTCGGCTGGTGCGGGTGCAAGGTTCGGGTGGGTGTGTTGTTTGAGAACTGCACAGTGGACGCGAGCATCTTTGTTTTGTAAGTTTTTAAGAGCGTACGGTGGATGCCTTGGCACCAGGAGCCGATGAAGGACGTAGGAGGCTGCGATAAGCCTCGGGGAGCTGTCAACCGAGCTGTGATCCGAGGGTGTCCGAATGGGGAAACCCAGCACGAGTGATGTCGTGTTACCCGCATCTGAATATATAGGATGTGTGGAGGGAACGTGGGGAAGTGAAACATCTCAGTACCCACAGGAAGAGAAAACAACATGTGATTCCGTGAGTAGTGGCGAGCGAAAGCGGATGAGGCTAAACCATGCGTGTGTGATAGCCGGCAGGCGTTGCACGTGTGGGGTCGTGGGGCTCACTTTCTTGTCACTGCCGTGGCGAGCAACAGTCAGAAAAGTTCGTGTTAGTCGAATTGGTCTGGGACGGCCAACCGTAGACGGTGAGAGTCCGGTAGGCGAAAACATGTTCTCTGTTGTAGTGAGTGCCCGAGTAGCAGCGGGCCCGTGAAATCTGCTGTGAATCTGCCGGGACCACCCGGTAAGCCTGAATACTCCCTGGTGACCGATAGCGGACTAGTACCGTGAGGGAAAGGTGAAAAGTACCCCGGGAGGGGAGTGAAATAGTACCTGAAACCGTGCGCTTACAATCCGTCAGAGCTTTCGAGCAGCTTGCTGCTGGGAGTGATGGCGTGCCTTTTGAAGAATGAGCCTGCGAGTTAGTGGCATGTGGCGAGGTTAACCCGTGTGGGGTAGCCGTAGCGAAAGCGAGTCCGAATAGGGCGTTTGAGTCGCGTGTTCTAGACCCGAAGCGGAGTGATCTACCCATGGCCAGGGTGAAGCGACGGTAAGACGTCGTGGAGGCCCGAACCCACTTAGGTTGAAAACTGAGGGGATGAGCTGTGGGTAGGGGTGAAAGGCCAATCAAACTCCGTGATAGCTGGTTCTCCCCGAAATGCATTTAGGTGCAGCGTCGCGTGTTTCTCACCGGAGGTAGAGCTACTGGATGGTCTAGGGGGCCCACAAGCTTACCGAAATCAGCCAAACTCCGAATGCCGGTGAGTGAGAGCGCGGCAGTGAGACTGCGGGGGATAAGCTTCGTAGTCGAGAGGGAAACAGCCCAGATCGCCGGCTAAGGCCCCTAAGCGTGTACTAAGTGGAAAAGGATGTGGGATTGCGCAGACAGCCAGGAGGTTGGCTTAGAAGCAGCCACCCTTGAAAGAGTGCGTAATAGCTCACTGGTCGAGTGATCCTGCGCCGACAATGTAGCGGGGCTCAAGTACACCGCCGAAGCCGCGGCAGTCGCACAATACATCCGCATGCCTCTACGGGGGTGTGTGCAGTGGTGTGGCTGGGTAGGGGAGCGTCGTGTAGCCAGGGAAGCAGCGGGGTGACCTAGTTGTGGAGGCTGCGCGAGTGAGAATGCAGGCATGAGTAGCGAAAGACGAGTGAGAAACTCGTCCGCCGAATGACCAAGGGTTCCTGGGCCAGGTTAATCCGCCCAGGGTGAGTCGGGACCTAAGGCGAGGCCGACAGGCGTAGTCGATGGACAACGGGTTGATATTCCCGTACCCGTGTATCCGCGCCCAATGGCGAATCATCTGTGCTAAGCGCCCAAAACCTGATGGACCTCCTTCGGGAGGCCGGATGGGGCTGCGCGCGACCCTGGGTGTAGTAGTCAAGCGATGGGGTGACGCAGGAAGGTAGCTGGGCCAGTCAGTGGTTGTACTGGTGTAAGCCTGTAGGGCGTTGTGTAGGCAAATCCGCACAGCATGTGCCTGAGAGGTGATGCGTAGCCGATTGAGGCGAATTCAGTGATCCTATGCTGCCGAGAAAAGCCTCTAGTGAGTTGGTACACGGCCCGTACCCCAAACCGACACAGGTGGTCAGGTAGAGAATACTAAGGCGATCGAGAGAACTGTGGTCAAGGAACTCGGCAAAATGCCCCCGTAACTTCGGGAGAAGGGGGGCCCGAGCTGGTGACCGGCTTTACGCCGTGAGCTGGTTTGGGCCGCAGAGACCAGTGAGAAGCGACTGTTTACTAAAAACACAGGTCCGTGCGAAGTCGTAAGACGATGTATACGGACTGACGCCTGCCCGGTGCCGGAAGGTTAAGAGGACCGGTTAGCGCTTCGGCGCGAAGCTGAGAATTTAAGCCCCGGTAAACGGCGGTGGTAACTATAACCATCCTAAGGTAGCGAAATTCCTTGTCGGGTAAGTTCCGACCTGCACGAATGGCGTAACGACTTCTCAGCTGTCTCGACCACAGACTCGGCGAAATTGCATTACGAGTAAAGATGCTCGTTACGCGCGGCAGGACGAAAAGACCCCGGGACCTTCACTATAGCTTGGTATTGGTGTTCGGTACGGTTTGTGTAGGATAGGTGGGAGACTGTGAAACGGGCACGCCAGTGCTCGGTGAGTCATCGTTGAAATACCACTCTGATCGTATTGGACCTCTAACCTCGGACCATGATCTGGTTCAGGGACAGTGCCTGGTGGGTAGTTTAACTGGGGCGGTTGCCTCCCAAAATGTAACGGAGGCGCCCAAAGGTTCCCTCAGCCTGGTTGGCAATCAGGTGTCGAGTGCAAGTGCACAAGGGAGCTTGACTGTGAGACAGACATGTCGAGCAGGGACGAAAGTCGGGACTAGTGATCCGGCACCGGCATGTGGAAGCGGTGTCGCTCAACGGATAAAAGGTACCCCGGGGATAACAGGCTGATCTTCCCCAAGAGTCCATATCGACGGGATGGTTTGGCACCTCGATGTCGGCTCGTCGCATCCTGGGGCTGGAGTAGGTCCCAAGGGTTGGGCTGTTCGCCCATTAAAGCGGCACGCGAGCTGGGTTTAGAACGTCGTGAGACAGTTCGGTCTCTATCCGCCGCGCGCGTTGGAAACTTGAGGAAGGCTGTCCCTAGTACGAGAGGACCGGGACGGACGAACCTCTGGTGTGCCAGTTGTCCCGCCAGGGGCACGGCTGGTTGGCTACGTTCGGAAGGGATAACCGCTGAAAGCATCTAAGCGGGAAGCCTGTTCCAAGATGAGGTTTCCCACCACCTAGAGTGGTTAAGGCCCCCTACAGACCATGGGGTTGATAGGCCGGAACTGGAAGCACGGTAACGTGTGGAGGTGACCGGTACTAATAGGCCGAGGGCTTACCAAACGAAGATTGCTACGCGTCCACTGTGCAGTATCTGAAACAACACACAGATACAGAAGACGAACCCCCTCAAGGGTTCGGCTCTCTGTGTGGATAGTTTCATAGAGTTACGGCGGTTATAGCGGCAGGGAAACGCCCGGTCCCATTCCGAACCCGGAAGCTAAGCCTGCCAGCGCCGATGGTACTGCACTCGACAGGGTGTGGGAGAGTAGGACACCGCCGGAACATA
>NZ_JBFAHF010000087.1:0-4577 GCF_040654015.1 Nocardia sp. NPDC050799
GCTATGACAAACTCGCTGTCCGTTACCTGGCCACGGTCCGCGTCGCCGCAATCAACCTGTGGTTATCCGGCCACGGCTTATGAAACGCGGCCTAGTGGGGTGGTCAGGCGTCGACTCGATGCAGGCAGAACGACACCGGCGGCTGTTGATGCACGATGCTGACGGTCTGCTCGTGCTTGGCTCTCGCGTCGGCGCAGACGTCGTATCCGTCGCGGTCGACACGGGTATTCACCTGGTATGCCCCCGGTGTCGTACATGGTGCCTTCCGCAGGCGATATAGATGCGCATACTGGCTCTCCGGATCGGTGAAGCAGTCACCGATCCGGGCGTTGAGGTGGGTGCAGACTGAAAACGTGTCCTTCGACTTCGTCCCGCGAGAAGTCCAGCTGTATGCGAAATCAGCACATTCGGTCTTCTCGGCTGCGCGCACGACGATCAGCGCTGCCTCCGGGTCGCTGCACGCGCGATGCTGCAAGTCCCAGGAACGGTTCTTCTGTCCCTGGGTGAAATAGCCGCAGTCTCCCACTTTCATGGTGTCCTTCTTCGCCTGCCCACATCCCGCAGCGGCCGCCGCAGCGCAGGCGAGGACAGCGACGGTTATGGTTGCGTGCGAGCGAAACCTACGGCGCGAGGGTGCGTTTCGGAGGAGACGTGACATGGTGTCTACATTGTCACAAACATGCGACCGGTCGTGAATCATGTCCTCGCCGGGACGACCGCAGGCCTTCCACGAGGGCTGTGTGCAGACCTGCGCCGGTGACGACACGATCCTGTGCGCGACACGGACCCCGTAGTATTCGCCGATTCCCGGGCGGATATGGCGTAATCCCTGGTTAGCAATGGTTGCCCGCCGGGCCGGGTAAGCTGGCGAGTTCGCGCATGGCCTGCGGAGAGGGTTGGAAGTAGGCCTCTTATTACCTGGTGGCGCCGACTGGCGACCCCGCGTTCGGTGCGGGCCGGCACCGAGTACGCCCCTTGCGCGTTTGAGTTGAAAACTGCAGGGCGAGCGCTGGTTTCACGTCGCCTTGTCGGGGCTTGGGTCTACAGTCTCCTTGGCCGATTGCGGCAGGGGTTCGTGGAGCAAAGGGGTGTGCATGTGGGTAGACGTCGTCGTCGCTCGTCCGATGCCGGTGTGCTGGGTATGGCTGGGATCGCTGTGTTCGTCGTCGGGGTGCCGGCGGTGCAGTTCGCTCGCGACAACATCGCGGCCGTCATCACCGTGGTGATCGTGTTGCTCGCCGGGGTGGGTGCCGCGTTCTATGCCCGGTATTGGTTGCGGCGCCGGAGACCGTGGAGCCGATGTCATCGCGGTCACTGCCGATGGTCGGCGGTTGATCGTGCAGGCCAAGCGCTACAACATCAACCATGCGGTGGGTGACCGGGAGATGCAGCAGTTCGTCGGTAGCATCAGCACCTGGCACACCTACGACGTCGCGGTCCTGGTCACGACGTCGCGTTTCACCCGCTCGGCGCGTCAGACGGCCGAGCGTACTGGGATCCGGTTGGTGGACAACGTCACGCTGGCGAAGTGGAACGCGGGTGCGATCCCCGCGCCGTGGACATGAGCCGTGGCGCGGTAGCGAAATGGTGTCTGGTCACAGTAGTGCCTGCTCGTGGACGGCGTGGGTTTGCCGGGCCTTGTTCAGTCGGTGATCACCGAGATTCCGCTGATGGTGTGGTCGCCGCCGACGTTGGTGTCAGATCATGAGCTCGCTGCGGAGGCGGCAGCAGCAGGCAGTCAGCACGCGCGCCACGCACGACGGTGAAGATCGGCTGACCGGGACCAGCACATCTCACCGAAGTTCCCGCACCACCGTGGTCTCGATGCTGTGTCGGTGGGAGATGCGATTGTTCCGGAGACCGATTCGCCGCGGTGACCGGAGCGGCCGATATACCGGCCCGCCGGCATGCCGATAGACCCGAAGGACACAGCATGGCATGGGATTTCGACGTATCACCGTTCCGTGCCGAACCGGAGGCCGGGTCCTCGCCGGTACCCGAGCGGACCTGGTCTGGTGGCGATCTGTCGGTGCTACTGCAGATCGATGTCCACCACCGGCCGTTTCTTCGGGTTCCGGGTCTGGATCTCGATGGTGAGTCGGTGTGGGTGGCAGACGTCGAGCCCGGATACTCGGCCGTCGACCTGTGGGACCGGTTGCGCTGCCTGTATCCCGTGACGGGGTTCTGGCCGATCATCGCCACCGGCGACACTTTGGAGAATGTGGGCACTGCTGATTCGATGTGCACTGTGCCCGCGGGGACGACCGAGTTCGACGGTGACAGCCGGACCTGGCTGATCGACATATTGACTCGTGTCCAACGCGGCGGCGACGACACCGACGCGTTCCCTCGGGGTGAACAGGATTGGTCGGAAGCCGTGTTCGATCGCGTCGGTGAGGACTTCCGGTCGTTCCGGGTGGACCGATATCTGGGAGGCCGTGGGGTACGCCTATGACCGGATGCTGCTGGTGCCCGTCGCCCGGCCGTGGCTGGTCCCGGGACGGCTCGGGTGGATGGGAGCATGTAACTACGACGTCGGCTGGCGTGATCATGCGACGATCCTGCGGCGCTGGCAGGCATTGTGGAGGGTGGAACTGGTCGCGCTCGACCGCGACGTGATGTGGCTACGGCACCTCGAGCCCATCCCAGGGCGGGCCCCGGCACTGGAAGCCGCCCTCGAGGCGGCCCTCTATTGTCCTCACGTGGCCGATGAGGTCCCCTTCGACGAGGATGCCACGCTGGACAGGCTGGCGAAAACACTGCTGCAGCCGATGTGGCGGCCGTGGTGGGACTGACTACCGGGGACCACTATCGACCGACGCGATGCGCTCAGAGCGGTCCAGCCACACAATCGGTGCCTCCGAACACTCACTTTCGCGGTCCCAGCGTGGCGAACGCCGTTGTTCATGGACCTCAATATCTTTCTTGCACGTCATACGTAATCCATCCGGCTCGCCGTGAAGACGACCCACTGGCCTGACGGCCGGAACGGTTCGAACGATCGCTCCTCGGCAGGCGTGCCGATAGACCCGATGACTCCGGGCGCGGCGGGAATCCGCTGTCAGAGCCTTTCCAGCGGTGGGGAGCTGCCGTGTTGACGGATACCCTTCGGCAACCTCACAACTCGTTCGAAAGGCGAGCAATGATCTCGAACAATGTCGTCAAAACCGTCGTCGCCTCGACACTGCCGCTGATCGCCGCCACGGTCGTCGCCGGAGGCGCTTCCGCCGACGCCGGGCCGATGGCCGATGCGCAGGCCACGCCGATCGCCGGTATTCCGCTGGAGGAGCCTCAGGACGTCAAGACCAACCCGGGCGCCCAGTACCCCGATCCCGTGTTGAACGGCGCTGCTCTGGGCGCCGGTATCGGCTCGGCGGTCGGTTCGGCCACGGGTTCCGGTGGGCCGATCCTCGGTGGGCTGATCGGCGCCTTGGTCGGTGCGGTGAATCCCGACGTGGTCCCGCAGGTTCTTCCCTGAACTGACTAGGAGTGTCTCGAAGTCGAGCAGCAGTTGAGGGCGGGCGCGAGCCCGCCCTCAACTGTTACTGAGCCATAGATTGATGGCGGCGGCTGCGGTTGGTCGTTGGCCCGCGCCCAGACCACGAACTGCCGCCACTCACGAGTCTTTTCGCCGGTGAGGTCGGGGATGGTGGTGGCGACTCGCCCGTCGTCATCAGGCAAGTCGCTCGGGTCGTCATCAGGTTCGGTAGCCGAAATACGCGATTACCGGGATAGCCAGGACCACGGCCGCCGCCGCAATCGCGGGTACCGAGAGCAAGCAGTCCTGCGGCGACCGTATCGCGAAAGCCCCGAGGAACGGCAGCATCATCCGCAGGACACCGACAGTCGGCACCCTGATCTCCAGTGCCTCCGGCGCCCCCGGCGCGACCGGGACCCGGGGTGCCCCATGGCTGACGTTCAAAAGACGGATCAGGGCCAGCTTGCGGCGGGCCTCGAAGAACCAGTAGCTGAGCCAGAAGGCAATCAATACGGGCGCGACAGCCCCAACCGGTAGGTTGTCCATCGCCACCCACGTCCCCAGTAGCAGACCCACGACCAGGCCGATGGGGATACCGATCAAGAACTTTCGGAGCTGAGATCGTCCAAGCTTCTTCTCCGCATATGCCCTCCCGATCCGATCGGTCTCGGGATCGCCGGCAGGTTCGCCCCGCAGGAGTGCCTTCCGGGTGGAAGGGTCCAGATCCCTCCAGGTGTTTATACTTTCCCTCTTTCCGGACGGCCGACATCGCGGCCGATCCGTACAACATATCGTCGAGCTGGTCGGGCGGTATCCCCGCGATCCGCGCAAACAGCTCCTGCAGCACCGGAGTACGACTCCGATGCCCTATCGATTAATGGAAGGTCTCGAGGAGATCGCCCAGGATCTGGCGAAGCCCGCCGGCTGCGGTCCGAGCCGGCGGCGAGCACGACCATAGTCGTGATGGTGATGAGGCAGAAAGGCGGTGATGGGCGCGCCTGCACACCAGAGCGCGCCGCACTCTCAAGTTAATCGAGTTGGGGGGGCCCCAGCCTCCCCCCCCACCAAAAAAACCAAAAAAAAAAAAAAACAAATAAAC
>NZ_JBFAHF010000088.1:0-3966 GCF_040654015.1 Nocardia sp. NPDC050799
CACACCCTTCGGACGACCCGTCGAACCCGACGTGAAAATCACATACGCCGTATTCGACGCACGCAACGGCGCACGACGATCCGCATCGGTGACCGGCGTATCCGCGTACGCGCCCAGGTCCAGCCTGTCGATCCGTACCTGAGCGGTATCGGTCGGCAGATCGTCGCCGGAGGTGAGCACGCAGATCGGGTCGGCGGTGGCCAGGATGTACTCGGTGCGCTCGGCCGGATGATCCGGATCCAGCGGTACGTAGGCGCCACCGGCGACGGTGACCGCGTACATACCGACCACCAGATCGATCGAACGCCGCATACCCAGGGCCACATACGACTCCGGACCCACACCGCGGGCGATCAGCCACCGGGCGAGCAGATTCACCCGGGCCGTGAATTCGGCGTAGGACAGGGTCTCTGTCCCGAAGGTCAGCGCGGGCGCGTCCGGGGTACGGACGCTCTGCGTGTAGAACATCGAGGCCAGCGTGGCGGTGGTATCGACGGTGTGCGCGGTGTCGTTCCACCCGCGCAGCACCTGGTCACGTTCCCCGCTGTCCAGCAGTTCGATTTCACCGATCCGCCGGTCGGGGGCCTCGGTGACGGCGGTGAGCACCCGCACCAGCCGGTCGGCGATCCGGCGCACATCGGCTTCGTCGAACATGTCCTGCTGATAGCCGGCCCGAATCCGCAGTGTGCTGCCCAGTGCGGCGATGAGGCTCAGCGGATAGTGGGTGGCGTCGACCGCGTTCAATCCGGTCACCGCCATTCCGTCGATATCGGTGGCCTGCGCCTGGATACCCGCGGCATCCACCGGATACGACTCGAACACCAGCAGGGTGTCGAACAGCGCCGCCATCCCCGCCGCGCCCTGGATATCCGCCAGACCCACATAGTGGTGGTCCAGCAGATCGGCCTGTTCACCCTGGGTCCGGGTGAGCAGTTCGCGCGCGGGTTCGTCCTGATCGAACCGCACCCGCACCGGGACGGTGTTGATGAACAACCCGACCATGGTCTCCACCCCGGTCAGTTGCGGTGGACGACCGGAGACGGTGGCACCGAAGAGCACGTCGTCGCGGCCGGTGATGCGGCCGAGCAGTATCGCCCACGCCACCTGCAGCACCGTATTGGCGGTGATACCGAGTTCGGCGGCCAGCGCGGTGATCCGCGACGTCGCCGCGGCGTCCAGCTCGAAGGCGTATTCGCCGGACAAGGCTTCGATCTCGTGCGCGGCATCGCCGCCGCCGGTTTCCGGACGGCTGAGCAGGGTCGGCTCGTTCACCCCGGCCAGCGCCTCTGCCCATACCGCCAGCGACGCCGGGTGGTCCTGCCGGCCGACCCAGTCCAGGAAGTGCCGGTAGGAGCGGGCCGCGGGCAGCACGGTGCCGTCGGCGCGTACCGCGTACAGCGTCAGCAGATCCTGCATGAGCAGCGGCATCGACCAGCCGTCGAGCACGATGTGGTGGTTGGACACCACGAACTGCCAGGTGTCGGCTCCGGTCTTGATCAGGGTGAACCTGATCAGCCGCGGTTCGGCGAGATCGAAGCGCCGCAGCCGGTCGGCGTCGACGAGATCGACGGCGGTGCCGGTAGCGCTGCGATCGTGCTCGGTCCAGTCGACCGGCACCTCGTCGAGCACGACCTGCACCGAGTTGCCCGCACGGTCGGTGACGAACACCGTGCGCAGGTTCTCATAGCGGTCCACCAGGGCCTGGGCGGCCGCCCGCAGCCGCTCGGCGTCCACCCGGCCGGTCAGGGTGAGCACCGCCTGCGCGGTATACACATCCACCGAGGTGGCGGCGAGCTGCGCGTGGAACAGCATCCCGGCCTGCAACGAGGACAGCGGCCACAGATCGGCGACCTGCCTCGGGAACCGCTGTTCGATCTCCTCGACAGCCGGCTGCGACACCGTGACCAACGGGAAGTCCGACGGTGTATGGCCGCCCGCGTCCGCGGAATCGGCATGGCGGGCCACCGCTTCCAGTGCCCGCACCCACAGGTCCCCGAATTCGCGGGCCTCGTCCGGCGACAGCAGTGTGGACGGATAGCCGATGCGCGCGGTCAGCGTATCGCCGACCACGACGGCGTTGATATCCAGCAGCGCCATGGCCGGCATATCCGCGTCGTAACCGACGTCCACGGCCAGATCGGCCGCCGGGAGCCAGCCGAAACCGTGCATCTCCTCGGGGATCTCGCCGGCGCCTACGCGACCCAGGTAGTTGAAGTTCACCTGGCCCGGCATATCCCGCGGGAATTCGGCGGCGGTGTCGGCGTTCATGTACCGCAGCAGGCCGTAACCGACGCCCTTGTCCGGGACCGCGAGCAATTGCTCCTTGACGCGCTTGAGCGCGGCGCCCAGTTCCGGCGCGCCGGCGAGGGCGGCCTCGATATCGATACCGGCCGGCTCGAACCGGACCGGGAAGAGCGCCGTGAACCAGCCGACCGTGCGGGACAGATCCGCCCCGGGCACGATCTCTTCCTCACGGCCGTGACCCTCGAGCCGGATCAGCAGCGGATCGTCCAGTGCGACGCCGGGCGCGCGCCGCGCCCGCCAGGCGGCGGTCGCCAGGACGAGTGCGGTGAGCAGACCGTCGTTCACACCGCCGTGGAACAGCGCCGGAACAGTGGTGAGCAGGGTCTGGGTGACCTCCGGCGAGACCTGCACCGCGTGTACCGCGACGACTCCGGCGGTATCCACCGCGGGATCCATCCGGCGCTCGGTGAGCAGCGGGTCGGCGGTGCCGGCAACGGTCCGCCAGTACTCCAGTTCCGCGAGCCGCTCCGCGCTGTGCGCGTTCTGCTCGAGCGCATGCGCCCAGGTCCGCATGGAGGTGACCGGCGCGGGCAGCTCGGGGAGCTGGCCGGCGCTGCGCGCGACCGCGGACAACACCAGATCGGGCACCAGGACACGCCACGACACGCCGTCGACCGCGAGGTGGTGCACGATGACCACCAGGTGGCCGGACCGCGCGCCGGTATCGGGTTCCAGCCAGACGAACCGGACCACCACACCGCGCTCGGGGTCGAGCCGATCCAGTGCGGAATCGACTGCGGCCGTGGCGATCTCGGACAGTTCGGGGCCGGTGAGGGCGCCGTCGAACACGGTGTGGTCGATCAGCGCGTCCACGTCGACGCTGCCCGGTGCGCCCGTTTCCACGATCCAGTCGCCGTCGGCGGCGTACAGCCGCGACCGCAACATATCGTGCCGGTCGACCACCGGGCCCACCACGGCGGCAATGGTCTCCCGGTCGATGCCGATCGGGAGGTCCAGGGTGATGAGCTGGTGGAAACGCCCGAAGGAACCGGACCGTTCGGCCATGAACCGCACGATCGGCGTCAGCGGCATGGTGCCGACGCCGCCGCCCGGCAGTTCGACGAGCGTGCGCGTCACGCTGTCGGCGTCCGCGGATTCGGCGACAGCGGCCAGCCCCGCCACCGTCCGCTGTTCGAAGACGTGCCGCGGGCTGAACACCACACCGCGGGCCTTCGCGCGGGACACCAGCTGAATGGACACGATGCTGTCGCCCCCGAGGGCGAAGAACGAATCGTCCACACCGACCCGGTCCACGCCCAGGACCTCGGCGAAGACCTCCGCGATGGTCTGCTCGACCGGCGTACGCGGCCCGCGGAAGGCGGTACGCGCCTGGAACACCGGTTCGGGCAGCGCCTTGCGGTCCAGCTTCCCGGCGGGGGTCAGCGGGATCCGGTCGATGACCATGACGGCCGCCGGCACCATGTAGTCGGGCAGCCGCTCGGCGACGTACCCGGTCAGCGCAGTGACATCCACCGCGGCACCGGCCGCGGCCACGACGTAGGACACCAGCGAGACCGCGCCCGCAGCATTCTTGTGTCCGGTCGTGACGGCGAAGTCGACGGTGTCGTGCGCGGTCAGCGCCGCGTCGATCTCACCCAGTTCGATACGGAAACCACGAACCTTGACCTGGAAGTCGTTACGGCCCACATACTCCACCACGGG
>NZ_JBFAHF010000089.1:0-3905 GCF_040654015.1 Nocardia sp. NPDC050799
CTATGACAAACTCGCTGTCCGTTACCTGGCCACGGTCCGCGTCGCCGCAATCAACCTGTGGTTATCCGGCCACGGCTTATGAAACGCGGCCTAGCCTGCTTGCTGGCCTTGACGCAGCGGAAGAGTTCGTAGTGCTCGTTCAACTCCAGCAGCGCCCAGACCTGGTCGAAAGTGAAGGTCGGGCCTGCCACCGCGAATTGTCGGTATCCACCGCCGTTGCGTGCACCGGCAAGGTGCAGGAGATCGACAACGGCATGAAAGTCCGAGATGTCGTCAGGAAGATCGATCTTGAACCGAGGAGGTGCATTCGGATCGGGCGGAGGCGGAATCGGTCGACGTTGAGCCATGCCGTGCATTGTGGTCTTCGACTCCGACATCTTCGGCACGGCCGACTCGCCTGCCACCACAGCGATGGCAGCACCGAAGACAAAGCGAACCCTCTGCCTCCAGGGGTAGTCGTAGTATCGGCGGAAAATACAACGGAAATGCTGTTCATGGCATGTTTTTGCTTGCGCGCTGTCAGCCACTGGCGCAGCGCGATCGACCACGGTTCACGGCTTCCGCCGGCCAGCGCCCGACATAACTTCATATCCGCCCGAACTTCGGCGAGTTCTACGGCAACCCCAAAACGACACGGCTCGCCGCAAGCTGAGGTGCGCGGCTCTCGGTCTGGGGAGGACCGGCATGTCATCCGGGATGCGGTGGCCGGGATTTGGTCGCGATCGTTGGTGGCCGCCAGCGGGTGATCAGCAGCTTCGTGCCAAGTTTGCCGGCCCGGATGGCCAGTCGGTTCGGCACCAGGGCGGCTGTAGCGTCCCTGGCGGCGGCCACGAACCTCGACGTAGGTTCGGTGACCAGGGTCGCGCGCCCCGACAGCCAGCTGATGAGGGCGACCCGGCGCCGCCGGGCCTTGGAATACGCGGCCAGATCAGGTGCATAGGCGGCGAGGGTGACGGCGTCCTCGATCGTCATCCCGGCACCTTGCCCGAGTGTGGGATGCATCCCGTGCGCGGCGTCGCCGATGAGCGCCACCCGACCACGCGCCAGCGACTTGGGGACGCGGATATCGAGTAACTCGGTCTCGAGAACCCGCTGCGGGGCCGCTGCCGCCACCATGGCCGGCACAGGTTCTGGCCAGTCCTTGAAATGGTCGAGACCCTCGACACCGGAGTGAGTGCCCGCGAAGGCGTAGATCCGGTTGCCCGCCATCGGCAGAATGCCGAACTCGGCCCGATAACCCAACACCAGGCCCACCCACTCCGGCGGCGGAGCGTCGACGATCCATCGCCAGCCGGTGATCCCCGTGTGTCGGACCGCACCCACTTCCGGCCAGACTTGGCAGCGGGTGAGACTGTGCATTCCGTCGGCCGCGACCACGAGGTCGAATTGAATAATGCCCGCGGCGGTTTCGATGTCTCCGGACGCGTCGACGCGAATAACCCTGGAACCGGGACGCAGGCACTCCGACGGGAGCGCGTCGACCAGGACAGCGAGGAGATCGGCGCGATGGACCACCACGAGATCGTCGCCGCCGATTACGTCACGCACCTGGCCGCACACCAGTTCGCGCCCGCGCCGGCTACGGATCCCGCCGATATGGTCCGCCATGGCCTGAGCCCGGATGGGTTCACCCACCCCGATCAGATCGAGGGTGGCCAGCACGTTGGAAGTCAGCATGACCCCGGCTTCGACCTCGGCGAACTCGGTGGCTTGCTCGTAGACCGTCACCTCCCAGCCAACCGCTCGCAACGCGATCGCCGCGGTGAGCCCGCCGATTCCGCCGCCGACTATCCCTGCGCGCCTGATATTTTCGGCCAATTTCCCCCCTACAACGATGGCATGACCGTGGATGCCACCACCCACCATATGGACGCTACTACGAAAGTCGTCTGGCGCGGCCACAAAACTTGCGCCGCGATGACCACCAGCTGTTCCACCGGCTGGGCCGCAGCCAGCAGCGGGTTGGTCAACCAGGCCTGCCTCCCCGTCTCGGTTTCGGCCGCGTCCTCGGTGCGCGCCTGTTCGTAGAGGGCCGAAAGATCAGCGGCGAGGTGGGTGGCGGTCAGCTTCTCCACCGTCGCCGCGTCGCGGTCGAGGAACGCGCCGACATCGGCGCGGTGGGCCAGATCGGCGGTGGTGAACCGGCCGCGGCGCATGTTCGAGCCGACATATAGAGCGAACACGACGGCGAGGTAGTCCGGCAGCGGGACCCCGAGCACCTCCTCCCAGTCCTGCGCGGTGGGTAGCCCCGCACCGCCGAGTCGTGCTCGACGAGTAACGCGAGCGTGCGCATGGCGTCGCCGCGCGGTGGACGGAATCGACGACCGCGAGGACAACCCGATCACCACCGACCTGTGGGACCGATGGAAGGAAATACGGGCAGGCCGGCACGGTCACGTTCGAACCGAGGAGATGTGTTTCTGCCCCGGCGGCCGGTCGAAATTCGATACCGGCTCCTACCAGGCACGTGGACAATCAGCGGAATGAAACCGAGGGCGCTGGACCGCATCCTGAACCTACCTCGCGCGAACCGCAACGCCGTACTCGCCGAGGGCATGCGAATGCTGGCCGAGCACGTCGCTCAGCTGCACACGGACGCCGAATTGCTGGATCAGCGCGGCCGCACCCGCGGCCGCGCGGTCGTGGATATGTTCGCTGCCGAGCAAGCAGCCTCTTACCTCATACTGCTGGATCTGGCCCGGGTGGGTTGGAAGGACCGAGCCCTCGCCCATCTGCAGGTCAAGAGGTTCGCCAACCATCTGGCGCGGGGGCTCTATGTCGTGGCTTACGACAGCAAACCGGCCGACCTCGCCGAGATCGAAAACCTTCTGCGCTTCTACCGCCGCGACTACTTCCTGGACGGCCCCAACGATGATGATTGGGTGTTCCGACGAGAAATCGATGACCGGCGCGAAAGCTCACTGTATGTCGACTACGTCGCCTACGAACACGGGTCCCAGTGGGTCTCACCGGCGGGTTGGCGGGCCGAGATCCGGCAACAGAACACAGTCGTCGATCTAGTCGCGCACCTATCCAACCTCGGTATGAACACCGTGGAAGCGCTCGATATAGCCGCAGAGACCTGGAAAGACGTCGATATCAACGACCGGTCACTGCACTGGCAGAAGGTGAAAGCGGCCAATGTAAAGGTGATCGGTGCGCTACCGATGACACCCGACGCCAGCGACACCGACCGCCGGCGGGCTGTCGAGCTATGGATCCATCCACTCAACATCCTTGACATGGACCACATCAAAGTGTCGGTGGAAGACCTGCGCAAACCGGCCTCATAGCCGAAGCACGTACAGCGGGTGACGATGATCCGTCCGGGTGGCGACAGGGCGTTACCGAAGGCAAAATCACGAATCCAGAGAAAGAATCAGAACCTACGAAAATAATATCGAGAAAGACAAAATCGGAGGATGACCATGGGCGACAGCGTGGAGTTGACATACCCGCGACTGATCGAAGTTTTTGCTGTGTTGATTGCCCATGCCCGCGACATATCGGCAAGCGAGTCATTTTCGGTGCCGAATGATCTTTTCTGGTCGATCCCAGTAGAGGACATGACTATTCCCGTGGCCGGGGCAGGTGACGTTTACGAGCATCAGCCAGAGTTAACAATCGGCCAAGTCGCCGAAACGTGGAACAATATTGAGTCCATGATCGATGACGAATCGATTATTTCTTACGGGCTCATCTGGTTCGCGGATATCCTTCGAGCGATCGGGAATGCGTCAACAGGTTGAGGAAAGCGTGACTTCACGGTATCTCGATGAGGTGATGTGAGTTGGGGGGGCGGGAAGCCGGGGCCGCCAACCCTGTAGTTTAGAGAGGGGGGGGGGCGCGGGGGGGGGGGGGCCGCCCACACCCACTTTGGGGGGAGACAAACACAACAAGAGTGG
>NZ_JBFAHF010000090.1:0-3660 GCF_040654015.1 Nocardia sp. NPDC050799
ACACCGCGCGGCGGCGTCGGATACGGCGTCGGCGCCTATCTTGCCGGATGGCCGGTGCCAGCGAAAACATCCGACGTCTGCCTGAACTACCTCGGACACTTCGGCACCGCGGACAGGGAAGGCACAGTATTCGCCCATGCCACCGAACCCCTTGCCCCGCATACGTTGGCGGGTCGTCGGCATTACTTGCTGGAAGTCGATGCCGCGATCGAGAACGGCCGACTAGCCATCTGGCTGCGGTACGACACCACAACCCACGGTGAGGCCGAAATCACTTCTCTGGCCGACGGCACAATGGCCGTCCTCACTGCCCTGTCCAGCGAACTCGGGAATTCGGAGCGAGAATGAGCAGCAGCACCCACCGGTCGAGCCATATCCTGACCGCGGCACAGCGCGGCATGATCTACGAATCGCTCGGCGCTGACGCAGGCGCGGCGACCTACCACTGCCAACTGGTCGTCACCATCGCCGTACCACCGGACTTCACGCGATTCCGCGAAACGTGGACTGCGCTGACACAGGCTCATCCGATGCTGCGCAACGCCTTCGGTTGGGACGGCGGACACCTGCGCCAGCGGCCGGGTGCGGGGGCGCACCCGCAACTGATCAACGCGGGCTCGGTCACCGACACCCCTGTCGACCGCCTGCTCGCCGATGACCGGGCACGTCCCTTCTCGGTCGACGACGGCAGCGAACTGGCCCGTGCCTACATGCTCGCCGACGCCGACAGATTCCATTTGATACTGGTCAACCACCACGCCATCCTCGATGGCTGGAGCACGACACAACTCCTCGACGAATTCCTGCACCTCTATACGTCGCCCGAGCCGGTCGGCGCGCCCGAAGACCACGACGGTGGCGCTCTGGCAGACTACTTCGACTGGCTCGCCGCACAGCCCCGAGACAAGGCCGCCGCGTTCTGGCAAGCCCACCTGCACGGCATCGCCGACTTGGCGCCACTGAGCCGAACGCTGGCATGCGGGACCCTGGCCGAAGAACCGGGGTGGCGACACCATCGCCGTGTCCTGGACGCCGCGGAATCCGACGGACTTCGCCGCGCAGCGCGCACTCTGGGGTCGACGCTCAACAGCGTCATCCAAGCCACCTGGGCGACGATCCTGGTCAAGAACACCGGCAACACCACCGCGCTGTTCGCCGCGACCTCGTCAGGACGCACGGCGGACACCCCCGGCCTGGACAGCGCTATCGGAGTGTTCATTCAGACCTACCCGATCCGCATCGACCCGGACCCGAACGACCGATTCGCCGACCTCGTCAAAGACGTGCACGGTCTCGCCGCCGAACGCATGGATCACGAGTTCGTCGGAATCGGCGAAGCACTACGCAGCGCCGGCATCGATAACCCCGACGCAGTAGTGGACTGCGCGCTGGTGTTCCAGAACTATCCCAGCACCGCCCCCGACGAACTACCCGCTGCCGAGGTGACGGTCTCCAGAGTTCCCACCAACTACGCGCTTACCCTGGTCGTAGAGCCCGACGAGCTGATGACCCTGCAATTCGAATACGACCCTTCCCGGGTCGCCGACGCAGCAGTGCAACGTGTGGCAGAGCACTTCGCCACCGCGCTGCACCGGGTCGTCGCCGACCCGGCGATCGACGTTCGTACGGTGCAGGCGCTCCCGGAAACCGAGCACGAGCTGGTGACATCCGCGTGGAACCCCATCGGCATCGCGGTCGACGACCGGACAGTGGTGGACAGGTTCCGGACACAGGCGGCGACCACTCCGCATGCCTGCGCGGTGAGCACCGATGACGGCGCGTCATGGACCTACGCCGAACTCGACGAGCGCTCGGACCTCCTAGCCCAATATCTGCGCTCTCGGAACATCGGCACCAGATCCATCGTCGGCATCTGCCTCGACCGGGGTGGAGACATGGTGATCGCCCTGCTAGCAGTGTTGAAGGCGGGCGCGGCCTACCTGCCGTTGGACTCGGTCCATCCAGTCGACCGATTGGCGTTCCTTCTGGAGGACTCCGCGGCGGCGCTGGTGGTGACCCGATCCGGACTGCTGTCCCGATTGCCGTCGCCATGGAACGCCGACGCGGTCGCCATCGACACCGACTGGCCCGCCATCATCGGCACCGACGCTGGATCCGAACACGCACCGCCCGGACCCAACCCCGAGGATCCGGCATACGTTCTCTACACCTCCGGTTCCACCGGTCGACCCAAAGGCGTCGTCAACCAACACCGCCAGCTCGGCCACTACTTGCAGTGGAGCGCAGCACAGTACCTCCCGGACCGGGAGCACGTCGTATCGAGGGTGACCTCCTCGATCACGTTCGATCTCACAGTCACGACATTGTGGACTCCCTTGACCGTCGGCGGTCGGGTGCATTTCGTGTCCGAAGACGACGACCATCCCCTCCCGAACACCCAAGACCTCGACCGTGCACTGGTGAAGACGACACCTGCGCACCTACGAACTCTGAACATCAACAGCGATGCCGCAAGCACATCCCCGTTCACCGGCACCATTGTCGTTGGCGGCGAAGCACTCCGCCGCGAGGATGTCTGCCGCATCCGCAACGTCGCCGGATCAGCGCGACTGATCAACGAGTACGGCCCCACCGAGGCCACTGTCGGCTGCATCACCCACATATGCGATGACAACGAAACCGATCCCGTACCGATCGGCCGACCGATCGCGAACACCACTGCCTACGTGCTGGACGCATCGATGGAGCCAGTCGGAATCGGGGTGGCAGGCGAGCTGTTCCTGGGCGGTGCCGGAGTCGCCCACGGCTACATCGGTCGCCCGGAGCTGACTGCGGAGAAATTCGTCCCCGACCCATTCGGCACAACTCCTGGCGCCCGCCTCTACCGCACAGGAGACCGGGCACGGTTCCTACCCGACGGCATGTTGGAGTTCCTCGGACGGGACGATGATCAGGTCAAGATCCGCGGCTACCGAGTCGAGTTGGGGGAGGTCGAAGCGCAGCTGGCGACGATGTCAGGTGTCAGTGAGTGCGCGGTCACCGTGCATGATGACGGGCACGGAGCAGGCCGTCTCGTCGGCTATTACGCGGTCGACGACCGTACCGACACGACCGTGGACGCGGGTGACATTCGCGCCCAGCTCGCGGCACGTCTCCCTGATTACATGGTGCCGTCGATATTCATCGAGCTCGCCGCGATGCCCCTGACCACGAACGGCAAGCTCGATCGTACGGCCCTGCCCGCACCCGAAGGGCGCACTCATGTCGGTGTCGACTATGTCGCACCCACGACCGAGCCGGAGAAACTGCTGGCCCGAATCTGGGGGCAGGTGCTCACCATCGACGGCATCGGTGTGCACGACAACTTCTTCGAACTCGGCGGGGACTCCATCCTCAGCCTCCTGGCAGTCGGCAAGGCGCGACAGGAAGGCCTCGCGATCACCCCACAGCTGATCCTCCAATTCCCCACCATCAGCCGCCTCACCGAACATCTCGTCGATAACCAACAGTCCACGACCGGCGGCGATCCTGACGTGGCGAACGACAGCGAGTCCGGTTACGTTCCACTCAGTCCGATCCAACACTGGTTCCTGTCATCGACAATCGACAACCCTCACCATTTCAATCATTCGATTCTGCTGCGGGCCCGCCAACCACTGGACCGCGCGGCCCTGACCGTCGCGCTCACCGCCGTCCTCG
>NZ_JBFAHF010000091.1:0-3628 GCF_040654015.1 Nocardia sp. NPDC050799
GGACGCGCGTTCGCCGATCAGATGGACGGCGCCCAGTCCGTTCTGTTCACGATCCGCCCCGACCGCTGGATCAGCCAGGACTACTCGAGCGACTTCTAACCAGTACTGTCAGCTCACGCTGGGCCAAATATTCCATCTCGAGACCGAGTAAGGAGCGCCCCGTGTCGACATCGCGGCCACCACAGGCGCCGACCGGCCAAACCCGCCCCCACACGCGGACCTCCCTCGCGAAGGACATGAGAACGCTGGGGCTGCGTAGCGGCGACCTCGTCCTGGTACACGCGAGCCTGAAGTCGCTGGGGTGGGTGTCCGGTGGCACCGTCACCGTCATCCAGGCACTTCAGGACACACTCACTCCCTCGGGCACGCTCGTTGTCCCGACGCATACGCCGGGCCTGACCGATCCCGCGAGATGGCAGAACCCTCCGGTACCCCCGGAATGGGTGCCGGAGGTGCGGGCCAGTTTGCCGGCCTTCGATCCCGAGCGGACTCCCAGCGAGTGGATGGGCGCGATTGCCGAGACATTTCGCACCTGGCCGGATGTGCAGCGGAGTCACCATCCCCACGTCTCGTTCGCCGCATGCGGCGCCGACGCGGCGGCGATCATCGGCGGCCACGAGTTGAACATGTCGCTCGGCGAGGGATCGCCACTGGCGCGCTTGTACGACCGCCACGCACGGGTGTTGTTGATCGGCACGAACAACTGCACGAGCCTGCACCTCGCGGAGATTCGCGCCGGTACGGGGACCGCGATAACCCAGGGCGCTCCGCTCGTCCGCGATGGACAACGGCAGTGGGTGCGATTCTCGGACCTGGATTACGACGACACCCATTTCGCCGACATCCTCGACGAGTTCGCGGCAGCACAACCGGCCGACGCCAGAACCGGACGGCTGGGTTCATCGGTCGTGCGACTGCTGGAACAGCGACCCTTGATCGACTACGCCACCGGCGCGCTACGCAGAAAGATCGGATAATTCTCGCGGGTACCGGCCGAACCGAGCGAGCGCACCGATCAAGCGCAATCAAAGGGTTGATTTGGTAATCTCTCGACGAAAATACCCATCCAATTGCAGCGAGGTGTCCGATGCTTATTCGGTTCGAGGTGGAGAACTTCCGCTCGATACTCGCTCCCGCCGAGCTGTCGATGGTTGCGGTCGACGACCGGCCGGAGGTGCGGGGATTTCCGAAGTTCGGCGCCTCCCTCGTGCCGGTTGCGGGCGTCTTCGGCCCCAACGCCTCGGGAAAATCGAACGTGTTGGCGGCGCTGGCCTGGCTTCGTGAGGCTGTCAGGACCTCATTGCGCGTTTGGGACGACGAGATCCCCGTCGAACCATTCGCTTTCGGCGACGCGAAGACCCGCGATTCGTCGTTCGCGCTGGAACTGGAGATCGACGGGGTTCGCTTCGAGTACCTACTCGATCTCGGACGGCACCGGGTGAGCTACGAGGCGCTTTTCCACTATCCCGAAGGACGGCGCCGCCGCGTTTTCGAACGCGTTGCGAATGAACTTACCTTGCAACGCGGTCTCGGAGACCTTTCCGGCATTCGGAAGCTTTTGACCGATCGGTCGCTGGCGCTGTCCATCATGCGGCGTTTCGACGAACCGATCACCTCGGGGTTCGCGCGAGCCGTCGTTCGCTTCACGATATTGGGACAGCCGTTGAACCGGGATCGGCGTCACTCGGTCGGCAAAGGATGGTCCACTCTTCGGCTCTTCGATGTTCCACGGGAGGACGAACTCGACGCACCAGAGAACGACACGGTCTTCGACGAGCCGGAATGGCAATCGACTCGCAGACAAGCCATGGCCCTGCTACAGCTCGCCGATCTCGGAGTGACCGACGTCCAGATCGAGGAAACACGGATCGAATCCAGCCGCGGCGAGCCAATCGTCCGCCGGACCCCTCAGCTCGTCCACCTCGCCGACACCGAACGACTACCGTTCGACTACCGCCACGAGTCGGCCGGCACCCGGGCCTGGTTCGAGCTGATCGGACCGGTGCTCAACGCCCTACAGGACGGGGCCCTCATCCTCTTCGACGAGCTCGACGCGAGCCTGCACCCCACCCTCACCGCACAGCTCGTCAGACTCTTCAAGCTACGGAAGTCCAACCCGCACGGGGCGCAGCTGCTGTTCACCTCGCACGACACGAACCTGTTGAACCACTTGAACCGAGATGAGGTGTGGCTGACCGAGAAAGTGGCGAATGGGTCGACGCGTTTTGCCGCCCTCTCCGACTTTGCGGGCGAACGCGTGCGCCGGTCGGCGAACCTCGAGAGCGGCTATCTCAGCGGCCGTTTCGGCGCGCTGCCCGATGTGTCCCGTCCAGAGGTACTGAAAGAACTCGGATTGATCGGATGAGCGCCAGAGACAGAGGCCGGCGGGCAAAGAGTCTGAAACGCAGAACGGAAACCACGCCGGTTCGAACAACCTTCCGCGTGTACACGGAAGGAGTATCGACCGAGCCCGAGTACATCGACGCGCTCAAACGGCTCCCGGAGTTCGCCGACGTGGTTTCGGTAGACATCTCGATCGAAGAGGCCGGGGCAACCCCGATGCATCTCGTGGAGACAGCCTGCTCCGACAAACGGCGCGCCGATCTTGACATCGACTTCTACTGGCGCGTGTTCGACGTGGAATTCCCGCAACCCCATCCACATCTCCACCGCGCCAGGCAGATGGCGAGCGACAACGGCGTGCAGTTGGCTGTCAGCAACCCCTGCGCAAGAAGCACCACGAGGAGAGTACGGACTTCCCGGACGACAATCCCTCGTCCTCATTCGACCAATTGGTAACCCACATCCGCGAGGTGGCGAAGACCAACAAATGATCGCATCGGTCAGCCATCGTGGCAGCCCAGCGGATGAGTATCGATGCCCGCCGGCCCGGCGGCAGGCCGGACCGGCGGACAGGGAGACGTCACGCAGGGGTGCCGAGCGGCGGGTGCTCGAGCACGCTGGGCTTGTACTCGACCAGCTGGATGCGGCCGTCGAAGGTGCGGTGCTCGATCATCTCGAGGGCGACGTCCGGATAGCCGTCGTAGATGCGTTCTGCACCCGTCGCCCCGGTGATCACCGGGAACATCACGACCCGGAAGCGGTCGACGAGTCCGGCTCGCAGCAGCGACCGGCACAGGCCGAGGCTGCCGATCGTGCTGAGGAGCCCCGAACCACTCGACTTCATGGCGCGGACCGCCTCGACGGCATCGTCGCGGACCAGCGTGGAGTTGGCCCACGCCAGTGGCTCCCCGAGCGAGGAGGAGAACACCACCTTGGGCGCTTGCGTGAGCTCATCGACCGACGCCTCTTCTTCGGGCCTGAACTCGTCTTGGCCATCCGGGACCTCGCCGGAGGCGAAGCCCGACATCAGGCGGTAGGTGTTCGCCCCCATCAGGTAAATGGGCTCGGGCTGCTCGCCGAGCCACGCGAGGTATTCCGGGCCCTCGAGGCCCCAGAACCCGGGCCATCCCACTCCCGACGCGTAACCGTCGAGAGAGGTGATGAAGTCGACGAGAAGCTCCGACATGGGGTCCGGTAGTAACCGCCGAAAAACCAACGGATACGGCGTCGCTGCTGGTCAGCGTCGACGTTCGGCTCCCGGGCCCAGGATCGAGGTCAGCTCGCG
>NZ_JBFAHF010000092.1:0-3617 GCF_040654015.1 Nocardia sp. NPDC050799
TGCTCGATGGTGTTCTTGCCGTTGGCGAAGGTGATGTGGCGGACTGCGACCGTGCTCTCGGCGATCACGAGCTGCGTGCCGCGGCCGCCTTCCCGATCCGCAGCTTGTTCGTCGGCCGTCCACTTCGGCAGTTTCGCGGCGACGCCCGGGGCGATGTCATTGGTGACCGCGAGGTGCACCTGATGGTCGTCTCCGGCACCCCGAGTCGCCAGATCGAGGACTTCCTCCGGTGCGAGGCCGGCCGACGAGGCATTGCTGTGGAGGTGTTTCTTCGCGTTGGTGACCAGTTCGCTCACGGCTCGCATGACGCTGTCGACCAGGTCGCCGGAGATGTCCGCATCGTATTCCAGCAGCCGTGCCTCGACGGCATTGCGAATCCGGCGGACTTCCCGCTGGTACGGCGGTATCTCCTCGGGCTCGGATTCGCCGAACATCTCCATCAAGCGGTCGAGATCGATGTCTTCCGCGGCTCTTTCGACCGGCGGTTCCGCGGCCCGCTCCACCGGACCCGGGGTGCGCCCCAGCCGCCACTCGACCCGCACATAGCTGTGATCCCCCGTGATGTCGACGAGATCCACGTGCACCGCCTCGGCATCCAGCTCGACCCGGAGAGATATGGGCCCCTGCCCCCACCGAATCGACGCACCGACAGCCGCGGCGATCTCCCGCACGTACGCCGGCTCCGACCAACCCTCCAGCAACCCGGCGATCTGTCGTTCCACCAGGTCGGCCTGCGCCTCGTCACCGGCGGTGAGGTCGTCGAACCGCAGGCCCGGTTCGTCCGTGAGCGCCGAAGCAGAGAAGTGGTCCTCGGCGGCATCCAGGTCGATCGGGCCGATTCCCAGTTCCCGGCCGAGGAGCCGGAAAGCGCGTCGGCTCGGTGTGCGTTCCCCGCGTTCGATCTGGCCGATATACCTGTCGGTCAGGCCCGTATCGTCTGCCACATCGGACCGTTGCAGGCGATAGTGATACCTCAGTGCCCTGAACCACAGTCCCTGCTCCCCGGAAGTGTAGGCGGTCCGGTCGAGATCGAACCTCGCCTCCGGGTAGAACCGCCCGGCAGCGCGACCTGTCACGTCGGTCTCGATACCCAGTGCGTCGCACAGCGACAGGAAGACAACTACCCCGGGGGCTCGTTCACCTGTTTCGATCGAGCGAAGGTGGATGGTGCTGATCCCCGCGGCCTCCGCCACCTCCTCGGGGGATATGCCACGGTCGTAACGGAGTGCTCGGAGCCAAAGGCCGTGCTCCTCTGGCGCGTACGCAGCCGGGTCGAGGCCGACCCTCACCCCCGGGAAGAACCGGTCGGCGGCTGTATCGATGGCTTCGCGCTCGAGGCCCAACGCCTTACACACCGACAGGAAATCAACTACCCCGAGTTCACGCTCCGCCCGTTCGACCGATCGGAGACGTTCGGTGCCGATCCCTGCTGCCTGTGCCAGCTCTTCATCTGAGATGCCATGGTCGTTGCGCTGCGCTCGGAGCCACAGTCCGCGTTCCTCTCGGGCGTACGCAGTCGGGGCGAGATCCGCCGGCGTGTTCGGGAAGAACCGGTCGGCGGCCGTCCCGATGGCTTCGGCTCCAAGGTTCAACTCCTGACACAGCGATAGGAAAACAGCGGCACCCGGAACGGTCTCGCCCTTACCGATCGAGTTCAGATATTTCGCGCTGATCCCGCTGGCCTCCACCAGCTCATTCCACGACATGTCCCGGTCGTGAAGCATCGCCGAGAGCCAACGTCCCGGCGCGTCGAGTGGGTATGCGGCCGGTGCCAGATCGAAGTCGGCGTCCGGGTACACATTGCGTGCAATATCCACGAATTCGGATCTCGGCACACCCAGCGCCCGGCCGATCTTGACGAAGAGTCCGGGCCGCGGCCGCGTGCTTCCCCGTTCGATCCGGCTCATGGTGCTGGGATCGACATCCACAGCTCCGGCCAGGTCAGCCGCGGTCATAGTCCTGCCATCACGCCGGCCTTTGTCGTCACGCCGCGCAGTGATCCACGCGCCCCGCGCACGGTTCAACGCATTCGCGCTGTTCGGCGACGACGAATCGGCCGCGCTGTGCGACGGCTTACTGCCGATACTGTCCGGCGCGCCGGATGCCGCCGCGGCGCTCCCCGGCGTCGTATTCGCGGTCGGGCGGGCAGACTCGGGGGTGGGTCCAGGGTTGTCCGTGATGTGGTCAGGACCGTCGTGGGGTCGACTGCCGACCGGTCTGAATTCGTCACGGCGCCTATCGTTCGATATATCCCCGGCGGCTCCCGATCGAACGAGCATCGCTTCGTCCGTGCCCGGTTGTCCAACGGGTATCGCATCGATTTCGTCCTGCATGGCCGACGGAACGTCGACTCGCTGGGACGGTGGCAGCGTCTCGGCGTCGGGGGCTTCCGCGCGCGATCCGGAGACGAGGTTGCCGTCCCGATCGAACTCGATGGTCTCGAACCGCCGCTCGTCCGCGGGCATGCGGTTGATGAATACTTCCTGCTCGCGGCGCCAATCATCGAACCCGATGGCCTTGTTCAGCAAGGTGCGGCGATTGCGCAGATCTCGTGGACCGTAGTCGTTGTCGGTGTTGCGGTCGCGCGACGCGGCCAGGTCGACGACAACCAGGTTCGGTTCGTCGACCGAGATGCTGTCGTTGACCAGCAGTACCATATGCTCGTCGGCCTCGGTGCTGGTGCCGTTGGCTCGGGTGTCTTTCCATTTGTAGACCAGGACGCTGATTCCACCAGGTCGGGATTTCAGCGATTCGACCACTTCGTCCAGCGATCCGGTCTCCTCGAGCCCGGCGCCGAATATGTCGCGCACCGTTTCGCGGTCGTATCCCTCGAGGCTGGTCGGCGGCACCCGGAAGCGGCCGGCGTTGTCGGGACACAATACTCGCATTCCGGTTACGGCATTGTTGACGCAACTGTTGGGACTACGACGATGGATCTGCACGACCGAATCGAGCAGCGCCGAGAGTGCCAAGTATCGTGACGCGGCAGCGACGATGTCGTCGGCTGTCTCGCGGTCGACGTCGCTGTTCTGCGTGTCAGACTTCTGAGCAGCGGCATCCTGGGATGTCCCATGCCGGGAATCGTGGCCCAGCGGCCCGGAATCTGCGGCAGCCGAAGCAGCATCGTCGCGTACATCGGATTCGGCGATGTTCACGGCGGGTAGGTGATCGCCTACCGCCTCGCCGAGGATGTCGCGGGCGATGCCGGGGTTGATGCCGGCGACGGGGTAACCCAGCGCTGCGGCAAGCGCGTCCCTCGCCTCGGTCAGCGCGGGCTCGAGTGTTCGCATACCTTCGGCGCCGTCGACATCGGCGATCCGCAGGCCGAGTTCGGCGGCGAGCCGGTCCCGCAACGGGGTCATATGGTTCAGCGCCTGTTCGTCGGTGAACAACGCGCGCTGCAATGTCGTCGCGGGGGCGGTGGCCTCGACATGTTGTCGTAGTGCCTCCGCCGCGGCGGGCGCAATACCGGCCGGTTGCAGCAGTTCGCGGATCGGGTCGAGGGAGCCGTTGCGTTCGAGAGCGGCGATCTGGTTCGCGACCTCCGAAACCGGGACTCCCAGCAACCCGGCCAGGCGCGCGGTCCGATCCGCCGGTCCGTCCGGGCGGGTGAAGTC
>NZ_JBFAHF010000093.1:0-3393 GCF_040654015.1 Nocardia sp. NPDC050799
TATTTGGTGACTTCAGCACTCACTGCAGTACCAGGAGTTCACTCAAATCTCGAGCGCTGAGAACCGACCGGCGCCCGAGTTCCCAGATGCGCTCTCAGGGTTTCGTCGGCGCCCGACGTCGGGCGCGCGCTACCCATGGCCTCGACTTCCAACCGGGCGAGCTCACGTTCGGCCAGCCGGGCGTATCGATCGCCGAAGCTCGCGGCGTAACGGAACACCGCGAACGGGTCGTTGGCGGTGGCGATATGTTCCGGGTAAGGGAGATTCAGCGATCCGCGCATCTGCTCGGCCACTTCGTAGTCGCGGAACCGATCGAACACCGAACAGATCGGACCGTCGACGTCGAAGATCAGGCAACGGCGTTCCCCGACCAGCCGGCTCAGCAGGCGGCCCGCCGCCGGATTGTCGTCCGCGACCACAACGTTGTGTGGCCCGCTACCAGCCGGGACGGGGTGCGGTGGATGGTAGATCGGCACGCGCAACGCAATGCTGTCCACGGTCGTCATCGTGTCGGTATGTACGCGAAGGCCGGCGGATGCGTGGTGGTACTGCGGTACCGTCCCGGTGCGGGCGAGGGCGTGGGTGGTGTCGACGAGCGTGGTGCGTGCCATCTCCATCAGTCGCGACGCGGGCAGATTGGTGCCGAGCGCGATGAGATTCGTCAGGTCCACGTCAATCGAATTCTGTTGGAATGAGGCGTTTTCGTCCCGTCCAGACCGTGCTGCCTGCCTACACCGGTCGGAATTTCGTAGTCTAGCCCGGCCTGTCCCGCCGCACCACGGACTAGAAGACCGCCCCGCGCGAATGGTCCAGCGGAACTCCTCCGTATTTGACGCCGACCCGGGCGCGAGTGTCGCGAGGATGACACACTTCGCCCGTGAGATTGATCGACAGCGACGGATACGGTGTGGAACTCACCATTGCCGGATATCAGTTTCCGGACCATATCGATCCGCGAATCCGGTACAGCTGGCTGGTGATCGCCGGTACCGCGAAGTGCCCCGACGGGAACTGGTCCTTCCGCTGGCAGGCATTGAGTCTGGACGACACGGTCGAACTGGCGGACTGGCTACGCCGGATCGCGGCCGAGGCGGAACCGAGTGGTGCGCCCGCCGCCGGTCCCGCCCGGCTCGCCTTCACCGAACCGAATCTGAGTTTCACGGCCACCCGTACCGGGGGTGAGATCGAGTTGCGGATCGGCCTGGATCTGGAGTTCTCCCCACCCTGGGACCGGCGGGCCACCGCGGGCTCGCCGTACCTCGTCACGGCCCGCCTGGCCGCCGCCGATATCGCCACCGCCGGCAAGGACCTGGGCGCCGAAGTGGACAGTTACCTCCCGCCCGGTGGCAGCCTGCTCGGTCGCGCCCGCTGAGCGGCGCACACGGGTCGCGTTCGTGGCGCCTCCACGGGTGATATCGCCCACGTTGCGCCGGGTAGTGCGCGGGCCTTATGGCCGGGAGTGATCCGGGTCCGCCGGCGGCGTCCGCGAGGAGGTCCGGAAGAGTCCGGATACTCCCGTTTCAGCAGGTGAAAGGGGGGTTAACTGAATATGAAGGTTTGCTGGGCCACGCTGTCGCCGGTCACGGACCCCGGTAATGGCCGTTCCGGGTCTGCTTGCTGCCGGAGTGCTGATCCGGTGACGCGCAAGCGCGACACACCCGTAGAATGTCGAGTGCCCCCACACCCGCCCGATCAGGGAGCGCACGGTGACCAACGCCGACCAACCGGCAGTCAGCAATCCCACCGCAACCGACGAGACCGAGAATCCGCCCCGCGAGGAATGCGGAGTCTTCGGAGTCTGGGCCCCGGGGGAGGACGTGGCCAAGCTCACCTACTACGGCCTCTATGCCCTGCAGCACCGCGGCCAGGAAGCCGCGGGCATCGCGGTCTCCGATGGTTCGCAGGTGCTGGTCTTCAAGGATCTCGGCCTGGTCAGCCAGGTGTTCGACGAGCAGACCCTGGCCGCCATGCCGGGCCACGTCGCAGTCGGCCACTGCCGCTACTCCACCACGGGAGCCACCACCTGGGAGAACGCCCAGCCGATCTTCCGCACCACCGCTGTCGGTTCCGGGCTCGCGCTCGGTCACAACGGCAATCTGGTCAATACCGCCGAATTGGCCGACCGCGCACGTGAACTCGGTCTGGTCGCCGGCCCCGGCCGCCCCGGCGCCGTCTCGGCGACCTCCGACTCCGATGTGATGACCGCGCTGCTGGCGCACGCCTCCGCGGATTCGAGTATCGAGCAGGCCGCCATGGAGTTGCTGCCCACGGTGCGCGGCGCCTTCTGCCTGACCTTCATGGACGAACACACCCTCTACGCCGCCCGCGATCCGCACGGTGTCCGCCCGCTGGTGCTGGGCCGCCTGGAACGTGGCTGGGTGGTCGCCAGCGAAACCGCCGCCCTCGATATCGTCGGCGCCTCCTTCGTCCGCGAGATCGAACCGGGCGAATTGCTCGCCATCGACGCCGACGGCGTCCGCTCCTCCCGATTCGCCAATCCCGAACCCAAGGGCTGCGTTTTCGAGTACGTGTATCTGGCCCGCCCCGACAGCGCCATCTCCGGGCGCTCGGTGCATGCCACCCGCGTCGATATCGGCCGCCGCCTCGCCGCCGAACACCCGATCGACGCCGATCTCGTGATCCCGGTCCCCGAATCCGGCACCCCCGCCGCGGTCGGCTACGCGCAGGGATCCGGCGTGCCCTACGGGCAGGGCCTGATGAAGAACGCCTATGTCGGCCGTACCTTCATCCAGCCCAGCCAGACCATCCGCCAGCTCGGCATCCGGCTGAAACTCAACCCGCTGCGCGAAGTGATCCGCGGCAAACGCCTCATCGTCGTCGACGATTCGATCGTCCGCGGCAACACTCAGCGCGCCCTCATCCGGATGCTGCGCGAAGCCGGCGCCCTGGAGATCCACGTCCGGATCGCCTCCCCGCCGGTGAAATGGCCGTGCTTCTACGGGATCGATTTCGCTTCCCGCGCGGAACTGGTCGCCAACAACGCCGGCATCGATCCCGACGGAATGCCCGCCGACCCGGATGCGATGCACGACATGGTCGAGGGCGTCCGCCGCTCCATCGGAGCCGACACCCTCGGCTATATCTCGATCGACGGAATGGTCGCCGCCACCGAACAGCCCCGCACCCGCCTGTGCTGCGCCTGTTTCGACGGAAACTACCCGATCCCGCTGCCCACCGAAGCCGCGATCGGCAAGAATCTGCTGGAGTTCGGGGGGCGGTCTCAATCCCGCGTCCTTACCGAGAACGCCAACGCGAGCGCCCTGAGCCGGCCGTAGCGGCTGTGTTTTTTGGCGCCGCCTGCGGCGGCGCGGGGTTGAGGCCCCCTTGGTCTCGCCGTTTCGGCCTCGAGACTCGAGCCTTCGGCTCATGCGC
>NZ_JBFAHF010000094.1:0-3053 GCF_040654015.1 Nocardia sp. NPDC050799
GGAAGGGCACCACCAGGAGTGGAGCCTGCGGCTTAATTTGACTCAACACGGGGAAACTCACCAGGTCCAGACACAATGAGGATTGACAGATTGAGAGCTCTTTCTTGATTTTGTGGGTGGTGGTGCATGGCCGTTCTTAGTTGGTGGAGTGATTTGTCTGCTTAATTGCGATAACGAACGAGACCTTAACCTACTAAATAGTGGTGCTAGCATTTGCTGGTTATCCACTTCTTAGAGGGACTATCGGTTTCAAGCCGATGGAAGTTTGAGGCAATAACAGGTCTGTGATGCCCTTAGACGTTCTGGGCCGCACGCGCGCTACACTGACGGAGCCAGCGAGTCTAACCTTGGCCGAGAGGTCTTGGTAATCTTGTTAAACTCCGTCGTGCTGGGGATAGAGCATTGCAATTATTGCTCTTCAACGAGGAATCCCTAGTAAGCGCAAGTCATCAGCTTGCGTTGATTACGTCCCTGCCCTTTGTACACACCGCCCGTCGCTACTACCGATTGAATGGCTCAGTGAGGCGTCCGGACTGGCCCAGGGAGGTGGGCAACTACCACCCAGGGCCGGAAAGCTCTCCAAACTCGGTCATTTAGAGGAAGTAAAAGTCGTAACAAGGTCTCCGTTGGTGAACCAGCGGAGGGATCATTACCGAGTTTACAACTCCCAAACCCATGTGAACATACCTTTACGTTGCTTCGGCGGAGCCGCCCCGGCGCCCGGAACCTCTTCGGTTTCGCGGCCCGGAACCAGGCGCCCGCCGGAGGCCACAAACTCTTTTGTTTTTACAGTTTCTTCTGAGTGTGCCGCAAGGCAAAATACAAATGAATCAAAACTTTCAACAACGGATCTCTTGGTTCTGGCATCGATGAAGAACGCAGCGAAATGCGATAAGTAATGTGAATTGCAGAATTCAGTGAATCATCGAATCTTTGAACGCACATTGCGCCCGCCAGAATTCTGGCGGGCAAGCCTGTTCGAGCGTCATTTCAACCCTCGAGCTCCCCTCTTTTGGGGAGAGCCCGGCGTTGGGGACCCGGCGCTAACACCGCCGGCCCCGAAATGGAGTGGCGGCCCGTCCGCGGCGACCTCTGCGTAGTAATATCCACTCGCACCGGGACCCGGGCGCGGCCACGCCGTTAAACACCCCACCTTCCGAATGTTGACCTCGAATCAGGTAGGAATACCCGCTGAACTTAAGCATATCAATAAGCGGAGGAAAAGAAACCAACAGGGATTGCCCCAGTAACGGCGAGTGAAGCGGCAACAGCTCAAATTTGAAATCTGGTCCCCAGGGCCCGAGTTGTAATTTGTAGAGGATGCTTTTGGCGAGGCGCCTTCCGAGTTCCCTGGAACGGGACGCCACAGAGGGTGAGAGCCCCGTCTGGTCGGATGCCAAGCCTATGTAAAGCTCCTTCGACGAGTCGAGTAGTTTGGGAATGCTGCTCAAAATGGGAGGTATATGTCTTCTAAAGCTAAATACCGGCCAGAGACCGATAGCGCACAAGTAGAGTGATCGAAAGATGAAAAGCACTTTGAAAAGAGAGTGAAAAAGTACGTGAAATTGTTGAAAGGGAAGCGCCTATGACCAGACTTGGGCCCGGTGAATCATCCAGCGTTCTCGCTGGTGCACTTTGCCGGGCACAGGCCAGCATCAGTTTGGCGCGGGGGATAAAGGCTTCGGGAATGTGGCTCCCCTCGGGGAGTGTTATAGCCCGTTGTGTAATACCCTGCGCCGGACTGAGGTACGCGCTCCGCAAGGATGCTGGCGTAATGGTCATCAGCGACCCGTCTTGAAACACGGACCAAGGAGTCTAACGTCTATGCGAGTGTTTGGGTGTAAAACCCATACGCGTAATGAAAGTGAACGTAGGTTGGGGCCTCGCAAGAGGTGCACAATCGACCGATCCTGATGTCTTCGGATGGATTTGAGTAAGAGCATACGGGGCCGGACCCGAAAGATGGTGAACTATGCCTGAATAGGGTGAAGCCAGAGGAAACTCTGGTGGAGGCTCGTAGCGGTTCTGACGTGCAAATCGATCGTCAAATATGGGCATGGGGGCGAAAGACTAATCGAACCTTCTAGTAGCTGGTTTCCGCCGAAGTTTCCCTCAGGATAGCAGTGTTGAACTCAGTTTTATGAGGTAAAGCGAATGATTAGGGACTCGGGGGCGCTATATAGCCTTCATCCATTCTCAAACTTTAAATATGTAAGAAGCCCTTGTTACTTAATTGAACGTGGGCATTCGAATGAACAACACTAGTGGGCCATTTTTGGTAAGCAGAACTGGCGATGCGGGATGAACCGAACGCGAGGTTAAGGTGCCGGAGTGGACGCTCATCAGACACCACAAAAGGTGTTAGTACATCTTGACAGCAGGACGGTGGCCATGGAAGTCGGAATCCGCTAAGGACTGTGTAACAACTCACCTGCCGAATGAACTAGCCCTGAAAATGGATGGCGCTCAAGCGTCCCACCCATACCTCGCCCTCAGGGTAGAAACGAAGCCCTGAGGAGTAGGCAGGCGTGGAGGTCAGTGACGAAGCCTAGGGCGTGAGCCCGGGTAGAACGGCCTCTAGTGCAGCTCTTGGTGGTAGTAGCAAATACTTCAATGAGAACTTGAAGGACCGAAGTGGAGAAAGGTTCCATGTGAACAGCAGTTGGACATGGGTTAGTCGATCCTAAGAGATAGGGAAGTTCCGTTTCAAAGGCGCACTTCGCGCCGTGTGGCGAAAGGGAAGCCGGTTAATATTCCGGCACCTGGATGTGGGTTTTGCGCGGCAACGCAACTGAACGCGGAGACGACGGCGGGAGCCCCGGGCAGAGTTCTCTTTTCTTCTTAACGGTCTCTCACCCTGAAATCGGTTTATCCGGAGCTAGGGTTTAATGGCCGGAAGAGCCCAGCACCTCTGCTGGGTCCGGTGCGCTCTCGACGTCCCTTGAAAATCCGCGGGAGGGAATAATTCTCATGCCAGGTCGTACTGATAACCGCAGCAGGTCTCCAAGGTGAACAGCCTCTAGTTGATAGAATAATGTAGATAAGGGAAGTCG
>NZ_JBFAHF010000095.1:0-2835 GCF_040654015.1 Nocardia sp. NPDC050799
GCTATGACAAACTCGCTGTCCGTTACCTGGCCACGGTCCGCGTCGCCGCAATCAACCTGTGGTTATCCGGCCACGGCTTATGAAACGCGGCCTAGGGCAACATGTCGACGAGACCGCCCCCGCGGCGACGCGGGACCGGGCAACATTCGGCAACGAAGACGCGTTGATCCATATAGGCCGGTTACGGGGCCGGCTCGCCGAACAACTCGGTATACCACTGCTGGATATCGACGGCGCCGAAGGTATGCGCACACTCGATCCCGCAGTCACCGAGGCCCGGGACGCCCTGGCCGCAGCGCTGGGTTACCCCGCCGCCGGCATCAACCCCGGCATCGCCCGCGACATCCTCGGCGAAGCAGTAGGCGACCACCTGCCCGCCGCGAACACCGCAGAACCCGGAGTACACGACGATACTGCCGCGGCTACCTCACATTCCGGGACAGTGGGTGACGGCCTCCCGGATGCGACCGCCCGGGATGCCGCTGCTCAACCCTCTGACACACAGAACAGCGACGCACACCACGGGACAGCCGACGATATCGTTGCCGCCGCGTCACGCTATCTGGCACTCTCGGCCCTGTTCGATCTGGTTGTGCAGTTCCATCGGCGCAGTCCCAACAGTTGCGTCAACAATGCCGTAACCGGAATGCGAGTGCTGTGCCCCGACAACGCCGACCGCTTCCAGGTGCCGCGGACCAAGCTCGGAGGACACGGCCGCGACGATGTGCGCGACATATTCGGCGCCGAACTGCAGCAGGCCGAATCGCTGGACCAGGTCGCCGAATCCCTGAAAACACGGCCCGGCGCAATCACCGTCCTGGTCTACAAATGGAAAGACACCCGCGCCAACGGCACCAGCACCGAGGCCGACGACCATATGGTGCTGCTGGTCAACGACAGCATCTCGGTCGACGAACCGAACCTGGTCGTTGTCGACCTGGCCGCCTCGCGCGACCGTAACACCGACAACGACTACGGTCCACGAGATCTGCGCAATCGCCGCACCTTGCTGAACAAGGCCATCGGGTTCGACGATTGGCGCCGCGAACAGGAAAAATACATCAACCGCATACCCGCGGGCGAGCGGCGGTTCGAGACCATCGAGTTCGATCGGGACGGCAACCTCGTCCCCCGCTCCCGCGCGGAAGCCCCCGACGCCGAGACGCCGCCACAAAACCAGCACGTCGACGTTCCGTCGGCCATGCAGGATGAAATCAATGCGATACCCGTTGGACGACCGGGCCTGGACGAAGCGATACCGGTTCGATCGGGTGCCGCTGGGGATCTATCGAACAATCCGCGCCGTGACGAACTCAGACCGGTCGGCAGTCGCCCCCACCACGGTCCTGACCACATCACGGACGACCCTGGACCCACCGGCGATCATACGAACACAGCTGGCGATCCCCTTCCAACGGTGCTCCAGCTGGTCCAGGATCGCGCCCAGCTGAACCGCATGCGTACGCGGCGGGACGACCTGCGAGCACAGCTGCGCCGGCTCGCGGGTGCGGCTGTCGAACCGTTCGGCAGAAGGCCGATCGAACTGCTCTACTCGAGGCTGCGGGACGAGCTGCGGGCAGGTGTGGGGCCGGTGGCGGACAAACAGCGCATCGTCGATCTGATCGAGCAGTACCGGGAGTTCGACGCGCTGGTCGTATCCGCCGACGAAAGCATTCGGGTCGCCGGAGCCCGGACCTACGACGACGGCTCGGCCGAGGCGATGCCGTTCTACCACCCCTGGCAAGGAACGGCCGCGGAATTCGACGCGCTCCCCGATACGGACAAGCACGCCGTCGCGAAGGCCGAACTAATCGAGGGGACACTCGATTTCGACACCAGCGCCGCGGGTGCGGCGTACGCCCGGACGCACCTCGGCACCATCGCGGCCCAGCATGCCGAGTCGATCGAATGGGCGAAGCAGGATGCCAACGGAACCTCGCTGTTCGGATATTCGGCGGTCAGCCGGTATATAGCGGCGCCCTACGGGGAGAAGAGGGTTGACGATCCGGCCCGGCCGCATGTGCGGCACCTCGATTCCGCCATCCTGAGCAACCGTACAACCGTCGATTCCTGGATTGTCGCCGAGACCGTCCTGGACCCGGCCGACAACGCAGATCCGGCAGGTATGCGCGGCCAACTGTGCGACACCCAGGGCTACCTGTGCGGCGAAATGGGCAGCACACCATCGGCCCGCCTGCAGGATTCCGATGTCGTACATCTGCGGGTGCCCGCCGGAACTCCCCTACTCGGAACCGAATCCGTGACCCGCACGCCGGAAGTGCTGCTGATGCACGGAATGCGGTACATCGTGACGCGGGCATTCGCCGACGAGGACGGGTTGGTCCATGTCTACGGGTTCGTCCTGGCCGACGAATGGGGCCCGGTCCCGCAGGTTGCGGAGGGTCCGGCTGGTGCCGCGCCGGACAGCATCGGCAGCAGGCCATCGGATCACTCGCCGACGGCCGAGGGCCACTTCACCCCCTCGGCACCCGCGGACGAACCGAGCCTGCGGTTCGATGACATCGCTGCCGGTGACGAGGCGCAGGCCGACCTGGTGGAACGACAGATCGCCGAGTTGCTGGACGGTTGGTCGGAGCCGGCCTACGTGCGGGAGATCACCGCGGCCGTCGGTGCGTCGATTCGGTGGGGGCAGGGACCGATATCACTCGGGGTCGAGCTCGATGCCGAGGCGGTGCACGTGGCTCTCGTCGATATCACGGGAGGCAACTCCTATGTGCGAGTCGAGTGGCGGCTGGGGCGCACCCCGGGTCCGGTGGAGCGGGCCGCGGAACCGCCGGTCGAAAGAGCCGCGGAAGACATCGATCTCGACCGCTT
>NZ_JBFAHF010000096.1:0-2760 GCF_040654015.1 Nocardia sp. NPDC050799
GCCGTTACGCTGTTCACGAGGTCTCCGGTTGGTTTCTGGTTGTGCTTGGTCGTTCAACCAACTACCGGAGACCTCGCCACATCACCAACTTCTCAGCCCGGACAACGGGTTCCATCCCACACCATCGGGCTTATGAAACGCGGCCTAGTGCCTCGGCCGCTGCCGGGGTGATACCGGCCTGATGCAGCAACTCGCGCATCGGGTTGTCGACACCGGTGCGTTCGAGTGTGTCGATCTGGTTCGCGACCTCCGAAGCCGGGATACCCAGCAGCCCGGCCAGGCGCGCGGTCCGGTCCGCCGCCGTATCCGGTGCTTCGAAGTCGATGTCGCTTCCGTACTGCCCGGTGTCGGCTTCGGCGAGGGTGAGGGCGGGCCTGAGGGTCGAGAAGGCGTGGTGCCGGATGAAATCCGCGGTGGAGTGCCGCAGCGCCCGCTGCTGCAGTTCGGGCACCAGCTCACGGACGGCCTGACGTGCCGCAACGGCGGTGTCATGGGTCTGAGGGGTGGGATCGGCGGCGTGTGCGGACACGGCTTGCTCGTAGCGGATCACCGCCTCACGTACTCCGTGCAGGTGCATGGCATTGCGAATCAGCGCGTCCTCGGGCGACATCACCACCTGCGCGCTGCCGAGCTGACCGTTACGTGCCGTGCGGTTCTTGGCTTGTTCGTGGATGTAGGACTGCTCCGGCGCCTCGGTCATCCAGACATGCATGCCGCCCATGGCCTTCACCGCATCCGACACCGAAATGTCGACGCCGCGCTGGCCCTGCCGGTTGATCACCAGGATCTTGCCCTGCTCACCGGCCTCGTCGAATACTTTCTGCAGTCGGGTCTCCCAGTCCGCACCCCAGCCGACGATCCGCTTGGCGTCTACCGCTTCGATCGCCTCGCGCGGTACCCCGGCGCGCACCAGCTCCTGCACCTGCCGGGCGACCAGGTCGTTGCGGTGACACAGGATCTCCTGGAACCGTCCCGCACCCCCGTTCCGGATCTCGTTCGCATATTCGGCGATCGTGCGCAGCTTGGCATGGGTGTTTTCGGCCACATCGTGCTGGCCTTCCACCAACCGGTGGGTCTGTGACCGTCCGACCTCGTGCGCCGGTTCCAGACCGTAGATCTTTTGCAGCACCGGGTTCAGGTCGGTGAGCGTGCCCGACGCACCGGTTACTTCATCGAAAAACGATCCTTCTCCGACACGGTAGATTTCGACCGAGTCGATGCGTTTGGCGGACTCCGCATCCGCGCGCACCACGATCTGATGCTCCTCGGCCTTCTCCCCTCGGGCCTCGGCCGCGCGGAGCTCCTTCGCCTCGATGGCCTGCGCCAGGCTCGCCTTACCCGGCTCCGCGCTCCACCGGGATTCGCTCGAGGTCTTCGGGTTCCGTTGCAACCCGTGCTCGGCCTGATCGATGATGACGATCTTGCCCGCGTCCATCTCGTAATGGACACCTGCCCGGACGAGAAATTCGGCGTTGGCGGCGGTTTCCAGCCGGGAGGCGCCCATCCCCTCCAGCCACTGCGAGCCGTCCGGTAGCGCCTCGACCTTTGCCCGCCCCCCGGCGGTGAGCTCGGGCTGACCGTCGTACCAGTACATGAACTCCGGAGCGCCGTCGGCCCGCACCCCGATTTCCTCGGCGATCCGCCGGAGACCGAAATCTTCATACGACAGCGACCCGTCCGCCAGCGCCTCGGCGATAAAGTCGTGCGCGTCGAACACTTGCCGGGCTGTGGCCTCCGGAGCCGCCTGCTCGGGACCTTCGGACCGCAGGAACTGCCGTTCGCCCCGGTCGATGATGCCGTCCATCTCGTCGATCAGGACATGCCGCGGTGGCTCGATACCGCGATTGCACAAATGCCCGACCGTTTCGCCGGTCGCCACCACGATCGCCGGCCGGCCGGCCTCGATCGGCCCGAATCCGTTCTCCTGATCGGCGCGGAACACATCGATCCCGAAGTCGGTCATCACCTTCTGATGCGTGGAGTCGGTCAACAACTTCTCGTACGTGACGACTTCGCGATTGGCCAGCCCATCGGTCGTTGTCACCAGCAGAACCGAGCCATGGTGCACCGCACGCTGTATTGCGGTCGCCATGAATACCAGCGATTTGCCCTCCCCGGGTTTCATCTCCACCGGGCGCGATTTCATCGCGTAGACGGCTTCGGCCTGCTCGACCCGCAGCACCATGCCGCCCGGCACCGCGTCACTGACCGTGCCGCGCCGGATGACCTCCACTGTCGCCAGCATCGACTGGTGCTCATCACCGCCGTGTAGTCCGGCCTTCAACACGTCGTCCGCAAGGTTGGACAGGCGCTGACTTTCCGGTACATGCTCGGCGGAAGCCTGATGGAAATCGATCAACAGATCGACCGCCCGATCACGATCACTGCGTGGCAGGCCGGCGGCATCGGCGAGACTGTCATAATCGGTGGCCCGAACATTCTGCTCGTCGCGGACAGATGCCGAATGGTCTCCCGCAGCAGGGGTGTCAGTGCCGTCCGTCTCGGTCCGGCCCGAGCTCTCAGGTCCTTCCCGACCGGGCTGCTCGGCGGTCGCATCCCGCTGCGCGGTCGCATGCTCGTCACCACCCGATCCGTGTCCGGCGCGGGCGCCCGGCGCTCCCGCATCGCCCTCGGCGACCGGATCAGGCCGCGCCGATCCCTCGTCGCCGGCACCGGCCGCGACCGCGTCGTGTGCTCCGGCCGGAGCACCGGCCCTTTCGGGAACCCCGCCGACCGGAGGCGCGTCCGTCGAGACCTTCG
>NZ_JBFAHF010000097.1:0-2516 GCF_040654015.1 Nocardia sp. NPDC050799
CGGTGGACCGCGTCCGGTGAGCTGGAGTATTTGGGTCGTACCGATTTCCAGGTGAAGTTGCGTGGTCTGCGCATCGAACTCGGCGAAATCGAGTCCGCCCTGCTGGCACAACCGCAGGTGGGTCAGGCCGTGGTAACGGTCGTGACCTCGCCGCTGGGCGAGCAACTGGTCGCCTATGCGGTGCCCGCGACGGGCGCACGGATCGAATCCGTGGAATTGCTCGACGCGGTCCGTGCGGTGCTGCCGGCCTATATGGTGCCGGCGACCGTGCTGGAGCTGGACGAGTTCCCGTTGAACCCGTCCGGCAAGCTGGACCGCAAGGCTTTGCCGCAGCCGCAATTCCAGGCGCAAGAGTTCCGGGCACCGTCGACCCCGATCGAGGAGATCGTGGCCGGTGTCTACGCCGATGTGCTCGGTGCGGACCGGATCGGCGCCGACGACGACTTCTTCGCCCTGGGCGGCAACTCGCTGATCGCGACCCAGGTCGCGGCCCGCCTCGGCCGGGCGCTGGATGTCGACGTCCCGGTGCGCGCGCTGTTCGAAGCGCCCACCGTGGCCGCCCTGGCCGCGCGTGCGGAACTGCGGTCCGAGACCGGCGGGCGGGCGGCGCTGGTGCCGCAACCGCGTCCGACCCAGGTCCTGGAGACGGGCGAAGTCGTCGAACGGGTACCGCTGTCGCTGGCACAGCAGCGGATGTGGTTCCTGAACCGGTTCGACCCGGATTCGTTCGTGGACAACATCCCGGTCGCGGTCCGGCTGTCCGGTGATCTCGACACGGCCGCCCTGGCGGCCGCCGTCGGCGATGTACTGGTGCGGCACGAATCGCTGCGGACCTTCTATCCGGAGGTCGGCGGGACGCCGTTCCAGCAGGTGCTGCCGGCGGCCGAGGTGCTGCCGGAGCTGGCGCCGGTCGAGGTCCCGGCGGCCGACCTGCCCGCGCGGCTCGCGGAGTTGGTGATGGCGGGCTTCGATGTGACCTCGAGTGTGCCGTTCCGGGCCCGGCTCTTCCGGCTCGGCGCGTCCGAGCATGTGCTCGGTTTCGTCATCCACCACATCTCCGGTGACGGTTTCTCGATGGCGCCGCTGCTCCGCGACGTGGTGACCGCATACGTGGCGCGTACCGCCGGCGACGAGCCCGGCTGGGCGCCACTGGAGGTGCAGTACGCCGATTTCGCGCTGTGGCAGCGGCAGGTACTGGGGTCGGAGGGCGATCCCGAATCGGTGATCACCCAGCAGATCTCGTACTGGTCGCGGGAGCTGGCCGGGCTGCCGGATCAGCTGGATCTTCCGGCGGACCGGGCGCGGCCCGCGATTTCCTCGGGCCGGGGCGCCACCCACGCGTTCGAGATCGACGCCGAAACCCATGCCGGGCTGGCCGAACTGGCGCGGGCCGAAGGCGCGACCCTGTTCATGGCCGTGCACGCCGCGTTCGCGGTACTGCTGTCGCGGTTGTCCGGGGAGACCGATATCGCGATCGGCACACCGATCGCGGGCCGCGGTGAACGTGCCCTCGACGATCTGGTCGGTATGTTCGTCAACACCCTGGTGCTGCGGACGCCGGTCGATTCCGGGTCCGGGTTCACCGAGCTGCTGGGTTCGGTGCGCGGCACCGATATTGCCGCGTTCGGGCACGCCGATCTGCCGTTCGAACGGTTGGTCGAGATTCTCAACCCGGTGCGATCGCAGGCCCGGCATCCGCTGTTCCAGGTGATGCTGGCGATGCAGAACACGCCGGCGGTGAACACCGAGCTGTCCGGGCTGGCGATCGGCGCGGTCGAGATGCCCTTGGAGACCGCGAAATTCGATCTCCAGCTGGATCTCGGCGAGCGGACCGGAACGGCCGGCATCGACGCGGTCTTCACCTACGCGACCGATCTGTTCGACCGCGAGACGGTCGCGCAGTTCGCCCAGCGTTTCGTCCGGTTGCTCAAGGCCGTGGTCAAGACGCCGGAGCGGCCGCTGGGTGATCTCCCGCTCCTGGACGCGCTGGAGGCCTCGGCGGTACTGCGCGGCGGGTACGGCCCGGAACGCGCCGTCGATCCGGACGCGACCCTGGCCGGTCTGTTCGCCGACCGGGTGGCACGCACTCCGGAAGCGCCCGCGGTGGCGTTCGAGGGGACAGGTCTGTCCTATGCCGCATTCGCCGGCCGGGTGAACCGCCTGGCGCGGCACCTGATCTCGCTGGGCGTCGGACCGGACGTCCCGGTGGCACTGGGCATGCGGCGCTCGCTGGATCTGGTTGTGGCGATGTACGCGGTGGTCACCGCCGGTGGTGCGTATGTGCCGCTGGACCCGGAGCAGCCCGCCGACCGCACGGACTACATCCTGGCCACCGCGGACCCGGTCTGTGTATTGACGAGTTCGGCGGACGGATTCACCACGGCGAACCGTCCGGTTGTGGTCGTGGACGAGACCGACCTCTCGGGGTATGCCGATGCCGCGGTCACCGATGCGGATCGTCGTGCGCCGTTGCGTGCGTCGAATACGGCGTATGTGATTTTCACGTCGGGTTCGAC
>NZ_JBFAHF010000098.1:0-2332 GCF_040654015.1 Nocardia sp. NPDC050799
TCGACATGCCCGTACATCATGGTCGAGCTCGACCGGATGCCGACCTGGTGGGCGGTGGTGACCACATCGATCCAGGCGGAGGCGGGCAATTTGCCCTTCGTGAGCACCCAGCGGACCTCGTCGTCGAGGATCTCGGCGGCCGTACCGGGGATGGTGCCCAGGCCGGCTTCACGCAGCGCGATCAGCCAATCGCGGACACTTTCACCACCGCGAGAGGCCCCGTTGACGATCTCCATCGGGCTGAAGGCGTGGACATGCATGGACGGCACCCGTGCCTTCACCGCGCGCACCAGGTCGGCGTAGCCGGTGACGGGCAGGTCGGGGTCGATACCGCCCTGCATGCAGACCTCGGTCGCGCCGTCGACGTAGGCTTCCCAGGCCCGGTCGGCGACCTCGCCGGTGCTGAGGGTGAAGGCGTCGGCATCACCCTTGCGCTGGGCGAACGCGCAGAACCGGCAGCCCGTGTAGCAGATATTGGTGAAGTTGATATTGCGGTTCACCACGTAGGTGACATCGTCGCCGCAGACATCGCGGCGCAACTGGTCCGCGAGACCCGCGACGGCTTCCAGATCGGGTCCGTCGGCGGTGGCCAGCGCCAGGTACTGGGCATCGGTGAGGCCGGCCGGATCCCGTTCCGCGGCACGCAGCGCGTCCAGTACGTCGGCGTCCAGCCGCTGGGGCGCGGCGGCGAGGTCGCGGACCTGTTCGCGGATGGTGTCCCAGTCGCCGAACGCGTTGTCGATATCGCTGCGGGTATCGGTATTGCGCCCGGTGGTATCGATCTCGGTGTTCAGATCGGTACGACCCGCCGACTCCCAGGACTCGTCGGGTTCCTGCCAGGGCAGACCCACCGGGAGCGCGCCGGCCTTCGCCAGACCGGTCTCGGCGTCGGTCAGGGCCGCGACATGCGCGCCGATCCGCGGATCGATCCACGGGTTGCCCGCCCGCACATATTTCGGATGCGCCGACGTGCGTTCCACCAGTTCGAAACCGGCGGCCGCGGTGATCTCGGCCAGCGTGTCCAGGTTGGGCCAGGGCCGCTCGGGATTCACATGATCGGGGGTGACCGGTGAGACGCCGCCCCAGTCATCGATCCCGGCTTCCAGCAGGGCCCGGCATTCCGCCCCGGACACCAGGTTCGGCGGCGCCTGCACCGAGACATCGGGTCCGAGCAGCAGGCGGGTCACCGCGACGGTGGCCAGGAACTCCGTGAAGTCCGCGTCGGGCGCATGCCGCATGGCGGTGTCGTCCTTGGCGCGGAAGTTCTGCACGATCACTTCCTGGATATGACCGAACGCCCTGTGCTGTTTGCGGATCGCGGCGATCGTATCGGCCCGTTCGGCCATGTTCTCGCCGATACCCACCAGGACACCGGTGGTGTAGGGCACCGAGAGCCGGCCCGCGTCGGTGATGGCGCGCAGCCGTACCGCGGGGTCCTTGTCGGGGCTGCCGTAATGGCAGTTGCCCTTCTCGGTGAACAGCCGGGTCGCGGTGGTCTCGAGCATCATGCCCATCGACTGCGCCACCGGTTTCAGCCGCGAGATCTCCTCCCACGACATGACGCCGGGGTTGAGATGCGGCAGCAGCCCGGTCTCCTCGAGCACCAGGATCGATACCGCGCGCAGATAGTCGAGGGTGGAATCGTAGCCGCGTTCGTCCAGCCACTGCGCGGCCTCGGGCCAGCGGGCCTCGGGCCGGTCGCCGAGGGTGAACAGCGCTTCCTTACAGCCCAGTTCGGCGCCCCGGCGCGCGATATCGAGCACCTCGTCGGGTTCCAGGAACATCCCGCGACCCTGTGCCCGCAACTTGCCCGGCACCGTCACGAAGGTGCAGTAGTGGCAGGTATCGCGGCACAGATGGGTCAGCGGAATGAAGACATTGCGCGAATAGGTGATGGTGGCGGGCCGTCCGGCCGAGGCCAGCCCGGCGTCGCGTACCCGGGCGGCACTGCGGCACAGGTCGGCGAGGTCGTCGCCGCGCGCGTGCAGCAGAACCGTGGCCTCGTCGACGTTCAGTGTGACCCCGTCACGTGCCCGGCGCAGCGCCCGGCGCATGGCGGACGGGGGCGGCACGGGGGTCGGGACGGTCGGTTCGGGTAGTTCGGTCACGCCCTCGATCATGCGGCACACATCCGGAACTGTCTCCTCCCAGGTCATTGAGCTTTCACAACCCCGGTTCAACTCGGGCTATTCCGTGCAGGTCGGGGCTGTGTTCATGGCGGCGCCTCCGGCGCCGCGGGTCGGGGCCCTGTGACCCCGATTCTTCCCTCCTCCGCTCAGTCGCTGCGCTCCTTCGCTCCGTCGGTCCAGAATCGGGGGCGGGCCCCGACCAC
>NZ_JBFAHF010000099.1:0-2073 GCF_040654015.1 Nocardia sp. NPDC050799
ACAACGCATCCGGGACCAGTCTCTGAGCAAGCCTGTCGACCACGGGTCACATCATGCCGGACAACGAATTACGCCCACGTAAGACACCCTGTAAGCCTCGATCCACCGATGAAGTTGCTGAGTGGGCCGCGCGCCGCAGGTGCGCGGCCCACTGGTTTTTGGGTAGCGGGTAGCCGCTGGTCTGCCCAGACTTTCCACTGTTACTCCTGGTCGTAGGGGTGTTTCGCGGTGTTCAGGCGGTCGAGAGTGCGGTGGTGGTGGCGTGCCACAACTGCCGCCAGGGGTTGGCCCAGGGCCAGTGAGCGGGCAGGTGCAGGACGGGTCTGCGTTGCGGTCGGGTGAAACGAGCGGGAATGTTGATGATCTTTCGGCGAAGGGTCGCCCCGCGAGCGCGGCCCAGTTGCGGGTCGGCGAGCCGACCGGCGGCGCGGAGCAGGTTGTGGGCGATCGCCGCGCACAGCACCCAGGCCGAATTCGCGCCGAAACGCCCGGACGGCATGTGCGCCAGAGGGCCGTCGATCAGGTCGGCGAACACGGTTTCGATGACGGCATGGCGGCGGTGAGCGAGGTCGGCGTCCACGACCGGTTCGGTCGAGTCGGTGAAGAACGGGTGATACCGCCAGACCGGGAACAATTCGTCCTGACGAGCAGCATCGCGGACACGGCGCACGATCAGCCGGGCGGTTACCCGGTCAGGCTTGGAAGCGAAAGCGGTGTAAGAGATCAGTTCAGAATGAGTTTTGGTGGCAGCTTGCGCTGTCCCGCAGCGTGTTTGACAATCTCAGCGTGGTTGACGAGGTGGTGACCGATGCGTTGTGGGCCAGGCTGGAGTCGTTGATTCCTCCGCGGGAGAGACGCTTCCGCTACCCGGGCCGACATCGGTCCGATGACCGGGCCGCGCTGGAAGGCATCCTGTACGTGACTCGCACGGGTATCGGCTGGAACCAGCTACCGACCGGGTTGTTCGGTGTCTCGGGCGCGACCTGCTGGCGTCGGTTGAGCGAATGGTCACAGGCAGGAGTGTGGCAGCAACTGCACGAAAGCGTATTGAACGAGCTGCGGGCAGCCGGACGGCTCGAGCTGTCACGGGTGCTGGTCGATGCCTCACACCTGCGGGCTCTCAAAGGGGGGACCATGTCGGCCCGAGCCCGGTCGACCGAGGCCGGCCGGGTTCCAAGCATCACCTGATCACCGACGCTGCCGGGACACCCTTGGCGGTCACGCTGACCGGCGGAAACCGCAACGACGTCACCCAGCTCATCCCGCTCGTCGATGCCCTGCCCGTGACCAGGGGCCGCCGCGGCCGCCCCTGGCGCCGACCTTGGCACCTGTATGCCGACCGTGGCTATGACCACGACAAATACCGCCGGCTTCTCCGGGCCCGCGGCATCACCCCGGTCATCGCCCGCCGCAACACCGGCCACGGCTCCGGATTGGGGAAGCTCCGATGGCCGGTCGAGCGCGTTTTCGCGTGGCTGCACGCCTTCAAACGCTTACGGACCCGCTACGAACGCCGCGCCGACATCCACCAAGCACTACTGAGTCTGGCTTGCTCGATCATATGCCTCCGGAAGCTCATTCTGAACTGATCTCTAAGAGCGCGTCTGAGAACTCCGGGTCACTTGCGGGTGAGTCGTCTCGAAAGCGTGGCGATCATGGCGATGTAGATCATGGCTTCGTGGTGGTCGGGCCGGGTTTCGTAGTCGCGGACGCAGCGGCGGTGTTTGACGATCCAACCGTAGGTTCGCTCACGGCCTCGTCCTTGTACTCAGGCGAGTACTCCTGCGATGCCGCCCCACAAACTGCTCCCTCACTTTCAGTAACCACCCTACGAGGGGCCACTGTCCGGAAGGAACCGGTCACCTCATCCATCGCCCACCTGCGTTCCGGCCATTACCGCGCCCACGACAACAGCTTTCGATAGCCGGCGAAGCTTGCATCGATACGGACCGACCCGAGATCGGAATTCGTTGCCGGATGGGACTGTCAGCGATCTTGTGGGCGGGGCGGTGATCCGACAAGCTGAGGCGGCCTGCTTCAGCGGAAAGGATTGTCGTGTCGGAGGAGTCGAAG
>NZ_JBFAHF010000100.1:0-2041 GCF_040654015.1 Nocardia sp. NPDC050799
ACAAACCGCCACCGGGTAAACCAGCATGGCCGCGCGCGTGCCGGTGAGCACCAGCGCAGAGAAGGACAGCAGGAACGCCGCAATGTACAACACCAGACGGTAGCGGGTGCGCAGCATCAGGATGGCTTGCATCATCACCAGATCGATGGCGGTCATCAGGTAGGCAACGACCGTGGCGCGATCGAAGTTGAGCTCCACGCGCGGAATATCCAGCCGCAGCCCCTGATAGAGTGAATAACCGTTGACCGCCAGACCGGTAATGAGGGCCACGACAACGAGCAGGCGCTGCACGCACAACCGCTCATTAAGCGCAATCAGCAGGATGAAGGCGGTTGCCAGTTGGAGTTTACCGGTGACTAGTCCTGATATAGGTTGACACTTTTCAACCGGATAACGCCCGATGAACCTCATCGGGCGTTTTGTATTTCAGCGACAAGTGCGGCCGCCGCGTGTTGTAGAGGTTCACCGACTCCCTGACCATCTTTCTTGCCTGCGCGATATCTTCTGGCCTGCCGAGCAGGTATTCCGTTTTGAGTATCCCGTTTATCCGTTCCGCCAGCGCGTTCTGATAACAGTCATACCCGTCCGTCATCGAGCAGATGACGCCATACTGCTGATGTAACGCCTGATATTCCTGCGAGCAGTACTGGATACCCCTGTCCGAGTGATGCACCAACGGCAACGCCGTGCGTCTGCCGGCCAGTGCCATTTTGAACGCGCAGGCGACATGCCGGGTATGCAGACTGTCATGCACGTGATATCCCACGATTTTTCTCGACCAGGCATCCGTTACCAGGCTGACATACGCCGTCCCCGTTCTCAGCGGCAGGTAGGTGATATCCGCCACCCATACCTGTTCCGGACGGCTGGCTATTACTTGATTGTCTCCCGCTTTTAGCAGGTTGGGATGGCGATAAAAACGATGATGGCTGTGCGTCGTCTTGTGATACGCCCGTTTAGGCATCACCAGTAACCGCGCGCAGCGCAGGATACTGAACAACCGGTCACGGCCCACATGCAACGCCGGTTCGGGGTGTTGCCGCAACAGGTGATGCAGCTTACGTGTCCCCAGTCGGGGTTGGTGCAAGCGGATGGCCGTCACCTGTTCGACGAGATGCCGGGCCTGCTCCTCTTTGCCTGCTTCACGCTGCAGGGACTGATACCACGCTTGTCGGCTGATGCCCATCCATCGGCAGGCCCGCGTTACTGTGAGTCCCGGTACTTGTGTTTGCGCGATAAGGCGGTTAGCTGCTTTTTTGTCAGCGTGGCGCCAAAGTCGGTGTTCATCACTTTGACGACAGCTTCGAAGAACTGGGCTTTGACTTCAGATTCAGCCAGTTGCTGCTCAAGTTCTTTAATACGCTGTTCGGGCGTCAGGGGGAGTTTGGGCATGTTGTCTCCGCACGTTCTGGTGGAAGGAGAAGTTCGCCAGTCAAGTTGACCGTATTTGCGCAGCCAGTTCATGACAGTCTGGCTGCCTTGGATACCGTAGCGATCTTGCGCCTGGCGGTATGTCATCTCGCCTTTTTCGACCTGTTCGACGACAGCCAGTTTAAAGGATAGAGAGTAATCGCGTTGTGTGCGTTTAATATACTGGTTCATCACATTTTCCTCTGTGCGTGAGTAAAATGTGTCAACGCTATTCAGGACGGGTCATCAGCCACAAAAAAGGCCGCTTTCGCGGCCTTTTCCTTTTCTGCTGCGGCGGGTTTTATCCCACCAACTCTTTGCCGTAATCGAACAGCGCTTTCAACAGGGCGGTTTTCTCTTTGTCGCCTTCGTGCAGGTTATACAGTGATTCGAGCTGCAGCAGGTAACTCTGCACGCGCTCTGCGCTCAGCGCTTCCTGGCGGTGTTGCAGCCAGCGACGCTGCTCGGCGTCGTCCAGCGTATTCGGGTAGTTGCGCGCGCGGAAGCGGAACAGCAGCTCTTTCAAGCCCCCGTCGCTGAAGGCCACAACCAGCCCCGGCAGGATCAGCTGATAGGTCAGCTGGATAAACCTCAACGCCGCCTTGTCGGCGTCGCAGAAGAAACCCTCGTA
>NZ_JBFAHF010000101.1:0-1993 GCF_040654015.1 Nocardia sp. NPDC050799
CTGCGCATCGAACTCGGCGAAATCGAGTCGGCGCTGACCGGTGTGGACGAGGTCGGGCAGGCCGTGGTGGTCATGCGTGGTGACGCGCGCACCGGGGATCAGCTGGTCGGCTATGTGGTGCCGGCCGCCGGCGCCGCGGTCGAGACCGACGCGCTGCGCGCCGCCCTGTCGGGCCGGTTGCCGTCGTACATGGTGCCCGCCGCGTTCGTCGTGCTCGACGCCTTCCCGCTGAACGCCAGCGGGAAGCTCGATCGCCGGGCGCTGCCCGAACCGGTCTTCGCGGCCCGGGTATTCCGGGCGCCGTCCACCCCGATCGAGGAGATCGTGGCGGCGACCTTCGCCGACGTGCTGGGCGTGGAGCGGGTCGGCGCGGACGACGACTTCTTCGAGCTGGGCGGTAACTCCCTGATCGGTATGCAGGTCGCGGCCCGGATCGGCGCGGCCCTCGGTACCCAGGTGGCGGTCCGCGCGCTGTTCGAGGCGCCGACCGTGGCCGCGCTCGCCCTCCGGGTGGAGGAATCCGGCGCCCGGTCCCGGCCGGAGCTGGTCGCCGGGCCGCGGCCGGAACTGGTGCCGCTGTCCTACGCGCAGCAGCGGATGTGGTTCCTGAACCAGTACGACACCTCCTCGGCGGCCTACAACCTGCCGATGGCGATCCGCCTCACCGGCGATCTCGAGGTGGCGGCCTTGCGCGCGGCGCTCGGTGATGTGGTGGCCCGGCACGAATCGCTGCGGACCCGGTACCCGGAGCAGGGTGGCCGGCCGGTGCAGCAGATCCTCCCGGCCGACCGGGCCGTACCGGTCCTGGAGCCGGAGCAGGTGTCCGCGGACGAGGTGGTGACACAGATCGCCGAGTTCGCGGCGACCGGCTTCGATGTGGCCGCCGCCGTGCCGGTGCGGGTCCGTCTCTTCGCCGTCGCGCCCAAAGAATTCGTCCTGGTCGTGGTGTTGCACCACATTGCCGGTGACGGTTTCTCGCTGGCGCCGCTGGCCCGGGATGTGATGACCGCGTACGCGGCGCGCACCCAGGGCGAGCTGCCGGGCTGGGCGCCGCTGCCGGTCCAGTACGCCGACTACACACTGTGGCAGCGGCAGGTCCTGGGCGCCGAGGACGACCCGGACGCCCCGATGGCCCGCCAGCTCGCGTTCTGGCAGGACACCCTCGCGGACCTGCCCGACGAACTGGCGCTGCCCACCGACCGCCCGCGTCCCGCGGTGGCGTCGCTGCGCGGCGCGCGGGTGCACGGCGAGCTGGACGCCGAGCTGGTGCGGGATCTGAACGCCCTGGCCCGTGCTCGCGGCGCGTCGATGTTCATGGTGCTGCACGCCGGTTTGGCGGCGTTGCTGGCGCGGTTGTCCGGTAGCGACGACATCGCGATCGGTACGCCGATCGCGGGTCGTGGTGAGCAGGCGCTCGACGATCTGGTCGGCATGTTCGTCAATACGCTGGTGCTGCGGACCGCGGTCGGATCGGGCGAAACCTTCGCCGATCTGGTGGATCGGGCCCGCCGGACGGACCTGGACGCGTTCGGCAATGCCGATGTGCCGTTCGAGCGGCTGGTGGATCTGCTGGCCCCGGAGCGTTCGCAGGCGCGCAACCCGTTGTTCCAGGTGGCGCTGTCGTTCCAGAACCAGGAGGCGCCGGCGCTGGACCTGGCCGGGCTGACCGTCGCCGGGCTGGAGATCGCCGACGATGTGGCGCGTTTCGACCTCCAGTTCTCGCTGGCCGAAAACGGTTCGGGCGGTCTGGAACTGGTGGTGAACTACGCCACCGAACTGTTCGACGAAGCCACCGCGTCCACGATGATCACCCGGTTCCAGCGGTTGCTGTCGGCGGTCGCCGCCGACCCGGACGCGGTGCTCGGCGATCTCGAACTCCTCGATCCGAGTGAACGACGCGAGGTCCTGTCCCGCACGGGTGGTGCGGCGGTGCCGGCGTCGACATTGCCGGAGTTGCTGGCCGCGGCGGTGGCGGTGGATCCGTCGGCGCCGG
>NZ_JBFAHF010000102.1:0-1987 GCF_040654015.1 Nocardia sp. NPDC050799
ATCCAGCCCAGCCACCCACGCAGCCAGGTTCTCATCGATCGACACGACGAAAGACCATACCGCACAACATAACCAAGTGCGGCTGGAGTACTAGCACTGATCACCGATACCGACAAGAACGAGGACGAGGACGAGTCCAAGCGGATCGAGCGATATAGAGTCCTGGCCGAGGCCCACCAGCCCGGGCTACTCGGAGTCTTCGCCGGAGCTCGATCCCTCGAACCACAACTATGGTCCGCCGACAACGAGCCGGTGCTGCGCGACGCATTCCTCGACCTGCACCCCAACTCCAAGCACCGCTGGCAGACAGTTCTGGACTCGATCGACCACTCCCGCGCCTTCTGGGGGCTGTTTGATCCCGCCAAGAACGTTGACGACAAGGGGGAAACATCGACCGGCAAGACCGCGGTCTCCAAACCCGCATTCGCTCAAGCCCTCGCCGACATCCTGATAACACAACCCGAGCGAACGTTCCAGTGCCCCGACTACCTGGCACAGGCACTCGAATTCATCACCCACACCACTCAATCGGAAACGGCCGGTGACTGACGACCTCGCAATGGCAGTCGCTCAACAGCAGCGGGCGATCTACACCCAGGCACCGTTGTTCGTCCAGGCCTGCCCTGGTGCGGGGAAGACCCACGTGATCGTGTCCCGCCACATCGAGCACCCCGCCTCCACGCTGCGTGGCGGTCGAGCGTTGATCTCCTTCACGCGCAACGCACGTGATCAGATGAACACGCGCTGTGTCGCGGCCGGGCATCCCGAGCTCACCCAGTTTCCCCACTTCATAGGCACGCTGGACGCGTTCATCTGGCAATTTATGGTCTTCCCCTACCTGCCCGAACCTCAAATCGCACGACGCATCGAGTCCTGGCGTCATCTGCCGAACGCGGAAGCGAAAATCGGCAACCGTGTGGTGCCACTCGCGGCCTTCGACTTCAGGCTGAACTCCTCCACACCGACCGAAGTCGTCACCGTCCCCGGCGCCCAAACCGGCGCCGGACGAGCCATCGCCGGCTCGCCGTTCACTCAGTCACAATGGATCTCCGCCGCGATCCGGTGTCGAGACCACTGGTTCCAACGCGGCTACTTCACCGGCCACGAGGTTCGACGACAGGCGCACCGCAACCTTCGCAGCGCCGCACTGCACGTGCTCGACACACTGCACTCGCGATTCTCCGAAATCGTCATCGACGAAGCCCAAGACTGCTCGGTATCCGACCTGGAACTCTTCGACGCGATGCGCCGCCACGGGATCCCCCTGATGGTCGTCGCCGACCCCGACCAGTCCATCTACGGCTGGAACGGCGCCGACGTCCCGCGGCTGCTACGGCTCCGCGACAACCTCCCCACCACCGTAATGCTCACCGGAAACCGCCGAAGCACACCACCGATCTGCGCCCTCGCGGCCACAATACGGACCGGAACCCACCCACCCGATGTATCCGTCATCCGCACCGCAAGCCCACCAATTCATCTGGTGCCCACCAAGTTCGGTAACGTCGGCAAAGTCACCCACGCCCACACCGGCGAATCCCTGCTCGACTTGACCCTCCGGCTGGCCACCGTCCTCAGCGACACGACCGATCCCGACCCCACCGTCATGCTGCTGGCCCGCAAACACACACAACTCCCACCCGCGCTGCGCCGCGGTGAAAACGACACCAACACCATCACCCGGCTCGCCCGTGCACACCAGACGCTTCATTTCGGGGTCCCAGACCCCACCGAACTCGACCAGGCGTGCCGACAAGCCGAACACGTCCTACTCAGTCACTGGTACCCAAAGCATTCCGGAAGCATCCCCGAGATCTGCCGAGAAACCGACCTTTCGCCGGCCACTCTCCGCCGACATGCCTACGCACTACTAGTACTGCAACGACACCTCAGGGGGACTGTCAGCGATCTTGTGGGCGGGGCGGTGATCCGACAAGCTGAGGCGGCCTGCTTCAGCGGAAAGGATTGTCGTGTCGGAGGAGTCGAA
>NZ_JBFAHF010000103.1:0-1912 GCF_040654015.1 Nocardia sp. NPDC050799
GGAGCAATGATCAAAACCTGTGGATGACCGGGAGGGGTACCTTCCCGGATGATCTTCGAATCCGAGGTTTGATCAGGCCGGCGCGCCAACGCCGGTCGGGAAGGTACGCCCGTGCTCAAGGTAGTTCAAGATCTTGTCGAGTCCAACGAGGTCGGTGTGTCCGGCGGAGCGTCGTTGCTGGACGAGATCGTGCGTGACGGTGCCCGCAAGATGCTCGCGGCGGCGTTGCAGGCCGAGGTCGCCGAGTATGTGGCCCGGTTCGCCGGCGAGGTCGACGAGAACGGTCATCGGCTGGTGGTGCGCAACGGGTATCACGCCGAGCGGGAGGTGCTCACCAGCGCGGGCGCGGTGGCGGTGAAGGCGCCGCGGGTCAACGACAAACGAGTCGATCCCGCAACCGGTGCTCGGCAGCGGTTCTCCTCGGCGATCCTGCCCGCCTGGGCACGCCGGTCGCCGCAGATCAGCGAGGTATTGCCGCTGTTGTATCTGCACGGCCTGTCCACCGGAGACTTCGCACCCGCCCTCGAACAGTTCCTCGGGACCGGGGCCGGGTTATCACCGGCGTCGATCACCCGGTTGACCGGCCAGTGGCAGGATGAAGCCCGCAGCTTCGCCGGCCGCGACCTGGGCGGCGCCGACTACGTCTACCTATGGGTCGATGGGATCCACCTGAAGGTGCGTCTCGACCAGGAGAAACTGTGTCTGCTGGTGATGATCGGGGTTCGTGCCGACGGCCGCAAAGAGCTGGTCGCGCTCACCGACGGTTTCCGTGAATCGCACGAGTCATGGGCGGATCTGCTGCGCGACTGCCGGCGTCGTGGCATGCGGGCCCCGGTGCTCGCCGTCGGTGACGGGGCGCTCGGGTTCTGGAAAGCAGTCCGTGAGGTCTTCCCCGACACTCGCGAACAGCGATGCTGGTTCCATAAGCAGGCCAATGTCCTGTCCGCGCTGCCGAAGTCGGCGCATCCGGGTGCGACCGCGGCGATGAAGGAGATCTACAACGCCGAGGACATCGACCATGCGCAGGGCGCGATCAAAGCGTTCGGCCTCGACTACGGCAAGAAATATCCGAAAGCTGTCGCGAAGATCGTCGACGACGCCGACGTGCTGCTCGAGTTCTACAAGTATCCGGCAGAGCATTGGATCCATCTGCGCACCACCAACCCGATCGAATCCACCTTCGCCACCGTGCGTTTACGCACGAAAGTCACCAAGGGTCCGGGTTCGCGGGCGGCTGGACTGGCGATGGCCTACAAGCTGATCGAGGCCGCTCAAACCCGCTGGCGAGCGGTCAACGCACCACACCTGGTCGCCCGGGTGCGAGCCGGAGCACGTTTCGAACGCGGCGCTCTCGTCGAGCGCGAACAGGCCACTGCAGCATGACCGATCACGCACAACACCCACTGCTGTTCCTCGATGTCGATGGGCCGCTTCTCCCGTTCGGTGAAGACCCCGGGCGCGAGCCACGCAGTGTCGTGTCGGACTCGCACTTTTCGCGGCTGCGACCCGAGATCGGCCGCTGGCTGGCAAAGTTGCCGTGCCAGTTGGTCTGGGCCACGACATGGGAAGACGAGGCCAATGACGAGCTCGGGCCCCGGCTCGGGCTGCCACGATTGCCGGTCGTGCGCTGGCCGGAATCTTCCGCTGAGTACGAACGCGAGGACCGTTGGTTCGGACTGTGCTGGAAGACCCGGACCCTGGTGGACTGGGCGGCCGGACGCCCGTTCGCCTGGGTCGACGACGAGATCACCGACGCTGACCGCACCTGGGTCGCCACCCAACATCGCGGCCCTGCACTCCTGCGGCACGTCGAGCCATTCCGAGGACTCAGCGGCGAGCACTTCGCAGCCCTCGATCACTGGCTGCGAGCAACCTGAGAAAAATGGAGATCCACAGGAATTGACAATAACTC
>NZ_JBFAHF010000104.1:0-1774 GCF_040654015.1 Nocardia sp. NPDC050799
GGCGGCCCATGAGCTGAACAGCCTAGCCTGCCGTACGCCTGGCGGCAATGGGGATAGCTCGTAACGTTCATTAACCGTCGGCCCGGGCGTTCAGCGTCGCCGGCCGGCGAAATTCGTCGGCGGGAGCCTCATCGTCATCGCCGCACTCGCCGGCGAGCTCAGGTTCATCCTCACACCCCAGCGGCGCCTCGTTGACCGCAATCGCGCGCGGCACCGAACGTGCGCCAAAATGCACCAGCCCATATAACGTCGCCAATGCCGCGCACGCCACGATGAGGGCTGCGAGTAACCGGTTCATGTTTTGCGCTAAGACCCTGTTCACTGGTGGATAGCGTAAGAATAGTGATGCTAAGACGGTCTGTCAGCGTATCGCCGCTGAGAGTAGACGCACTCTTGATGTTATTATCATTAATTATTTTTAACTGTTTTCACCCTTTAACCGCCTGATTGATGAAGCGAGTCTATAATGGTAAGGCTTTCTGGCATTTCTTTATAATCGAAAACTTAAAAGGAGTTTTACTATGGAAGTGGCAAAAGAATGGGTAGCGGCGAAAAAAATCTCCTGGGGCAGCGTCATCGGCGGCGTGATCACCGTATTGGCTGTTTCACTGTTGCTGTCGACGTTAGGCACCAGTCTTGGATTCTCCATCGTGGATCCGACATCAGACGATCCGATAAACGGCGCCGGTACCACCGTAGTGATTTGGTCCGCTGTTTCAATCATTATTAGTTTGGCCGCCGGCGCTTTTATTGCTGGGCGTTTGGCTGCTAATGACGGACTTATTCATGGCTTCCTGGTCTGGGCTACGTCACTGATTGTGGCGGCGGTACTGGGTGGGATGCTGGTCGGGTCTGCAGTGAAGGCGACCGGCAATGCGCTGGGCGCTATCGCTTCGACCTCCGGCAGCTTGCTCTCCGGCGCCGGTTCAGCGATTGGCAAAGGGGCATCCGGATTGGCGGACGCCGGCGGTAAAGTGTTTGACAAGTTGGGCATTGACACAACCTTGGAACCTGAACAGCTGCAAGGCGATGTGGTTACGGCGCTTAAAAAAAGCGGTATCCCGTCATTGCAGCCTGAATTCATGCAACAGCAGTTGAATGCGGCCAAAACTGATTTGGCGGACGCAGTAAAAGCCCTGGCACTTCAGCCTGACAATAGCGACGCCATTATTAATCAACTGGTCGCCAAGCTTAAAAAACAGGGTGAGGCCATCTCGCAAGATGTGGATCAAGACGCCCTGAAAAAGGCCTTGGCAGAAAATACCGATATGACGCCGCAGGAAGTAGACCAGACGGTGAAGAATTTGGTCGAAGCCAAAAATAAAACTGCGCAGCTGGTTAATCAGCGTTTGGATGACGCCGAAGCAAAAATCAATCAGGCAAAACAGGAGTATGTGGAGCTGAAACAGAAGGCGCGCGAACAGGCTGCCGCTGCTGCAGACGAATTGTCGCGGGCTGCATTATGGTCATTCTTTGCGCTGTTGATTGGCGCAGTGGTCAGTGCGTTGGCCGGCTTGTGGGGCGTTAACACCAATGCCCGCCGTATCGCGGTATCACCTGCGCAGGCGTAATCTTCGGGCTCCTTTGCGCGTCTCGATGATAGAGGGATGAGAGCCTGGAATATTAACGACGATGAAGTGACAGCCAGGAAAGACTGGCCCCACCCCGGCCCAGGTGTCGGGGTTTTTTTATTGTTTCGGCGTAATTAACGACCACCTTTCGCGTGGCTCAGGGCATTAGGCACCAATTGCCACGATCCCTGAGAACAGGTGGA
>NZ_JBFAHF010000105.1:0-1671 GCF_040654015.1 Nocardia sp. NPDC050799
GCTACGAACGCCACGGCCATCTTTTCGCAGCCTTTCTACAACTCGCAGCCGCGATCACCTGCTACAAGAAACTACCCACATAAGACACGCTCTTAAGGCAGGGACTGGGAAAGGTGTTTCAGACGCTTGAGCAGCTGGTCGCCGACCTCGGCGTTGGACCGTCAGCGCAGCTGGCAGCAGTCGCTGAGAAGGTCCGCCTGAGCGTCGAAGATCTGCATACCCGGGTCTTGGTTGAAAGCGATGGCGGGCAGCGGTTTCTCACTCGTCGCAATCGGCCAGCTGACGCTGTTCGTGAGACATATGGTTGAGGATGGGCGTGAGACAAACCCGTATGAGCACAGGCCAGCGAATATTTGAGATGGCGCCGGGCCCCGGAACCTACAGTGCACCTCGGCCAGGGCGGTGACGGCGGGCAGCCCCCACCGCCGAGAACCCGGCACCGGTGAAGTCGGCGACGCAAAGACCGGAAGTTGATCTACCGCTGTCAGACGATCGGGGTAACCGGACCGACGAACCGGCCGGCGTCACCACCCAGGAGGTTCGGGCGAACCTGCGAGTTGATCCAGTGCGGGACACCCAGTTCGACGGCGCTGACCTCGTCGAGCCGCATGTACTGCTCGGCGGTCAATGTCACCTCGAGTGCAGCGAGGTAGTCGTCCAGCTGAGCCAGGGTCCGCGGCCCGACGATCGGAATGAAAGTCGCGGCAGATCGATTGCCGCGTTCACGTAGCCAGGCCATCGATACCTGGGCGGCGCTCGCGCCGGTCTCCTTCGCGACTGTCAGGACCTCGTCGATGACGGCGGTCCGTTGGCCGGACTCTGGAATGACGAACCGGCTGGGATCAGTCGCCCGACCCTCACCACCGGTGCGGTACTTGCCCGTCAGTAGTCCGCCGGCGAGAGGCGACCACAGGTTCACGGCCAATCCGAACCCTTCGGCCATCGGCATGAGCTCGCGGTCGGCCGTTCGTTCGACGAGGCTGTATTCGGTCTGAATGCCGACGATCGGCGCCCAGCCGCGCATGTCCGCCAGGGTGGCCGCGGCGGAGACCTGCCACGCCGGGAAGTTCGAGAGCGCGACGTGATGGACCTTGCCGGAGCGCACCAAATCATCCATCCCGCGGACGATCTCGTCGATCGGGGTGACGCCGTCGGGGAAGTGGACCCACAGCAGGTCGAGGTAGTCCGTGCCCAGCCGTGCCAGGCTTGCCTCCACCGACGCGACGAGGTTCTTTCGCCCACCTCCGGTCCGTGAGACGTGTGGCTCCGTCGCATCGCTGGCACCGTATTTCGTCGACACGACAAAGTGATCGCGGTCGGCGCCCAGGAGGCCGCCGAGGATCGCCTCGGACTCGCCAGCCTGGTACATGCCTGCGGTGTCGAGGAACGTGCCGCCGGCCTCGGCGAACCGGTCGAAGATGACGCGGGCCTCCGCGGCGCCCGTGCCGCTGGCCCAAGCCGTCCCGAAGTTCCCCGTGCCGAGGGCGTACTCGGAGACCCGCAGGCCTGAACGTCGTCCGAATGTGGTGTAGCGCATGATGATCCTTAGATTTTGTGGGTTAGTACTGCAACGACACTCAGGGGGACTGTCAGCGATCTTGTGGGCGGGGCGGTGATCCGACAAGCTGAGGCGGCCTGCTTCAGCGGAAAGGATTGTCGTGTCGGAGGAGT
>NZ_JBFAHF010000106.1:0-1530 GCF_040654015.1 Nocardia sp. NPDC050799
GCCATCACGGGCAACTGATCGTGCTGTCCGGCGCGGTGGCGGGGATGGACGGGCTGGCGTCGGCGCGCGAAGGCGGGCTGGAGAGCGTGACCTATCAGGCCAGTAAAAGCCCGGCCAGCTGGCGCGGCAGCCCGGCGGAACAGTTGATCGATCTCGATGCGGTGAGTGAAGCGCAGGTGTTTTTGGTAGGTTCGGCGCGTGAAGCGGCGCGTTTGTTCCCGGCTAATGCCAACGTGGCGGCCACCATTGCGCTCAACGGCCTGGGGATGGACGCCACCCGGGTACGCCTGCAGGTCGATCCCGCCACCCGACGCAATACCCATCGCCTGCAAGTGTGCGGCGATTTTGGCGAGTTTCACATCGAGCTGAGCGGCACCCCGCTGGCGAGCAATCCCAAAACATCAACCCTGGCGGCGCTGAGCGCGGTACAAGCCTGCCGCCGTCTGGTGGACGGCGGTTTTATTGCCTGAACGGCAGGAGCGGAGCATGGAACGATTGAATATTTTTGTCGCCGGACGCTGGCGCGAAGGGCGTGGCGAAGAGATGGCTTCGGTATTCCCGGCTGACGGCAGCGTCAACGCGCGGCTGCGTGCCGCTAACGTCGAGGACGTGAATGAGGCGGTGGAGGCAGCGGAACGCGCCTGGCGCGCGCCGGAGTGGCGTGGGTTGGTGCCGCACCAACGCGCCTCGATCCTCTACCGCGTCAGCAACCTGATCCTGGCGCAGCAGGAACAGCTGGCCGAGCTGCAGACCCGCGACAACGGCAAGCCGCTGGCGGAGACCCGCGGGCTGGTGGCCAGCGCGGCGGCGACCGCGCGCTACTTCGCGGCCGCCTGCGAGGTGTTGGAAGGTGAGCTGCCGACCCCGCGCAGCGCCGAGGTGATGACGCTCAGCCAGTATCAACCGATGGGGGTGATCGCCGCCATTACGCCGTGGAACTCGCCGATCGCCAGTGAAATGCAGAAGGTAGCGCCGGCGCTGGCGGCGGGCAACGCGATGATCTTCAAGCCGAGTGAAGTTACGTCGTTGACGGCGTTGAAGCTGGCGGAAATCTACACCGAAGCCGGCCTGCCGGACGGCGTGTTCAACGTGGTGACCGGCAGCGGTGCGGAGGTGGGGCAGTACCTGACCGACCATCCGGGCATCGCCAAAGTCTCTTTCACCGGCGGGGTGAAAACCGGCAAGAAGGTGATGGCCAACGCCTCGGGTTCGACGCTGAAGGAAGTCACCATGGAGCTGGGCGGCAAGTCGCCGCTGATTATCTTCGACGACGCCGATCTGGATCGCGCCGCCGATATCGCCATGATGGCCAACTTCTACAGCTCCGGCCAGGTGTGCACCAACGGCACCCGCGTCTTTGTGCCGGCGGCGTTGCAGGCGCAGTTTGAGGCGAAGATCCTCGAACGCGTGAAGCGCATTCGCCTCGGCGATCCGACCGATCCGCAGACCAACTTCGGGCCGCTGGTCAGCTTCGCGCACATGGAGTCGGTGCTGCGCTTTATCGAAAGCGGCAAGAACAGCGGCGCGCGC
>NZ_JBFAHF010000107.1:0-1468 GCF_040654015.1 Nocardia sp. NPDC050799
TGAGTTCCCTGAGTCAACCCCTATGCCGCGATCGACTGTTCGGCCGCGCCGTGCGCGGCGGGGTTGTAGGTGGTTTTGGTGCGCCAGCAGGCCCAGAGGACGCGCAGCCAGGCGCGGCCGAGGGTGCGGATGGCGTGTGGGTGGCGTTGCCCGCGGTCGCGGGCGGCAGCGTAGCGGCGTTCGGCCCAGGGGGCGGCGCGGCGGCTGTTGTCGATCCAGGTGACCAGGGCTTGGCGGGCGCGCTTGTTGGTGGCGTGGCGGAACGCGACGGTGTGGGTTTTGCCGGAAGCGCGGGTAACCGGTGCAATGCCGGTCTCTGCGGCGAGTTGGTCGAGGCTGGTGGCGCGTTCGAGGATCGGGCCGACCTCGCCGATGATCTGGGCCAGGTTGAGTGTCCCGATGCAAGGCAGGTCGGCCAGCATCCGGGCGTAGGGGTGCGCCGCGACAGCGTCGGCGATCACGGCGTCCAGGGCGTCGATGCCGGTTCGGATCGACCGCACGATCGAGACCTGGGCGTGGATCAGCTGGGCGATGACCGGTTCACTGAGTCGGCTGGCCGATACCGGGGGCTGACGCAGCCGTGCCAGCAGTTCGGTGCCGGTGCGGCGGCCGCTGTAGCCGTGGCGGCGGCAGAACGCCTCGAGGCGGGAGGCGGTCAGGCCGGCGGCGGCTTGCGGGCTCGGGTAGCGGTCCAGGAAGTCCAGTGCGATTGCCGAATGCAGTTGGGCGAATACGGTTTTCCCGCCCGGCCAGTGCTCGTCGAGCAGGGCGGCGAGCTGGTTGACCGCGGCGATGCGCATCTCGAGGTGGTCGCTGCGCTGGCGGGTCAGTGCCTGCAGTTCGAGTGTTTCGGGCAGGGTCGGTGCCAGTACGGGCAGCCGGTGGTGGTCGGTGCGGGCGTAGTCGGCGAGTTTGAACCCGTCGCCGGGGTCGTTTTTGGCGCGGGCTGCGCCCCAGCGGGGCCGGGCGGCGTGGAAAGCGTTGGGGTGCACTGGGATCACTGGGTGTCCGGCGGCCAGGAGCCGGTCCACGATCAGGCCGCGGGTGGTCTCGATCGCCACGGGCAGTGCGGCGGGGTCGCCGTTGCGGGCCAGTCGCGTCAAGGCGGCCGCGATGCCGTCCTCGGTGTGGGGGACGGGGAACCGGTCGAGTTTGTTGCCGGTGTCGTCGATCACGGTGACGTCGTGGGTGGCAGTGGCCCAGTCCCAGCCGGTGAACGGCACAGGTGTGCTCCTTCGAGGTCGGTGTTTTACCTCGTCGGTAGCGAGGGCCGCCGCCGGAAGCTCATTGATCGGCCCTCTGCGGGGCGTGTCCCTGATGCCGGTCTGCGGCCCCCGGCCCGGTGGGGCTGGCAGGACTCACGATGGCCATCGAGTGGCAAGCGGAGGAGGCCATGCACCCACCGGAACCGGGAGGCAACAACCCTAACTCTTCGGGTTGCAGAAGGGATGGTGCCCCAATGAGCGGG
>NZ_JBFAHF010000108.1:0-1449 GCF_040654015.1 Nocardia sp. NPDC050799
CAGGCTATGTGGGATTCGTCCGATGCTATCTGCGCAGTTGGATCACAATTCTCCACCGGGGCGGGCGGCGGTTTGCCGTACGGCGCCGGCGCGGTAAAATGGCGCTTATTTCCCTCTATAGGACAAGGTTATGAAGCTGATGTTCGCCTCGGATATCCACGGATCGCTGCCGGCCACCGAACGCGTGCTGGAATTATTCGCACAACACGGCGCTGACTGGCTGATTCTTCTGGGTGATTTGCTGAATCACGGCCCGCGCAACGCGCTGCCGGCCGGCTATCAGCCCGCTCAGGTTGCCGAACGATTGAATCGCTATAGCGACAAGATCATCGCCGTTCGCGGCAATTGTGACAGCGAGGTCGATCAGATGCTGCTGACGTTTCCTATCGAGGCGCCGTGGCAACAGGTTCTACTGCAAAAAAGACGATTGTTTTTGACCCACGGTCACCTTTATCATCCTTCGGCACTGCCGCCGTTATCCCGCGGTGACGTCCTGGCCTACGGCCATACGCATCTGCCGCAGGCGGAGCGGCAGGGTGAGATCTATTGCTTCAATCCGGGCTCGGTCAGCATCCCGAAAGGGGGCTTCCCGGCTAGCTACGGCATGTTGGATCGGGGCACTTTGCGCGTGCTGACGCTCGACGACGGCAAGGTCGTCGCGGAGGTGGCGTTAACACGCTAAACGCACTAATTTATACACACACAATAAAAATCTTTGAAAAACACTCATTGATTAACCAGCGCGCGGGATGCATCGCGCCAAAATAGAAGGTTTTAGAGGATGGCGGAACAGGGTCAGGCTGCAGATACCGAATGGGTTGATATCGTCGACGAGCAAAACGAGGTGATTGCGCAATCCAGTCGTCAACAGATGCGGGCGGAGCGGCTGCGTCATCGTGCGACCTATATTGTGGTGCATGATGGGATGGGAAAAATTCTGGTGCAGCGTCGCACCGAGATTAAAGACTTCTACCCGGGCTGGTTGGACGCGACGGCGGGTGGCGTAGTGCAAAGCGGTGAAAACGTGCTGGATTCGGCGCGCCGCGAGGCGGAAGAAGAGCTGGGCATCGCCGGCGTGCCTTTCGCCGAACATGGTCTGTTCTACTTCGAAGAAGAGCAGTGCCGGGTGTGGGGCGCTCTGTTCAGCTGCGTGTCACACGGCCCGTTTGCACTGCAGGAAGAAGAAGTGGCCGAGGTGTGCTGGCTGACGCCGGAAGAGATCACCGCTCGCTGCGATGAGTTTACCCCGGATTCGCTGAAGGCGCTGTCGCTGTGGCTGACGCGCAACAACGAACAGGATTACGGTAAGCCGCTCGACAACCACTGAGGCGCCAACGCGTGAGAAAGCCGGTCATCGACCGGCTTTTTTTACGGTTCGGATTCAGCAGCTGTCGCGGCGGCACAGCGTGGCGGGCAGGGTGCCTTCCGGCAGCCAGGGCTGCTCGTTCA
>NZ_JBFAHF010000109.1:0-1363 GCF_040654015.1 Nocardia sp. NPDC050799
GTTCTCCTGCCGCCAGGCCAGCAGCATCTCGCCGCTGAAGCTGTCGGTGCCGAGTGCGGTGACGTAATGCACCTGCAGCGTCTGTTCCGGCATTTGGCGGGCAAGGTAGACGGCGGTGTTGAGGGTATCGCCGCCAAAGCCGCGCGTCAGCTGTGCGCCCTGCTGTGACAGCTCGATCATGCATTCGCCGATCACGGCGAGATTTCGGATAGTCATCGTCAATAAGCCCTGGCTAAAGAAGAAGCAACAGCCGCCAGTCTCCACGTAAGGCGGTCAGGGAGTCAATAAATTAAAACAGTGTTTTAATTTTTTATGATCGCGATCGACCAACGCCAACAGGGTGAAGAGGAAAGCCTGCGGTAATTCGTGCTTAAAGTTTTACGCGGCGCGGCCGATAAGCTGGGTAAAGAAACAGCGGCAGCGCTCTCACTTCCCCGCCACGGCGATAGTACCGATGATAACCAACCTGATCTCGGGTCTGCTGGCGCCCTGTTTTGCCCTCTATGCCTGCGCCAAATCGCGGCGCTACTGGCGGCAATGCCGGCGCTTGTATACCTTCCAGCCGATTTATCGCACCAGCGGCGCGTTGCTGGCGGTGGAACTGCTGACGGCGGTGTATCACCCTAATGAGCCGGACAAACGGCAATCCCCGGAACAGTATTTTGCCTCGCTCGGCGTCGCCCAGCGTTTGCGGGTGATCCAGGAGCAGTTGGCGCTGTTGCAGCGCTGGCAGGCGTTGTTCATTCGCCACGCGGTGATGGTGTCGGTCAATATCGACGGCATGGCGCTGCAAGCGTTGCAGCGTCATGATGCGTTGCAACGGCAGATCGCCGAGATGCCCTACCTGCGCTTCGAGCTGGTGGAGCAAGCCGCAACGGCGTCAAACCGCCCGTTACAGCAGATCGTCGGCGGCGAACGGTTGTGGCTGGACGATTTCGGCAGCGGGCTGGCCAACTTCTCCGCCGTCGGCGCCTGGCGCTATCAATACATCAAGGTGGCGCGCGAATTGTTCACCTTGCTCAAACAGTCGGAAGAGGGCGTACAGCTGCTCGGCACCCTGATCAAGATGATGAATCAGCACAGCGACGGGGTGATCGTCGAAGGCGTGGAAACCGAACAGGAGTGGCGGCTGGTGCAGCGTTCCGGCGCGTTGGCCGCGCAGGGTTACTATCTTTCCCGCCCGGCGTGCTTTGAAACTTTACACAGCGTACCGACGCTGTTTGCCGCGCCCGGCGCGCCGGCGTGAACTCCGGCCTATCCTCAGCTAGGCTTAAACGGGGCTGCTCATTCCTTTTCCTTTCATTCGGCAGCCCGGTTTATGTGCTGAGGGAGCCCTATGACAAGAACAGGAAAGGTTTTCAGC
>NZ_JBFAHF010000110.1:0-1358 GCF_040654015.1 Nocardia sp. NPDC050799
TTTGGCTTTTGCCAAAACGCAGGATATTCCACGCCTCGCGCAATTTTAGCCACCAGCGCTGATGTTGACGCTCGGTGACCTGTTGCAACATGCGTGCGTAGTCCAGCACCAAACCCGGCGTCCAGGTCATGCTTTCGCCGCGGCTGCGCAGTACCGCCAGCATCCACAGATTGGGATCCAACACCAGCAACAGAAAGCGGCGCCACAGGTGTTTATCGCCCAGCACGCCTTCCAACGCGCTGTCGAGCGCGCCGATGACCGTGGTGGAGCAGTTGCGTCGGGTCAGATTGTAGGTGGCGTCTTGCCGATAACGCAGCCAGAATGCGCGCAGCGCCGCCGGGTTATAGCGGTAGAATTGAATTTTCTTGTCCGGTGGGCACCAGGCGGCGATCTCACCCGGCAGGTCGGGCAGGAAACGCCCGTCGACGTTGTTCTGCTCGCCGGCATGCAACAACTGGCGGAAATCCTGAACGGAATGGCTGATGTCGTTGAGCGGGTAGTGACTGATATACACATCCGGCGCGAGCGCCAGGGCGGCATGACCGGTGGAGATATTGCCGCCGCCGTCGACCGCCGCGATGTATCGGTCGACGATGTAACGTCGGCGTGGATCTTTAGCCGCACCAATCGGTGTCCAGACGTACACCGTGAGTGGCGCAGTCTCATCCTCCGGGTGCGGTGGCTGCCGCGCGGGGTGCTGATTCAGAGAGAAGCTTGTCAGTCTCCGGGCGATACGCAATAAGGCCCAGCCGGAAAGCACCATCATCACGCCGAGGCAAAAGGGCACCGTCATCCGATGCGGCGCCGGCCAGCCGACAAAAATCATCAACGAAAGCAGGATCTCGCCGCCGCCCGCCAGCGCCACGCCTTTCCATCGACTGTGTTGAATCACCGTGGAGGAGGCGATGCGCACGGCGCCGTCAAGCAGCAGCGCGCTGCCAAACACCACGGTGGCGACGATGTTATCGTCTGCGGGCACGTCCAGCATTAAAAAGGCCATAAACACGAAACCCAATCCCTTCAGCAACACCGGCCTGCTGGCCGAAGAGCCGATCACCAGCGCAGCGGATATCGCCACCAGCCCCTCCAGCGCCAGGATGACCGCCAGCGCATCCAGCGCCAGCACCGACCGGCCATCCTGCAGTATGTCGAACAACATCAGCGCCCCTGCGGCTATCCACAGCCAACCGAACAGCACCAGCAGGCGGCGCTGGCCGTGCAGCGCCTGGGCGCCCAGCAATAAGATAATCAGTCGAATCATGGCGGCCTCTGTCCGAATGGATAACGTTACCCCTTCAATGATAGTGTGCCGGCGCCGTTAAGTTTTTGATTTCGACGAATTCGGCTAAGCTTGTAGC
>NZ_JBFAHF010000111.1:0-1328 GCF_040654015.1 Nocardia sp. NPDC050799
GCGACAGTTCCGGCGTCACGTTCAGCAGCAGCGGCAGCACGTTGACCACCGGGCCGACCGCCGCCAGTGCCTGCGACCCCATCCGGCGCATGAAAGGAAAACCGACTGAAAAACGGGTTTCACCGCTCATGCGCGCCAGATACATGGCCAGCGCCGCCGTGACGATGTCGGCCGGTTGCAGCGCCTGCAGCGCGTCGTCGCGCAGCGCTTCGTCAAACAGTGACTCCGGCAGCACCAGCACCTGTTTGAGCGGCCGGGCGCCCGGTTCAACCTCCCGGCTTTCCGTCGATAATGACAGCGGCGACGGCAGTTCGTGCAGATGCTGGCGCCAGAATTCGGCCGCCCGCTGGCGTGCGGCGGACGTTTGCCATTGCTGAAACTCTTCCACCACCTTTCCGAACGGGGTAAACGGCGAAGCCGCGGGCGACAGCCCGTGGCGCAGCGCGCGATAGATATCGGCGATCCGGCGGGTGATGGCCTCGAAACTGAAGCCGTCCAGGGTCAGATGATGAAAGCGCTGGTACCAGAACCAGCGATCGGCGCCGACACGGATCATCACATGCCGATAGAGCGGCCGCTCGCCGTCCGCGGGCAGATCCTGCGCCAGATCGTCATTCATCAGCGCCAGCGCCGCCTGTTCGGCATCTGGGCGCGCGCTGAAATCAAACCACTCCGGCGCCTGTACGCGCGCAGGGTCGGCTATCAACGGGAGACGCTGCACCGGCTGGCCGTCCTGCGCCTCAAAGAACCGCGCCTGAACCGTATCCGCTTCGGCCAGCCCCTGGCGAATCGCGCGTTCCAGCGCCGAACGATCGATAGCGCCGTGCAATTCGGTGTAGTGCGCCACGGCGAAGCTGTTGCGGCGCAGCGCGATTTGGTCGGCAATCCAGATCCCCGGTTGCGCCGCAACCAGCGGATACTCCCGATACTCGACTTGAGTATCCGGCAAAGAAAGCGTTTCTGACATGGTGTCTGTCCTTTTCCTCAAACGGAATGTATCGATGTGGCTGCCTGGCGATTAACGCGCCGCATCCGCCGCTTTCAGCGCCGCCGGCCGCATGTCCTGCCAGTGCGTTTCGATGTAGTCGATGCATTCACCGCGCGACGCCGGCCCCATCAACACGCGCCATCCCGGCGGCGTATCGGCAAACTGCGGCCACAGCGAATACTGTTGCTGCTCGTTGACCAATACGGAGAAACGGAGATTTTCGTCATCGAACGGGTTTTGTTGTTCCTGAGTCATTTGCCTTACCTGTCTGTCAAAATGTGGGATTACTTCATTGCGGAAAGCAGCTGGCGCACGCCGTCCACCAGGCCACCGCGCCAGC
>NZ_JBFAHF010000112.1:0-1301 GCF_040654015.1 Nocardia sp. NPDC050799
GCGCAAACGAATTCTGCAGCAGCGCGACGAAGCGCAGCCAATCCTCATTGCCTTGTTCTGAAAGAGCGGGGTCGTTTAACGATAATTGCGTCATGGCAGCCACCATACTATTTAACTAGTACAGCAGCATACCATAGGGCCGTCAAAATCAATAACGTCTCTGCCACTCGGCGTCGGTCAGCACCTTGGCCGGCCGGTGCGTCAGATAACGGTAAAACGCATCATAAGCCAGCACGTTCTTGACGTAGCCGCGGGTTTCAGAGAACGGAATGCTTTCGATGAACGCCACCGGATCGATCCGCCCCGCGCTGTTGCCCAGCCAGGTATTCACCCGCGACGGGCCGGCATTATAGGCGGCGCTCGACAGAATGCGGTTGCGGCCGAACTGCTGATAGACCGACTCCAGATAGCTGGTGCCGATGGTGATATTGGTCTGCGGATCGAACAGTTGGCTCGGGCCGACATAGCCGGGAATATTGAACATCTGCACCGTATGCTGCGCGGTGCGCGGCATCACCTGCATCAGGCCGGCGGCACCGACCGGCGACTGCGCCTTCGGATTCCAGGCGCTCTCCTGGCGCGCGATCGCCATCGCATAGCTGCTGGTGATCCCCTTGTCATCGGTGGCGCGGCGGAACTCCTGTGGCCAAGCGACCGGGAAGCGTTCCTCCAGATGATCCCACAGCTTGCCGACGATGGTCGCCTGCACGCTCAGATCGGCCCATTTTTGCTCAAAGGCGTAGCGCGCCAGTGCCTCTTGTTCCGGCCGGCTGCGGCTAGCGACGTAGGAGCCCCATTCGCTGCGGGCCAGGTTATCCATATTCCAGTACATCAGCTCGCGTACCCGGGCGACCTCCGGCCCGTCGACCAGCGACGTGCGCGGCTTGGCCGCCACCGCCACCATCACTGGATAAGTGGCGTTCAGCTTCTGCGCCGCCACCATCGGATAGAAACCGCGTTCGGTCATCAGGTTGCGCAACATCTCCTCGCCTTCGGCGCGTTTGCCTTCGTCCATCAGCTGACTGGCGCGCCAGTAGCGCCACTCATCCTTGTTGCGCGACGCTTCCGGCAGACGGGCCAGCCAGGTCGCGACGCCCTGCCGATCGCCGTTACCCAGCGCCATGCGCACCCGGCGCTCCAGCAGCGAAGGCGAACGGCTGCGCAGAATCACCTGATCGCGCCACTGCGCCTGTTCATAGGTAGCGTCGCTGCCCATCAGGCGCCAGGCCACCGACTCTTCCAGCCCCAGCCGCTCGTCGTCGCTCATTTTCTGCAGCCGCGCGAGCGTCGGGATCATCGCC
>NZ_JBFAHF010000113.1:0-1248 GCF_040654015.1 Nocardia sp. NPDC050799
TCAACCAACTACCGGAGACCTCGCCACATCACCAACTTCTCAGCCCGGACAACGGGTTCCATCCCACACCATCGGGCTTATGAAACGCGGCCTAGCTCGGCATTCTCTCCGACGACCTGCACGATCGCGGTGCGCGTCACCGCCGCGGCCCGCGCGGCCGACACCAGCAGCCCGGCGGCCTCCGGTGATGGGCCATCCAGCACACCGGCCACCATTTTTGTCACTGTTTCGGCTGTCCACACGGTGGGTAACGCCGCCGCGCATTCGGCCATCGGAGCGGATTCACCGCGGTAATACTGTCCCCGCAGCCCGACGACAATCCGATCGGCCAACTCCGCCCCCGTGGAACCGATCACAGCACACTCCCACGTCCAGCGAACCTCTGTCCGGCAAGCGGCCCTGTGCCCTTGCCCCGGAGAGCCTCGGCGGCAACTCCTGCAATTGCTGCGACATGTCGGGCAGGATCGCGCTTCGGAACGAAGATCGCGCAATCGAGGCTCGCGTGCAATCGACCTCCCTTGCCAACCATGGAAAGTGATCGGCAGTTGACGGTCGGGCCGGTCGGCAGGCGATTTCGACGACCAGTTGGCGATGCCGGTTACGCCGCCTCCGCCACACGGGCGGAGGCGTTCGTTCCGGTTCGGTCAGCGAGTAAACAGTTCGAACTGGTTACCGGACCGACGGCAGAACCAGGTATTGCCCAGCCCTTCTCGACCGAATTTGTTCATCCCATTCGCCACACATGCTCCGTGTGTGGGGTAGTAGCCAACGGTGGTATCGGCGGCCGCGATGCCGGCCGCGCCGAAGGTGAAGGCCGCGATCATCGCCCCAGTGATCAGATGCTTCATCATGGCGGGAAGTCTACAGTGGGAGGCCACTGTTTCGATCCCGACTTATGTTGGCCGGCAGCATGATTCGACGTTCGTGAGGGCAGCGCCTCGAGGGGTTCGCTGCACCGGACCCCGGTCTTGCTATTCCGGGCTGTCGCTGCAGAGTGTGGTGTGTCGCTGGGCCAGGGGTTCGCCCGGTCGGTGCAGGCGTGGCCGGATGCGAACTCGATGCCGGAGGCCGGGGAAACCGCGCTCGCGCGCCGGATCAGCGACCCGCCGAAGCGTGATACCGGCGGTGCGCCGGCTGCCTCGGTGAACCTCTTTGTGCCCCATAGCCACCAGCAGCCCCGTTCCTGCCCGGGAACGGGGCTGCGCTGTACCGTCGGGGATGGAAAGATGGACCGGAATATTCCCGCGG
>NZ_JBFAHF010000114.1:0-1239 GCF_040654015.1 Nocardia sp. NPDC050799
CGCTGGAAGCGTTCGGCAAGGTGCTGCCGGAGTTCCTGGGCGGCTCTGCCGACCTGGCGCCGAGCAACCTGACCATGTGGTCCGGCTCGAAAGCGCTGAACGTTGACCCGGCGGGCAACTACATTCATTACGGCGTGCGCGAGTTCGGCATGACCGCCATCACCAACGGCATCGCGCTGCACGGCGGCTTCCTGCCGTACTCGGCGACCTTCCTGATGTTCGTGGAATACGCCCGCAACGCGGTGCGCATGGCGGCACTGATGAAGCTGCGCAACGTGTTCGTCTACACCCACGACTCCATCGGTCTGGGCGAAGACGGCCCGACCCACCAGCCGGTGGAGCAGCTGGCGAGCCTGCGCGTGACCCCGAACATGAGCACCTGGCGCCCGTGTGACCAGGTGGAATCGGCGGTGGCGTGGCAGTACGGTATCGAGCGCAACGACGGCCCGACCACCCTGGTGTTCTCGCGCCAGAACCTGACCCAGCAGCCGCGCACCGCAGAGCAGCTGGCGAACGTGTACCGCGGCGGCTACGTGCTGAAAGACTGCGCGGGCACGCCGGACGTCATCCTGATTGCCACCGGCTCCGAAGTGGGTATCACGGTGGAAGCGGCGGACACGCTGACCGCAGCGGGCCGCAAGGTGCGCGTGGTGTCGATGCCGTCGACCGACGCGTTCGACAAGCAGGATGCGGCGTACCGCGAGTCGGTGCTGCCGGCGGCGGTGACGGCGCGCGTGGCGGTGGAAGCGGGTATCGCGGACTACTGGTACAAGTACGTGGGCCTGAACGGCGCCATCGTGGGCATGACCACCTTCGGTGAGTCGGCGCCGGCGGAGCAGCTGTTCGCCGAATTCGGCTTCACCGTGGACAACGTGGTGGCCAAGGCGCAAGCGCTGCTGAAGTAAGCGGCCGGGGGCATGCCGATAACAAAGCCGGTCATCATGACCGGCTTTTTTTATTCCATCACCCGATGAATCTGCAAATACTGCAGCAGCATGATGGTCTTGCCGTCTTTAATCCGGCCGTCGGCGATCATCGCCACCGCGTCGCGAAACGGCAGTTCGATCACCTCAATATCTTCATCTTCAATGCCGCCGCCGGCCGCGCGCCGCTCATCATCATGGTATTCGGCGATAAAGAAGTGCACGATTTCAGTCACGCCGCCCGGCGACATGTACGCTTCGAAGATTTTCTTCACCTCGCTGACCTGAAAACCGGTCTCCTCCACCGCTTCGCGGC
>NZ_JBFAHF010000115.1:0-1234 GCF_040654015.1 Nocardia sp. NPDC050799
GGCGTCAAGTGCCGCTTTCCACTTCATGGCGTACAGATCGGACACCTGTACCTGATGACCGGCCTGCGTCAGGCGCTCAACGGCGAAGTTTTTCAGTGAGCCGGTCAGCGACTGCGGCTCCGGGTGGGCGTAAACAATCAGCACATTCATAGCAACTCTCCTTGGTGTGAGAGCTGCAGGTTAGGGCGTCACAAGGTATATTAGAAATGAATTACCGTTATCCCAGGTATAACCATGAATAATTTAAGGCGGCTGGATCTCAATCTGCTGGTGACGCTCGACGCGCTGCTGGCGGAGCACAACGTTACGCGCGCGGCGCAGCGGCTCAATTTCTCTCAGCCGGCGGTCAGCGTGCATCTCGCCAAACTGCGGGCGATCTTTGACGATCCGCTGCTGTTGCCCGGCCCGCGCGGCATGCGTCCTACCGCCAGAGCGGAGCAGCTGCGGGAACCGCTGCGCCAGGCGCTGGCGGCGCTTGAGTTGGCGGTAACGCCGTTCGATCCCGCCGTGGCGACCGATACCTGGCGTGTGGCCGCCTTCGACTACGGCGAATCCACCATCGTCCTGCCGGCGCTGAACGGTTTGCGCACGGCGGCGCCCGGCACCCGGCTGGCGGTGCTGGAAACCGCGCCGTCACGCATCGCCAAACTGGCGGAACAGGGAGAGATCGATCTGGCGTTTCACACCCGTGAAGGGGCGCCGCCCGGTTTGCGTCAGCGCACGCTGTTCAGTGAACGCTATGTGCTGGTGGGCAGAGTCGGCCATCCTAAACTGCATGAAAACCTGACGCTAACGCAATTTTGCCAATTGGAGCAGGTGATGGTCTCACCGGACGGCGGCGGTTTCTACGGCATCACCGACCAAGCGCTGGCGGACGTGGGGCTGACGCGGCGCGTGGTGCTTTCCGTGCCGCATTTTCTCTTCGTGATCTCGGTGCTGACGCAGTCCGATTTGGTGGCGATGCTGCCGGAGCGGCTGGTGCGCAACCAGCCTTTATTGCAACAACTCAAGCCGCCGCTGGCGGTGCCGGGGTTTGAAATGACCATGCTGTGGCACGAACGATCGCATCGGGATCCCGCGCACCGGTGGCTGCGCGAACATATCGTGCGGTCAGTGTAAGCGGGTTAAACTGCGCGGTAAATCACATGAACAGGAAGCGGTCGGCCAGCGGAACGCCACGCTCGAGGCGCGGTGGCAACGCGTCGTCGCGATCGTCTGGCTGAGTAGCCTGTGG
>NZ_JBFAHF010000116.1:0-1233 GCF_040654015.1 Nocardia sp. NPDC050799
ATGGCGATCTCAAAGGGTCAGCGCATCACCGCTGCTCAGATGTTCAGCGTAAACCTCGGCAGGACTGCGGTATCCGTGGATCCTGCGGGGCCGGTGGTTGAGCTCGCAGGCGATGGCGTCGAGGTCGGCCTGGTCGAATCGACGCAGGTCGGCGCTCTTGGGTAGGTATTGGCGCAGCAGTCGGTTGGTGTTCTCGTTGGTGCCGCGTTGCCAGGGGCTGCGGGGTTTGCAGAGGTAGATCGGTGTCCGCGTCGCCGCCGTGATCGCCTGGTGGCCGGCGATCTCGCGGCCGCGGTCCCAGGTCAGGGTGCGTCGCATCGGCGCGGGCAACCCGAGCAGGAAGCGTGTCAGGTGCGGTGTGACCTGCTCGGCTTTGATGCCGTCGGGCAATGCCAGCAGGACCGTGAACCGGCTGGTCCGCTCCACCAGCGTGGCGATCGCCGACGGCCGCGAGCCCATCACCAGGTCACCTTCCCAGTGGCCGGCGACTTGGCGGGTTTCGACCTCGGCCGGGCGCTCGCTGATCGGCACGAGTTCCCGGATCACGCCTCGTCCATCAGGTTTGCGGGCCCGTTTCGGGCTTCGCATCGGGCGCCCGGTGCGCAACCGCTGCGTCAAGGTGCGATCGATCGCCTTGCGTCGCGGGTCGAACAGTGCCAGATAGATCGCTTCGTGCGAGACCTGCATCTCCGGGTCGTCGGGGAAGTGCCGACGCAGCCACCCGGCGATCTGCTCTGGCGACCACAGAGATTTGAGCTTGTCCTCCACGAGTGCCCGCAAGTGCGGGCAGGCGGCGAGCTTGGCTGGTTTCGGTCGCCGCGCTCGCTGATAGGCCAGCTGGTCAGCGGCCGCGGCCCGGTAGGTGGCGTGGCCGCCGTTGCGGGCGATCTCGCGTGAGATCGTCGAGGGCGAGCGCCCCAGCGACACCGCGATCGTTCGCGCTGAGCAGCCCGTGGCCAGGCCTCGCGAGATCTCCTCGCGCTCGGTGAGTGTCAGATGCCGGCCCTGCCGAACTCGGGGCCGCTGTCGAACTCCTCCGGTCTGGGCCAGGAACCGGCGCACGTGCTGCAGCGGAATACAGAGTGACCGCGACATCGAACTGAGCGACTCACCCGCCCGCCACCGTCTCCACAACTCGTCCTGACCAGCAGGTGACATCCCGTAGTCCCGCATCGAACCCTCCACGCCGACATGATCATCCACGCGGTGATGCGTTGACCGGTTGAGCCCAAG
>NZ_JBFAHF010000117.1:0-1217 GCF_040654015.1 Nocardia sp. NPDC050799
ATCTGACCTTGCGCGTTAGTGATGGTAGCACTGTAACGCTCGATCATGCCCGGAACCTGTTCGCTTTGGTCAGGATGGACCATAAAAACGATTTCGTAATGACGCATCGAATTGCTCCTTACGGATTATTCAGCCTCCTGTCAGGGTCAACCGCGGCCCATGGAAGCAAGGAACGTGTTTAGTGTGCGGCTGAAAAATGACGCGTAATCATACTGACGCAGGGCGGGAAACTCAAGGACTGCGTGGGTTTTATTCGCGTTAATGCGAGGCGCTATGGGAAATAGCACGATTTGCTCGTGGGTGAACCTATGTACGCCGATCCATGGGTTTCAAAAATCTTTCAATGAAATCAGCGCTGAGTCACAAATCTATTTCATTTTTTTTGAAAGAGGTCATCAAAACACCCCACTTTTTAATCCGCAGTAACGGACTAAAATTAACCATATCCGCCGCAGACAGCGCGACGAAAAAGATTTCAGGTTATTCAATGCAGATAAATGACTTTTTGCCGCAGCGACACTCGCTGTCAGGCCGTAACGGCAAAGGGTTAAGAGAGGCACTATGAAACGCATTATTCTCGCGACGGCGCTGGCCGCCCTATTCTCCGCCAACGTGATGGCCGCGACGGAGATTAGCTCGCACCAGGCCGATCAACGCCAGAGCGTTGGCTTCGTCACCCTGAACCAGAACGTGGTTTCGCCGGATGACGCCAGCAGCCAGGTCAGTAAAATCGCCGATCAACGCGGCGCGACCTCTTATCGCATCATCGCCCTGCACGAACCGGGCGACAACAGCACGATGCACGTCAGCGCCGAGCTGTACCGCTAAAAAGACGCGCCACGCCAGGGAAATCCCCAGGGCTTCATCAGAAAGCCCGCTCAATCCTCGCCGGAGCGCCGCTTGTCGGGCGCTCCACTTTCTCACCTGTCACAGCTTGAGCAACGCCGGCGCGCTGAACGCTTTGCCCGGATTGTGCAATTGCAGCGCCATCCGCAGATAGTTTGTCCGCGTTTGCAGCAGCTCGGCGCTTTGCGTCAGCGTCACCCGCTGCTCGAAGGAGAGCGTACCGGCCGCCGCGGTGTGAGTGGCCGCCGCTTTCGGCGCGAAGGCAAACAGCGCCGTCAGGTTTTGCACCGTCTGCGCGGTGATGCGCGACAGCGGATCCGCCTTGTTTTGCCGCACCTTGCCGTCGGCTGCCCCCAACATCTCGCTGAAGG
>NZ_JBFAHF010000118.1:0-1206 GCF_040654015.1 Nocardia sp. NPDC050799
GACGCAGCCCATCGTGCGCCGCCAGCTCACCGGCCAATGCCAGCAGATCGGCGGTGTTGCCTTTCAGCAACTCCAGTTCTATCTCGCTCAGGGCTTCGCTGAGATCACCGGCGCGCACCTCACCCTGATCCAGGCCAATCTCTATCTCACTTTGGCCGTAAGTAACCACCCACTTCTCACGCACAAAATCGGTACGGAACAGCGGTTGCAACGCCTGCTGCAGCGCCGCGATATCGCAATCCTGCGGCCAGATGTCGGCAGGAAACTGCGCCAGCGCCAGCTGCGGTTCGGCGATGGCGACATTGTATTCCGGGCGCTGGTGCAGGCCGGCCACCACTTTACCGGCGGTTTTGATGGTCATCTCATAGCGATCGTCGAAACCGCGAATTCGCAGCCCCATGTCGTGACGGCGCAGGAAGTTGTCGGCCGTTTAGAAGTAAATGTTGGTCAGCTTTTTCGGCGCGGAAATCAGATGAGGCCAGGCGGCGAGCCAGTGTGGCAGAGCGGCCACCGCTTGCGGCGCGGCGATGAATTTCAGTTCAATTTCAACGGTCATAATTCTTTAACACCAATAAGTTACGCATTCGCGTCGGTTTCAGCGCGGCGCGCTCGGCCCGCCGTATGCTGCCCACTGACGCACAGTTGTCATTATCTTACCGCGATTCCCGGCGCCTTAACCCTGCTAACTGTAGAAAAAACCTGTTACGTTATAAAACGCTGCGCAACTCACAGAATCAGCCACAGTAAGATAGTTCTCATTCCGGTTTTGGCGTTGCGTCGTCAGACTGAACCCTCTACTATCGTTCCATAAATTCACCCAGAAACGATGAACTAATGCAGAAATTACGCCTGATTTTCCTTGCCGCGCTGAGCTTCAGCATCACTTGGGCCGCACATGCCGAAGATAAACGCTATATCTCCGATGAGTTAAGCACTTATGTCCATAGCGGCCCAGGTAATCAGTACCGTATTGTCGGCACTCTGAACGCCGGTGAAGAAGTGACCCTGCTGAGCGTCAACGACAGCACCAATTACGGCCAGATCCGCGATCCCAAAGGCCGCACCACCTGGATCCCGCTCGATCAGCTCAGCCAGACGCCAAGCCTGCGCACCCGCGTGCCCGAGCTGGAACAGCAGGTGAAAACCCTGACCGACAAACTGGCCAACATCGATAACACCTGGAACCAGCGCACCTCGGTAATGCAG
>NZ_JBFAHF010000119.1:0-1205 GCF_040654015.1 Nocardia sp. NPDC050799
GGGACTGTCAGCGATCTTGTGGGCGGGGCGGTGATCCGACAAGCTGAGGCGGCCTGCTTCAGCGGAAAGGATTGTCGTGTCGGAGGAGTCGAAGTCGGTGGCCGTGGAGTCGTCGGCGCCGGATGGCTTGGATGTCCGGATCGCTCAGGAATTGATCGAGAAGGCCAAAAAAGAAGGGGTGTCCCTGGCCGGCGCGGGTGGTTTGCTGTCGCAGATCACGAAAACTGTTCTGGAGGCGGCGTTGAATGCGGAGCTGGATGAACACCTCGGCTATTCGAAGGGTGATCCGGCGGGACGCGTGGCCGGGAATCATCGTAACGGGCGATCGCAAAAAACCGTTCATACTGATGTGGGGTCGGTGCGGATCGATGTGCCACGTGACCGGAAAGCGGAATTCGAGCCGCAGATCGTTCCGAAACATGCCCGGCGGATCGAGGGTTTCGATGAGTCGATCATTTCTTTGTATGCGAAGGGATTGACTACTGGTGAGATTCAGAGGCATTTGTCGGAGATCTATGATGTGGATGTTTCTCGTGAGTTGATCTCGAAGATCACCGATAAGGTGGTCGAGGAGATGAATGAATGGCAGTCACGGCCGTTGGAACGTGTTTATCCGGTGGTGCTGATCGATGCCATTTTCGTCAAGATCCGGGATGGTCGGGTGGTGAACCGGCCGGTCTACGTCGCGGTGGGCGTCACTTTGGCCGGCGAGCGGGATGTGCTGGGCCTGTGGGTCGGTACCGGCGGCGAAGGGGCGAAACATTGGGCCGGAGTGCTCACCGAACTGCGTAACCGGGGCGTCGAGGACGTGATGATCGTCTGCTGCGACGGCCTGAAGGGGCTGCCCGAGGCGATCAATGACACCTGGCCGCTGGCCGATGTTCAGCAATGCGTCGTCCACCTCGTACGGGCCAGCCTGAAGTACTCTTCCCGGAAATACTGGAGCCGGATCACGACCGAACTCCGGGCCATATATACCGCATCGACGGTGGAGTCCGCAGAATCCTTGTTCGAGGAGTTTGCTGCGGAATGGGAGCCGAAGTATCCGGCGATGATCGCGGTGTGGAGGAACAGTTGGGAACAATTCACGCCGTTCCTGAAGTTCCCGGCACCCATCCGGAAGCTTGTCTACACTACGAATGCCATCGAGAGCCTGAATTCCCGGTTCCGGCAGGCAACCAGGCGGCGTGGGCACTTCCCCAATG
>NZ_JBFAHF010000120.1:0-1172 GCF_040654015.1 Nocardia sp. NPDC050799
GGCAACGCCGCACCGGGTGATTTATTAGACTAAAAACGGGTTCAGTGGTATTATTTTCGTCCAAAAAATAGCGTAGTGTCGATGTAAAATTCTGTTACCCGCAGGTTAATCCCTTCCCCACGCTGTTAAAACTTTTTAACTTTTTGCCGATAAGTCATCACAAGATGGCTTACGGATGACTATTCCCGCAATGATGAAAAAAATTCTGCTTGCCTGCTGTGGCGCCCTGCTGAGTGGCGCCGCGTATGCCGATGCCGTCAGCGGCCAGATCGGCGTTACCCTGACCATTGAACCGCAATGCGCCGTGCGCCTCGAAGCCGCCGTCCCCCAGGCCGAATGCAGCCACGCGACGGCGCAGCCGAAGATCATCCGCACCCCACCGACGCAGCAGAACGGTGCGGAAGTGATCCTCGTGGAATGGTAATGGTAGGCATAAAAAACCCGCCGGCCTAAGGCGAGCGGGTTGATGTTCTGACAGGCAAACTCAGATGCTGAACGACGAACCGCAACCGCAGGTGGTTTTGGCATTCGGGTTGGTCACCACGAAGCGCGACCCTTCCAGCCCTTCGGTGTAGTCCACCGAACCGCCGACCAGATACTGCAGGCTCATCGGATCGACCACCAGCGCCACGCCCTGCTTCTCGATGGTCATGTCGCCATCGTTGACCTTGTCGTCAAAAGTGAAGCCGTACTGGAATCCGCTGCAGCCGCCGCCGGTAATGTAAACCCGCAACTTCAGGTTCGGGTTTTCTTCGTCAGCAATCAGGAACTTAACCTTGTTTGCTGCTGCCTCGGTAAATTGCAGGGGCAGTGCCGTTTGATCACTCATACTCTTTACTCCCAACATTGTTCAGCATCAGATCGCGACTATGGCTGCCTGATTAATATTAACGATTATCCGATACCTGAGTGTTGCGTTCAAGTATTCACCGCATTTGTTGTATTTTCTTTACCTGTTTTCTCCGCCGCTTCCCGTGCCAGCTGCGCCTCCTGCCTTTGCAGGGTGCGAGCCAAGATCGATGAATACAGCGGCTTGCCGCCGAGCAGCTGCGCCACTACCGTGGCGCCGAGGCAGGTGATGATCATCGGTAAAATCAGCTGGTAGTTGTCGGTCATTTCCAGCACCAGCACGATACCGGTCAACGGGGCCCGCACCGTGGCGGCGAACAGCG
>NZ_JBFAHF010000121.1:0-1170 GCF_040654015.1 Nocardia sp. NPDC050799
GCTATGAGCTGCTCAACAATGCCCTGCTGGACAGCGGCAAGCGCGCCGCGGTGTTTGGTTCGGTGGCGGTGATCCGCGAATCAGGGGTCAACAGCCTGCGCGTCGGCGATATTTACTATGTCGGCCACCTGCCGTGGTGGGAGCGGCTGTGGTATGCCCTCTCCACCCATCCGGTCCTGCTGGCGGTGATCGCGGTGGTGCTGGTGGTGATCCTGGGGCTGATGCTGTGGCGCGGCCTGAAGGCCTTCAGCCGGCGTCGTCTGGCGCCTGAAGATCGGGATTGACGGCGGTGAGCGCGATGCTGCAACGCCTGTCGCTCGGCATGCTGCTGCTGTGTGCGTTCAGCGCGGCGGCGGTCTGCGAGTGGCCGGGCTGGCAACAGTACAAGCAATTCTACATCAGCCCGCAGGGGCGGGTGATCGATCCGAGCAGTCCGAACAAGATCACCACCTCCGAGGGACAGAGTTACGGCCTGTTCTTCGCTCTGGTGGCCAACGACCGGCCGACCTTCGATCGGCTGTTGGCCTGGACGGAGAACAACCTGGCGGCGGGCGATCTCAGCGCCCGTTTGCCCGCCTGGCTGTGGGGCGAGAGCGACGACAAGCAGTGGAAGGTGCTGGACGCCAACTCGGCGTCAGATGCCGATCTGTGGATCGCTTATAACCTGCTCGAAGCCGGCCGCCTGTGGAAAAGCCGGCGTTATCAAACCCTGGGAACGCTGCTGCTGCAACGCATCGGCCGCGAGGAAGTGGCCGACATCCCCGGCCTGGGCCTGATGTTGCTGCCGGGCAAAGTCGGGTTTGTGGCGGAAGATCGCTGGCGGCTGAACCCCAGCTACCTGCCGCCGCAGCTGCTGGCGCGTTTTGCGGCGCTGAACGGCCCGTGGCGCGCGATGCGCCAGGTCAATCAGCGGCTGTGGCTGGACAGCGCGCCGCACGGCTTCTCACCGGACTGGGTGGTGTGGCGAGTCGGCACCGGCTGGCAGCCGGATACCGTCAAGCCGAACGTCGGCAGCTACGACGCGATTCGGGTCTATCTGTGGGCCGGCATGCTGGCGGACGACGATGAGCATAAGGCGGCGCTGCTCGCACGCTTCCAGCCGATGGCGCAGCTCACCGCCAAACAGGGTGTGCCGCCGGAGAAAACCGATACCGCCAGGGGCAAAACCAC
>NZ_JBFAHF010000122.1:0-1167 GCF_040654015.1 Nocardia sp. NPDC050799
CCTGCCACTCCGCGCTGTTCGGATCGCTTTCCAGCAGCGCCAAGTAGTCGCCGAAATCGTGCAATCCCAACAGCCGCAGCCGGCGCACCAGGCGGTTGTAAACCATCTCGCGCTTATGCTCCGCCAGCACGATGCCGGCGCGTTGATAAATCAACTGGCTGATACGGCGAAAATGCACGTCCGACAGCGGCAGACGCTGCACCATTTGCGTCAACATCGACGCTGTATCCCGGTTAGAAGTTGACGGCGCCTGTTTCATGCCGCTTCACCGGAGAAAAACGTGCTGCTTATGCGGTTTAACAATCTTGGGCTTCCTTTACCACGGGTGAAACTGCGTTGCTGCTGTTACCTGGCGCGACGAAGTTATCGTCCGCCAGACGGAATACCGCGACCGCGTCGGCCAGGGTAATGGCCTGCTCTTCCAGCGCGGTGGCGGCAGAAGCGGACTCTTCCACCAACGCGGCGTTCTGCTGGGTGACCTGATCCATCTGGGTCACCGCCTGCGTCACCTGCTCGATGCCGCGGCTCTGTTCATCCGACGCCGACGCGATCTCGCCCATGATGTCGGTCACGCGGGTCACCGAACGCACAATGTCCTGCATGGTGGCGCCGGAGTTTTCCACCAGCACCGAGCCGTGTTTGACGCGGCTGACCGATTCGTCGATCAGCCCTTTGATCTCTTTCGCCGCCTGCGCGCTGCGCTGCGCCAGGTTACGCACTTCGCCGGCCACCACCGCGAAGCCGCGGCCCTGCTCGCCGGCACGCGCCGCTTCCACCGCGGCGTTCAACGCCAGGATGTTGGTTTGGAAGGCGATACCGTCGATCACGCCGGTGATATCGGCAATTTTCTGCGAGCTGCCGGCGATGTCATGCATGGTCTGCACCACGTTGGCCACAACCTTGCCGCCTTTCTGTGCGGTTTCGGAGGCGCTCAACGCCAGCTGTGAAGCCTGACGGGCGTTTTCGGCGTTCTGTTTCACCGTCGCGGTCAGCTGTTCCATGCTGGCGGCGGTCTCTTCCAGCGACGCGGCCTGCTGCTCGGTGCGGGAGGAGAGATCGTTGTTGCCCGCAGCGATTTCTGACGCGCCGCTGTAGATGGCATCCGCGCCCTGACGTACGCCGCTGACGGTTTCAATCAGTTCGCCTTGCATGTGTTTCAGGCTGGCC
>NZ_JBFAHF010000123.1:0-1166 GCF_040654015.1 Nocardia sp. NPDC050799
GGCTGCGGCGATCCGTGCGCCGGGCGCCCAGCACCACCAGCGGGGCGAACAGCGCGGCGAACAGGGCCGGCAGTGAAATTAGCAGCCCGGCACGGCCTATCGATGCGTTCAAGGTGCTGACGATCGGAGTCAGCAGCCCGACGGGCAGCATTTCTGCGGTGACGACGGTAAAGGTGGACAGGCCGACCGCGAAGGTCGCCAGCCAGGGTTTTGCGCCGCCGTCGGCGTGTAAGGCATTCATAAGGATCCTCCCAACAGATGAATAACCTCAGTGTATCCGCGCCAAAATGGCTGATAAACTGGCCTGATTGCGCAACATTGGGGACAAATCGTGGCTAATTTACCGTCTATGCCGTTGGATAACCTGACAGACCTGCTGGTGTTCATCCGCGTCGCCGACGCCTGCAGCTTCACGCTGGCGGCCGAGAGGCTGGGCATCTCCCGATCGGCGGCGGGCAAATGCGTGAACCGATTGGAGGAGCGATTGGCGACCCGGCTGCTGCAGCGCACCACGCGCAGCGTCAGCCTGACCGAAGACGGCGCGGTGTTTTACGAGTATGCGCAGCGCATCCTGTCGCAGGCCGAAGAGGCGGAAACGGCGCTCAATACGCGGCGGCAAACCCCGCGCGGGCGGCTGCGGTTGGATCTGCCTGTCTCGCTGGGGCGTTTGCATATCCTGCCGATTTTACGGGAGTTTTTGGCACAGTGGCCGGAGGTGGACGCCGACGTCAGCTTCTCCGATGAGTACAGCGATCTGGTGCGCGACGGCATCGACGTAGCTATCCGGGTCGGCGGCAGCGACGACAGCCGGCTGGTGCGGCGAGTGCTCGCGCCGCATCGCCTGATCACCTGCGCGGCGCCGGACTATCTGGCGCGGCACGGTACGCCTGCAAAACCGGAGGCGTTGGGCGATCACGAGACGCTGGTTTTCAGCCATCAGGGGCTGCCGGCGCCCTGGCGCTATTTGGTCAACGGCCAGCTGCACGAACAGCCGGTGCGCGGCCGGATGCGTTTCAACAACGTCGAGGCCTTGCGGGATGCCGCCGTCGCCGGGGCGGGTCTGTGCCAAGTGGGGGCGTTTCTGGTCGGCGAGCAGATTGCGGCCGGCACGCTGGTGCCGGTGTTGGAGCGCTATTGTCGCCCGGGGCCGCCGATCTGCGCCGTCT
>NZ_JBFAHF010000124.1:0-1161 GCF_040654015.1 Nocardia sp. NPDC050799
CCGAGATCGCCCTGCAGCAAGCGGCCGAGCCAGTGCAGGTAGCGGCTGAACAACGGCTGATCCAACCCATACAGCGCCCGCAGCTCGGCGGCGCGTTGCGCGGTCAAATTGATGTTGCCGTCGATAAAATCGCCGGGCGCCAGGGCGAAAATGCAAAAAATCAGCAAGGAAGCCAACAACAGCATCGGGATAGTCTGCAACAGACGGCGCAGGATAAAGTTTCTCATCGCGGGTTCCATCGCCGCCGCCCGGAATGGCGCGGCGGCGTCAGGGCGTTACGGCGCCGGTTTGACGTTCGGCAGGCTGCCGACCAATCCGTTGTAGATATCCGGTTTAAAGCCGGTGACGCGCGCGCTGCTGGCGCTCAAAATCTCGCGGTTGCCGAGCAGGATCACCGGCGGATCGTCCGCCAACACTTGATACAGCTGGTGATACAGCGGCTTGCGCTGGGCGATATCCAGCGTGGCATTGGCCCTGGCGATCAGCGCGTCTACCTGCGGGTTGTGATAACCGGTCTCGCTCTCGCTGCTGATGAAATCGCGTACGCCGTCGTGCGGATCGTTCAGCGTACTGGTGCTGAGGGACGCCAGGTCGTAATTGCCCGCCTTGCGCTGCGCCAACAGCGCGTTGAAGTCCAATACCTGCGGTTTCAGCACCACGCCGAGCCGGCGATAGTTATCCTTGGCGATCGGCACCAGCGCGTCGTTGATCAGCTTTTTGGTTACCAGCAGCGTCAGCTCCAGCTTTTTACCGTCTTTCTGCCGGATACCGTCAGCGCCCATCTGCCAACCGGCCTCGTCCAACAGCTTTTTGGCCTTATCGAGATCGTAAGCGTAGGGATTGATGCCGTTCGCGTCATAGGCCCAGGAGATCGGCGAAATCGGCTGGTTGGCGACCTTGCCGTACCCCTGGTACACCACGGCGATCAGCTTTTGCCGATCGAGGCCGTAGATCAGCGCCTGGCGCACCCGTTTATCCTGCAGCGCCGGGCGTCTGAGGTTGAAATCAACGCGGCTGTAATCGCTTGAGCTGTAAAGGTTGATATTGGCGAAGCCGAGCAGCTTGAGCTGTTCGATATCGTCCGGTTTGGCGGTAAAGGCGTCGTATTCGGTCTCACCGGTCTGGAACAGCTGGAAGTTGGTGGCCGGGTTGGTGACGCGG
>NZ_JBFAHF010000125.1:0-1153 GCF_040654015.1 Nocardia sp. NPDC050799
GAAACGGGGCGCAGCCTGGCTGCGCCCTCAGGGGATTAAGGTGCCGGAATGGTAAACCGGGTGTGGATCTCTTCCAGCGCCTGCAGCAAGTCCTCATCCAGAATCACGTCGAGGCTGTCGAGGTTGATTTTCAACTGCTCCACCGAGGTGGCGCCCAACAGGGTGCTGGCGACGAACGGCTGCTGACGCACGAAGGCCAGCGCCATCTGCGAAGGGTCCAGCCCGTGTTTTTTGGCCAGCGCCACGTATTCGGCGATCGCCAGCTGGGTTTGCTGCCCTGAATAACGATTGAAGCGGGTGAACAGTGTATTGCGCGCACCGGCCGGTTTAGCGCCGGTGAGGTATTTACCGCTCAGCGTACCGAACGCCAGGCTGGAATAGGCCAGCAGTTCTACCCCTTCGTGCTGGCTGATCTCGGCCAGGCCAATCTCAAAGCTGCGGTTCAGCAGGCTGTACGGGTTTTGGATCGACACGATGCGCGGCAGTTCGTGTTTCTCCGCCAGCTGCAGATAGCGCATCACGCCCCAGGGCGTTTCGTTGGAAACCCCGATATAGCGAATTTTACCGGCGCGCACCTGCTCGGTCAGCGCCTCCAGCGTTTCCAACAGCGTGACCGTAGCTTTGTCGTCAGTGTATTGATAGTTGAGTTTGCCAAAGCAGTTGGTGGCGCGCTGCGGCCAGTGCAATTGGTAAAGATCGAGATAATCGGTATTCAGCCGCTTGAGGCTGGCGTCCAGCGCGGCGCGGATGTTTTTGCGATCCAGCGCCTGCTGCGGGCGGATACTGCTGTCGGTGCCGCGCACCGGGCCCGAGACTTTGCTGGCCAGGACGATTTTTTCGCGATTGCCGCGCGCTTTGATCCAACTGCCGATATAGCTTTCGGTCAGGCCCTGGGTTTCCGGGCGGGGCGGTACCGGGTACAGTTCGGCGGTGTCTATCAGGTTCACGCCTGCGGCCAATGCATAGTCCAGTTGCGCATGGGCGTCGGCTTCGCTGTTTTGTTCGCCAAAGGTCATGGTGCCCAGTCCCAGCACGCTCACTTCTAAAGAACTGTGGGGAATACGGTGGTATTGCATTAACGGCCTTCCTTTCTTGTTAGCGCTGACGGGCCGTGCGGCACGGTGAAACAGGAGCCCATTTCAGAAGACGGCGC
>NZ_JBFAHF010000126.1:0-1130 GCF_040654015.1 Nocardia sp. NPDC050799
AGTGATCGACGCCATGGCGGCCTTCGCCGCCCTCACCGGCCGCCACTATCGGCCGTTCGACTATTACGGCCACCCGCAGGCCGAGCGCGTGGTGGTGGTGATGGGATCCGCCGCCGGCACCTGCGAAGAGGTGATTGACACCCTGCTGGCCCGCGGCGAGAAAGTCGGCGTGCTGAAAGTCCGGTTGTTCCGGCCGTTCTCCGCCAAATACCTGCTCGGCGCGCTGCCGGACAGCGTGCGCAACGTCGCGGTGCTCGATCGCACCAAAGAACCGGGCGCGCTGGCCGAACCGCTGTATCTGGACGTGATGACCGCGCTGGCGGAGGCCTACAGCAGGGGTGAGCGCGCCACGCTGCCGCGGGTGATCGGCGGCCGTTACGGCCTGTCGTCGAAAGAGTTCGGCCCGGACTGTGCGCTGGCGGTGTTTCGCGAGCTGGCCCAGCCGCAGCCGCGCCCGCGCTTTACCGTCGGCATCTTCGATGATGTCACCGGGCTTTCACTGCCGCTGAGCGACGAAATCCTGCCGCAGCGCGCCTCGCTGGAAGCGCTGTTCTACGGTTTGGGCAGCGACGGTTCGGTCTCGGCCACCAAGAACAACATCAAAATCATCGGCAACGCCACGCCGCTGTATGCGCAGGGCTATTTCGTCTACGACTCCAAAAAGGCCGGCGGCCTGACGGTGTCGCATCTGCGCGTCAGCGAGCAGCCGATCAATTCGGCCTATCTGGTCAGCCAGGCGGATTTCGTCGGCTGCCACCAGCTGCAGTTTATCGATAAGTATCAGATGGTTGAACGTCTCAAACCCGGCGGTACCTTCCTGCTCAATACCCCTTACGGCGCCGACGAGGTCTGGTCACGCTTGCCGCAGGAGGTACAGGCGCTGCTGCATCAACGCCAGGCGCGTTTCTATATCATCAACGCCGCCAAGCTGGCGCGCGAATGCCGGCTCGGCGCGCGCATCAACACCGTAATGCAGATGGCGTTCTTCCACCTGACGCAGATCCTGCCGAGCGACGTGGCGCTGCAACAGCTGCAGGATGCCATCGCGCGCAGCTACAGCAACAAGGGCCAGGAGATCGTCGAGCGCAACTGGCAGGCGCTGGGCGCCACCCGTGGCGCACTGATTGAAA
>NZ_JBFAHF010000127.1:0-1121 GCF_040654015.1 Nocardia sp. NPDC050799
CGAGCACCGTGCGATCGACGGCAATCCGGCGAGGGTGCCGGCATCGGCGGGCCAGCAGCAGAGCATCGACCGGCTCACGCAGCAGCAAACGGTGGTGAGCTACCTGCAGCAGCATCAGCGGCTGCCGGACTATTACGTCACCAAGAAGCAGGCGCGCGAGCAGGGCTGGGATCCGCGTTCAGGCAACCTCTGTGCAGTATTGCCGGGCAAGGCGATTGGCGGCGATCGATTCTCTAACCGTGAAGGGCAACTGCCGAGCGCCGGCGGCCGGGTCTGGCGCGAAGCGGACATCAATTATCAGTGTGGCCGGCGCGGCGCCGATCGCCTGTTGTATTCGAGCGACGGTCTGATCTTCGTCACGCGCGACCATTATAAAAACTTCATTCGTGTGGAGTGAGTTTGATGGCAAAAGTAGAGTTTGATTTTGAGCAGATCCAGGACGTGCCAACCTTCTACCGCGATTTCGCGCACAAGTTTGCGCTGGACGAGGGGTTTGGCGCCAACCTCGACGCGCTGTGGGACGTGGTGACCGGCGATATCGGTCTGCCGGTGGAAATCGAGTTCACCCACCTCAATGCCCGCAGCAAGCGTCGTTTCGGCGCAATCATTCTGCTGTTTGAAGAAGCGGAAGAAGAGCTGGAAGGCAGCCTGCGTTTCAATATCCGCGAAAGCAGCGGCGAACCGGCGCATCACCGGGGATGAAACGGGTTCATCCCGGGACGGCGGCGGCGCTTAGTCAGCCGCTTCGGCCAGCTCGCGCAGGTATTGGAAGATCTGGCGGTAAGCCTTAGGCGGCTTGTTGGCGGCCTTCTCTTTCTGCGCGTTGCGCACCAGTGAACGCAGCTGTTGACGATCGGCTGCTGGATACAGATCCAGGATCGACGGAATGACGTCATCGCCTTCTTCCACCAGGCGGTCGCGCAGCGCTTCCAGCTTATGGAACAGCGAAACCTGCTGGTTGTGGCGGTTTTTCAGCTTGTCGAGCGCGGTCTGAATCGGCTCGATATCGCGGGCGCGCAGCATCTTGCCGATCAGCTGCAGCTGACGGCGACGGCCCTCTTTCTTGATCTTCTGCGCCAGTTCGATGGCGGCGCGCAAATCTTCATCCAACGGAATGCGAT
>NZ_JBFAHF010000128.1:0-1108 GCF_040654015.1 Nocardia sp. NPDC050799
CCGTCGCGGTGCGTCTCGGCCGCCACGACGCCACCATCACCCTGTATGACATGAGCGGTAAATCGCTCAGCGAAGAACACTATCCGCTGCCGGAACGCACCCAGGAAACGCTGGAGAATGCGCTGTTCGCCGCCATCGCCCAATTCATCGATGCTAACCAGCGCCGCCTGCGCGAGCTGATCGCCATCGCGGTGATCCTGCCCGGCCTGGTGGATCCGGCGCTGGGCGTGGTGCGCTATATGCCGCACATCAGCGTCAGCAACTGGGCGCTGGTGGACAACCTGCAGCAGCGCTTCAACGTCACCAGTTTCGTCGGCCACGACATCCGCAGCCTGGCGCTGGCGGAGCACTACTTCGGCGCCACCCGCGACTGCGAAGACTCGATTCTGGTGCGCCTCCACCGCGGTACCGGCGCCGGCATCATAGTCAACGGGCAGATTTTTCTCGGCAACAACGGCAACGTCGGCGAGATCGGCCATATCCAGATCGATCCGCTGGGGGAACGCTGCCACTGCGGCAACTTCGGCTGCCTGGAAACCGTGGCCGCCAACGCCGCGATCGAACAGCGCGTGCGCCAGTTGCTGAGCCAGGGCTACCCGAGCAAACTGACGCTGGAAGACTGCGGCATCAACGCCATCTGCAAGGCCGCCAACCGCGGCGATCTGCTGGCCAGCGAAGTGATCGAACACGTCGGCCGCTATCTGGGCAAGGCGGTGGCCATCGCCATCAACCTGTTCAATCCGCAGAAGGTGGTGATCGCCGGTGAGATCACCGAAGCGGACAAGGTGCTGCTGCCGGCGATCCAGAGCTGCATCAATACCCAGGTGCTGAAGGACTTCCGCAAAAATCTGCCGGTGGTGACCTCCGAACTCAATCATCGCTCGGCGATCGGCGCTTTCGCCCTGGCCAAACGCGCGATGCTCAACGGCGTGCTCTTGCAGCGATTGCTGGAAAGCTGATCCGCCGCTTCTGGCAGGCGTGTTATCGTCACCCTTCGCCTGCCGTAATCATGAGAAACAGCGACAAATGAAAATCAAAAACGTTATATGCGATATCGACGGCGTGCTGCTGCATGACAATACGCCGGTTCCCGGCGCCGACCTGTTCC
>NZ_JBFAHF010000129.1:0-1107 GCF_040654015.1 Nocardia sp. NPDC050799
GCCGGGGTGTTCAGCGGGGTGATCCTGTCGATCATGCCGATGTTGATCCTGCGCGGCGCGCGCAAACATGGCGACCAGACCCCGCGCTGGCAGTGCAACTGGATCACGCACCCGCTGCTGCAGGTCAGCATTGTGTTGCTGTATCTGGCCAGTGCGGTGTACGCCATCGCTTCATTGTTAGGCTATCTGCCCTCTGGATGGTGATTTGCCTTCCCTCAAGCAGTGATGTTGTTTCTCGGCATTGAGAACGGCGGCGTCGTGGCCGCCGATTTTTTTCTCAGGCGCGCCGTTTTTCCGACAACGCCAGCCAGGCCTGCACCGACGGGCGCTGCCACTGCTTGTGCGCATAGTGGCGCACGCGCTCCGGCACCGGATCGCCGTGCATCACCAGCCGGTTGAGCATCAGCGCCAGATCGGTGTCGGCGATGCACCACTCCCTGAACAGATTATCCTGCCCGTGGCTCAGCAGCTTTTCCACGGCGGCGATCAGCTTGCGCGCGGCCTCTTGCGCGGCTTCGGACAGCGGCGGGAACTTGCCGTTGTTGAACACCACCTCGGTCGAACGCTCGGCGCGGATCGGCAGCAGATCGCTGCGCAGCCAGGCCTGGATCTCGCGCGCTTTGGCACGCAGCTTCACGTCGCGCGGGTACACGGCGTGGGCCGGGTGGATGTCTTCCAGGTATTCGGCAATCGCCGAAGACTCCGAGAGCTGGAACTCGCCGATCGCCAGCGTCGGCACCCGGCGGGTGAGCGACAGCGCCGCGTAGGCCGCCTCTTTGTTCTCTTCCTTCGCCAGATCCACCGGCTTCACGGTGAACGGAATGCCTTTTTCCGTCAGCACGACAAAGGCGGACATGGCGTACGGGCTGAAAAATTCACTGTCGGTATAAAGCTCGGTGATCGGTTGAGACATCGGCGGTTCCTCGGGGTTAAAGGGGGAACATTCATCATTGTCGAGGGGAGGCTAAAAATCAATCTGTTAGCTAAAAGTTCTTGGGCGGCGCGGTTTACGGCGCCGTGAGTTCCTTCAGGATGATGTGATATATTTGTTGCCAACAAGTGAATTGAGCCGTATCGGGTAACATGAAGACGCAGTGGATTGAACGG
>NZ_JBFAHF010000130.1:0-1092 GCF_040654015.1 Nocardia sp. NPDC050799
GGCCGCCAGCGGTTGCTCCCAGGCTTCCTGCTGCAGCGCACGCAACAGAAATTCTTGCAGCGCCTCGCCATAGTCCAACGCATCCTCCGTCGGGAACTGTTCCAGATAAATATCGATATCCACCTGCAGATCGCGGGCGTCGGTGCGGCCGCGATACGTCAGGTTAAAACCGTCGCCCGAGCCGCCGGCCAATACGCTGCGGGTACCGCGACAGCCAGTAAAACGAGGCGCATCGAAGGGTTGCACGTTGATGAAGGGGGAAATAAAGAAGCGCGAGCCCGGATCCACACCGCGATCGGCGGCCAATTGGCGCAGACGGTAGCCGGCGTGGCTGCGCAGCTCCCGCAGCTGCTGCGTCAGCGTGGTGAGAAAGCTCCCCAGCGTCTCCGCTTGCGGCGGTGACACCAGCAGCGGCAGAGTGTTGACCGCCAGCGAAGGCACGTTAGTGGCTGCCTGCCCACGGCGATTCATCGCCGGCATCCACATCGGCAGCGTATCGCCTTGCCGGGCACAGCGCGGCATCACCTGAAACAGCCAGGCCGCCGACAGCGCCACCAGCAAGTCGGGCCAATTGATGCCGCTACGCTCCGCCAACTGCGCCAGAGAGTGCGACACCGCCGCTGGCAGCCGGTGGTGGGTGCTCAGACGCCGTACGCCATAGGCCTCACCGCCCTTGCGCACCGTCGGCAGCACCTGCGACGGCGGCAGATAGGTCTGCCAAAAGCGCCGATCGCGCTCGCATCGCTCAGAATCAGCGTAGGCCAGCTCGGCCTGTTGAAAGACGTCGAAGGCGCCCAGAGGCATACCTGCGCTGCCCTCACCCAGATAGTGCGCATATAACGCGGCGCAGCGGTGTTCGATCAGGGCCATGCCGAAGCCATCAACCAGAATATGGTGCGCACGCACGTACCAGAGGTAGCGCTCCGGCCCCAGCTTGAGCAGCCAGGCTGCAGCTAACGGTTCGCTGTGCAGCGCCCGGCGCTGCGCGATATCTTCGCGCATCAGGTTTTGCGCCGCCTGCCAGGGATCGTCGTGCGTTTGCAGATCGATGCGTTGCAATGGCGGCGTGCGCTTTGGATCGTAACGTAACAG
>NZ_JBFAHF010000131.1:0-1085 GCF_040654015.1 Nocardia sp. NPDC050799
GGCCATTTCGCTGGGCGCACTGCGCTCGATGACCGGCTGCGGCTGCCCATCGAGATCCAGCACCAGCGATCCTTCGGTATACCAGCTCGGCACCACCGGATTGCCCCACCAGTCGCGGCGCTGGTTGTCATGCACGTCCCAGGTCACGGTCGGGTTGTCCGGATCGCCGGTGTAGTAATCCTGCGTGTAGATTTCCACCCGGTGGCCATCGGGATCGCGCAGGTAGAGATAGAACGCGTTGGAGACGCCGTGGCGGCCAGGGCCGCGTTCGATCAAATCGGATTTGCGCAGCGCGCCGAGCTTGTCGCAGATGGCCAAAATATTGTGCTTTTCATGAGTGGCGAAGGCGATGTGATGCATGCGCGGCCCGGCGCCGCCGGTCATCGCGGTATCGTGTACCGTCGCCTTGCGGCGCATCCAGGCGGCGTAAACCACGCCGTCTTCATCGCGGATGTCTTCCGTCACGCGAAAGCCCAGCCCCTGGATGTATTCCACGGCGCGCGGCACGTCAGGGGTGATTTGGTTAAAGTGGTCGAGGCGCACCAGCGCGCCCGGCGTATACAGATCGTAGCGCCAGGCCAGGCGCTCGACGTGCTGCACGTCGTAGAAAAACTCGTATGGGAAACCGAGCGGATCCTCTACCCGCACCGCATCGCCGATGCCTTTGGCGAACCCGTTCACCCGACGCTCGGTGCGGCAGCCAAGCGCCTTGAAATACGCTTCGGCGCGGTCGACGTCTTCCGGCGTGCGCACGCGGAAAGCAAACGCCGCCACGGCGGCGACCGGGCCTTCGCGCAGCACCAGGTTATGGTGAATAAACTCCTCCATCGAACGCAGGTAGAGGGTTTTATCCTCTTCGGCGGTCACGACCAGGCCGAGGATATCGACGTAAAATTCGCGTGCGGCTTTAAGGTTCGTGACCTGAATTTCCATGTAGGCACAGCGCACGACGTCGGGAGCAGGGACAGCATCAGTGGTAAGTTTTGTCGTCATTGTTCTCATCTCTTTCGTTATTATTGTGGCCTGAGGCTCAAACGCCCCATTTCGGGATCGGGTGGTCGCCCATGGAAATGCACACGTTCTTC
>NZ_JBFAHF010000132.1:0-1077 GCF_040654015.1 Nocardia sp. NPDC050799
CCCGCCTGCATGCGTCCCAGCAGCACGGTACCGAACACCACGCGGTCGTGGCCGCTGGTGCGGGCCAAGACCTGCGCCCAGGCCAAATGGCACAGGCTGGCCAGGCTCACGCCCAACCGTTTGGCCTGATGCCGCAGACGTTCGTTCAGCGCCTTGTCGATAGGCTGGTGCGCCGTGGTGACGCCCTTGCCATCGCCGCGCACGTTGCCGAGCCCGAACGGCAGCACCGGCTCTTCGATGTCCGCCAGCATGGCGCGGAAGAAGGTTTCATGTTCTTGCGCGCTAACGCTCAAACGCGCCTGCGCCACCGCATTGCGGAACGGCGGCGCGGCGCCCAGCTCGGCGCCTTTGCCGGCGAGGATCGCGGCGATCTCTTCTTCGATCAATGCCGCCGTGGAATGATCCCCCACCAAATGATGCCATTGCTGCAGCATCCACCAGCCGCCATCGCTATCTTGCGCCACCACGACGTTCAGCAGCGGCGCACGGCTGAGATCCAGACGCGCATGCTGCGGATCGAAGCGCGCCAGCAGTTGATCGCCAATCGCCTCCTGCGCCGGATCGAGCGTCAGCTCAGTCCACGGCAGCGCGGCGGCGCGCCAAACGACCTGTACCGGCTCGCGGATCGCCTCACTGATGAACGCCGTGCGCAGAATATCGTGGCGATCGATCACCTGTTGCATCGCGGCCCGCCAACGATCCAGACGCTCGCGGTTCTCAAAGCGCAACAGCGTAGACAGCAGGTACGGATCGCCCCGTTCCGCCAACAGGTGGTGGAACAGAATCCCCTCCTGCAACGGTGACAACGCATAGATATCCTGCACGTTGGCCACCCCGCCCGGCACGCGCGCCACGATGCTGTCGATCTCAACCTGGTTCAGCGAGGCCAGCGGCAGCAACTCAGGCGTGATGCGCGCGCTATCCGGCCGCAGCAGGTTCTCGGGGATCTCGATTTCGCAGCGCGCCTCCAGCGCCTCCGCCAGCGAGGCCAGCGTCGGGGCGGTAAACAGCGTTTGCACGTTCGCCGTCAGGCCGCAGCGACGCAGCTCCGCGTTCAGTTTCAGCGCCTGCAGCGAT
>NZ_JBFAHF010000133.1:0-1064 GCF_040654015.1 Nocardia sp. NPDC050799
ATCGCCGCCTGCTGATGCAGGTGTTTCCGGCGGTTGGCGAAGTGTATCAGGCCACCGAGGGGTTCCTGGCCGCGACCTGCGCGCACGGCACGCTACATCTGAACGAAGAGTTTTTGCATATCGAACCGCAGTGGATCGACGAACTGCGCCTCACGCCGCTGATCACCGACTTTACCCGCAGTACGCAGCCGATCGTGCGCTATCGGCTGGATGATGTATTGGTGCTGCGCCAGGAACCCTGCCCATGCGGGCAACCGACGCGGGCGATTGCGCGTATCGAAGGGCGGCGCGACGATCAGCTGATGTTACCCGATGCGCAGCGGCAACCGCAGGCGGTGTTCGCCGATGCCTGCAGCCGGACGATCGCCAATGCGTTGCCGCTGACCAGCGATTACCGCCTGATCCAGCGCGGCGAGCAGCGGCTGGAGCTGATTGCCGATTGCAGCCAAGCGGAATTGGCGCACTGCCAGGCGCAGCTGATCGCACTGTTCGCCCGTCAGGGCATCGCCACCGAGCGGCTCGAATGGCGGCTGACGACGCAGGCGGTGCTGCCGCAGTTCGATCGCAAGCGGCGGCGCATCGTGCGCCGGGCGGAGGAGGCATGAAAAGCGCACTGTTCAGGCTATGGCACATGCTGCTGGGATGGGGCACGGTCGGCGTGGTGTATAGCCTGACCGATCGCCTGCAGGGGGCGGGAACCCTGTTGCCGCCGTCGGCGCTTGACCGGGCGATCCCGTTTAACCCGGCGGCCATTTGGCTCTATCTGTCGTTTTTTCTCATCGTCCCGGCTGGCTATTTGCTGGCGCCGCTGCGGGGAATCAAATGGCTGACGCTGGCGATGCAGCTGACGGCGCTGGGCGCCGGAGCGGTTTACCTGCTGTGGCCGACCACCATGGCCTATCCGCAGAACGATGGCGTTGGGATCAGCGCGCAGCTGCTGGCGGCGTTAACGCAGGTGGATTCGGCGCAGAACTGCCTGCCGTCGTTGCACATGGCGCTGACGGTGCTGGCGGTGTGGGCGCTGAGCGACGGCGAGCGCAAAATGCGGACGGCGCTGTGGATGC
>NZ_JBFAHF010000134.1:0-1059 GCF_040654015.1 Nocardia sp. NPDC050799
CTACAAACAGAGAGAGCAGCTGCACAACAACAACGAGGACGAGCGCAATCCCAACCTGCAGGGCATGGCGATTAAGCAGGTGCCGTTGCTCAACGGTGAAGAGATCGTCTGTTCTCTCCTCAAGCGCGGAGAGCTGCTGATGGTGCCGGCGCCACACGAGCGGCTGGAACTTGGTGACTACCTGCATCTGGTGGGCAAGCGTGAAGATCTGGAGAACGCCCGGCTGGTGATAGGCGAAGAGGTGGACGCCTCGCTGTCGACGCGCGGCACCGCGCTGCAGGTGGTGAGGGCGGTGGTGACCAACGAGCAGGTGCTGGGCAAGAAAATCCGCGATCTGAACCTGAAGCAGAAGTATGACGTGGTAATTTCACGCCTCAACCGCGCCGGCGTCGAGCTGGTGGCCGGCAGCAACGTGACGCTGCAGTTTGGCGACATTCTCAACCTGGTCGGCCGGCCGGAGGCCATCGACGCGGTGACGGCAATCGTCGGCAACGCCCAACAAAAACTGCAGCAGGTGCAGATGCTGCCGGTCTTTATCGGCATCGGCCTCGGTGTGCTACTGGGCTCCATTCCGCTGTTTGTGCCCGGCTTCCCGGCGGCATTGCGGCTGGGGCTGGCCGGCGGGCCGTTGGTGGCGGCGCTGATCCTGGGGCGCATCGGCAGTATCGGCAAGCTGTATTGGTTTATGCCGCCGAGCGCCAACCTGGCGCTGCGCGAACTGGGCATCGTGCTGTTTCTGGCGGTGGTCGGTTTAAAATCGGGCGGCAATTTTATCGATACGTTGCTGCACGGCGAGGGGCTGACATGGATTGGTTATGGCGCGTTAATCACCGCCATTCCGCTGCTGAGCGTCGGTATTCTGGCACGCACGGTGGGCAAGATGAACTACCTGACGCTGTCCGGCATGCTGGCGGGATCGATGACCGATCCGCCGGCGCTGGCCTTCGCCAACGGTCTGCATCCCACCAGCGGCGCCGCCGCGCTGTCTTACGCCACCGTGTATCCGTTGGCGATGTTCCTGCGCATCATGTCGCCGCAGCTGCTGGCGGTGCTGTTCTG
>NZ_JBFAHF010000135.1:0-1051 GCF_040654015.1 Nocardia sp. NPDC050799
CTATGACAAACTCGCTGTCCGTTACCTGGCCACGGTCCGCGTCGCCGCAATCAACCTGTGGTTATCCGGCCACGGCTTATGAAACGCGGCCTAGATGTCGACGGTGCCCTGTTCCAGTCGACGCCGGGCAACTTCGATCCGGACGAGGCGCTCGGGGTCGCGTTCGCCGAGGTTGTCCAGTACGGCTCGGCGGCGGGTGTGCAGGCGAGACTGCTGCATGCGGTGCTGGTCGACGCGGCGCCCCGGCCGGGGCGATGGACGGCTCACTGTTCAGCCCGGTTGTGGAGCTGCGGACCGCCTTCGAAAGCTTGCCCGGGTTCCTGCGGACTCCGATCGAGATGGTGGTGTTCGGCGGGGAGCTTCCCGGCGCCGACATTTCCACGTTGCGCCGGATGGCCGCTGAGCTGCGCGCCCGCAGTCTCGAATTGGAAGGCTGTTCGAGCGATATCGACACCCTTCTGGCACAGGAGGATTCGGTAGGACAGCTGGCCGGGCAGCTGCGCGAGACATTGGGCTCGTACCGGAAGAGCGCGGCGAGGCTCGGCGATGACGTGCACGCCCTGGCCGATCAGGCGCAGGCGGCGGCCAATGATGCCGAGAAGTGGCTGTGCGTGATGTTCACGTTCGGCATCCACCTCGCGTGGCAGGTCTTCGGTGTGATGAGCAGCGCCGCGGCGGCCGGCCCGGGTGGCGCGGCCGCGGCGGCGCCGACGGTGGATGCCAAGCTGGTCGAGGGACGCGCCGAGGTCGCCGTGATGCGCACGAGCCTGGAGCGGGCATTTCAGGCGGGGGGCGCGAAGACGGCCGCCCGGCTGAGCGGTATAGGGCCCGCGCAGTTTGCCACCATGCTGGGCAAAGCCGTCGCGCTGCCCGCGGGTGTCGACGCGGGCGTGCAGGCTCTGCAGGTTGCCACCGGCGATCGAACCGCCGCCATCATCGGGTCGGACGGTACTAATCCCACGGGTATCGATCTGAAGTCGATCGAGGTCGCCGCCGTGTCCGGCGCGGGCGGAGCGGTCGGCGGCATGCTCGCGGGCCGGTTCGCTCCGAT
>NZ_JBFAHF010000136.1:0-1049 GCF_040654015.1 Nocardia sp. NPDC050799
GCGGTGATGATGCTGATGGCGCTGTCGTTCATCTTCGGCCCGCTGCGCAGCGTGCCGATGGGTATCCGCGTGGTGTCCGGCATCAGCTTCGGCTTCCTGTTCTACGTGCTGGATCAGATCTTCGGCCCGCTGAGCATGGTCTACAGCATGCCGCCGGTGCTGGGCGCGCTGCTGCCGAGCATGCTGTTCCTGCTGATCAGCGTGTATATGCTGCTCAAACGCAAGTAGCGGGGCGATCGGTAGTGAAGAAAGGCGTGGCCGTGGGGCCGCGCCTTTTTTGTTGGGAGGATTAGCTAACGCTCAGCAGCGCGATGCCGGCATCCTGATAGGCCTGCGCATCTTCCGGCAGGCGATCCAGCACCAGGGTATCGATCTGTGCAGGGGAAGCGAACTGCGCCAGCGAGGTGTTGCTCAGCTTGGAGTGATCGCACACTACGATCACTTGATTGGCATGCTCCACCATCGCGCGCTTGGTTTCGGCCAGCATGATGTCGGCCACACAGGCGCCTTGTTTCAGCGACAATGCGTTGGCACCCATAAACGCCTTGTCGATGTTCAGCGTATCCAGCAGCGAACGGCCGTTGATGGCGACCGCGCAGTGATAACCCTTTTTGACGATGCCACCCAGCAGGATGATCTGGATCGATTCGACGTCTTCCAGACTCTTGGCGATCATGAAATCGTTGGTGACCACGGTCAGGTTGCGGCGCTGGCGCAGATGGCGGGCGATCTGCAGGGTGGTGGTGCCAGTATCCAATACGATGATGTCGCCGTCTTCCACCAGGCCGGCGGCCAATTGACCGATTTGCTCCTTGGCGCTGAGGTTCACCTCTTCACGCTGATCGGAGCCGACCTCGAAGCTGGCACGGGTGCGCAGAATGGCGCCGCCGTGGGTGCGTGTCAGCATACCGGCGTCTTCAAGAATGCGCAGATCGGTGCGGATGGTGGCGCCGGTCGCGGCGGGGTTCATGTAGGGGGCGAGCGAACCGGCGAGGTCGTCGCGAAGTGCCGTATCGCCTCGTCCTCCGACAGCGGCGGCAGCACTCCGG
>NZ_JBFAHF010000137.1:0-1040 GCF_040654015.1 Nocardia sp. NPDC050799
GCGAAAACTCACGGTATTGGCGCTGCTGTTGCTGGCGGCGGTGTGCAGCGTGCTGATCGGCGGCCCCGGGGCGGTGATCTTTCCCATGCCGGTGCTGCTATGGCTGGCGATGTCCTTCTCATTGTTCTGCACCATGATTGCGGTGCTGATTTATGTGCTGTGGTGCCATCTGGCGATCGATTTCGGGTTGCTTAGCACGACGCTCGACATGAAGGTGTTGCAAAACGCGGTATCGATGCGTTTGGGCATCGCGCTGCTGGCGCTGGGGCCCATCGCCGTGGCCAGCATGAACTATGCGCGTAATGCGCTGCTGCGCACGCTGGAGCACGTGGCGAATCACGATGCGTTAACGCACGTGCTGACGCGCAATGCGTTTATGCAGCGCGGCGAACGGTTGATAGACCAAAAGGGCGAGCTGGTGTGCGTCATGATGCTCGATATCGACTATTTCAAATCGATTAATGACCGTTTTGGCCATGCTGGCGGCGATCAGGCACTGATGGCCTTTACCCGCGCGATCGCCGCCGATCTGAGCGTCGGTGACCTGTTCGGCCGCATGGGGGGCGAAGAGTTCGCCATCGTTTCGACGCTCGGCCAGCCGCAGCAAGGATGGCAATTGGCCGAACGCCTGCGGCAACGCATCGAAACGGAGTCTATCCTCATGCCGGCCGGGCATCCGCTGCAGATCACCGTCAGCATCGGCATGGTGACCTGCCCGGGCGGCGCCGGCCAAAGCCTGGCGGATCTGCTGAAGCTGGCGGATCTGGCGGTGTACAAAGCGAAAAACGCCGGCCGTAACCGGGTTGCCACACCGGAATCGTCTCCGCCGGCTGCTCATGGCCGCTGAACTTCCGATCCGCGCTCTGCCCCGGCCGTCTAAACTGGTAGGGGGCGCGGGCATTTCCGCCTGCGCCGAACCGACTGTCCTTAATCAGACAAGAGGATGCCAGAATGAAATACGTAGACGGGTTTGTGGTGGCGGTACCGGCCGCCAATAAGGAGGCCTATCACCGGTTGGCGGCCGCAGCGGCGCCGCTGTT
>NZ_JBFAHF010000138.1:0-1040 GCF_040654015.1 Nocardia sp. NPDC050799
ATAATTAGAGGTAACGAACAAATTGTTCTGCGCATCGAACACGGTGATCGAACGCACGATGTCCGAATGGCGGCGGTGCAACAGACTGACCAACTGCCTGACCGATTCGCGGCTGCGGAACGTCATGCCGTACTCGCTGGCCACCGCCAGCGGCTCGATGATGCTGGCGCCGGCGTCGACCAATTGCTCCTGCAGCTCGTTATAGCGGTGCACCACGAAGAAGGTGCTGAGCAGCAAACCAATCAGCAAGGTCGGGGCCAGAATCAGGATCATCATGCGCGCACGCAGGCTGTATTTGGTCATGGGATTCCAATGTGGGAGAATTGACAGCTGACACTAGCTTAATGAACCAGCACACAATCGACAAATATGGCGCAATTCTACTCTCCCAAACGCCGCGTGACGACCCGGCAGAGCTCACAAATCTTCACCGTGACGGTGAGCGATCTCGATCCTTTCGGCCAGGGCGTGGCGCGCCACGACGGCAAAGCGGTGTTCGTGCCGGGCGTATTGCCGGGTGAGCAGGCGGAAATCCAGCTGACCGAAGACAAGCGCCAGTTCGCCAAAGGCAAGCTCAAGCGCCTGCTGAGCCGCAGCCCGCAGCGGGTGGCACCGCGCTGCCCGCATTTCGGCGTGTGTGGCGGCTGCCAGCAGCAGCATGCGGATGAGGCGCTGCAGCAGCAGAGCAAGGCGGCGGCGCTGGTGCGCATGATCGCCCGCGAAACCGGGGTGACCCCGCAGCAGGAACCGGTGATCGCCGGCCCGGAATACGGCTATCGCCGCCGCGCCCGCCTGAGCCTGGCGTGGCAGCCGAAGCTGCAGCGCCTGATGATGGGGTTTCGACAGGCGGCCTCCAGCGAGCTGGTAGCGGTGGAGCACTGCCCGGTGCTGCGCCCGGAGCTGGAACAGCTGCTGGCGCCGGTGCGCGCCTGCCTGAGCGGGCTGCAGGCGGTGCGGCGGCTGGGGCATGTGGAGCTGGTGCTGGCGGATAACGGCCCGCTGCTGGTGCTGCGCCATCTCGATGCCCTGAAAGAGGCGGA
>NZ_JBFAHF010000139.1:0-1032 GCF_040654015.1 Nocardia sp. NPDC050799
GCCTCATTTTCCACCACCACCAGCAGCGCTTTCGCCTGCCACACTTCCTGCGGCTGCACGCCCAGCAGCGCCGCGAGGCCCGCCGGTTCGGCGACTTTCTGCGGCGGCCTGGCGGGGAAATCAAGCACCAGCCGCTCCCCGTCCTGCGCATCGCGCTTGACGAACAGCTCGCCGCCGGCCGAACGGAAGCGAATATCCTTCAGCGCCGGGTTAACCGCGCTGAACATCACATGCGCCGCCGCCAGCGTGCCGTGGCCGCAAAGATCGACCTCACGCTCCGGGGTAAACCAGCGAATGGCGGTCATGTCGCCGTCATCCCAAACAAAGCTGGTTTCCGGCAGGCCGATCTCGTTGGCGATCGCCTGCAACCGCTCCGCCGGCAGCGGCTGCGTCAGCAGGCAAACCCCGGCCGGGTTGCCGCGCAGCCCTTTGCCGGTAAAAGCAACCACGTGATAATAATTTTCCGCCATCGTTCACTCCTTAATGCCAGATCAGTAACACACAGGCTGCGGTCAACAACCCCATGGAAACGTTGAAGATAACCCAGGCCTTTTTGCTGCGCAGCAGGCGGCCGATCAGGGTACCGAACGCCAGCCAGATAACGCCGGCGACGATGTTTACCGCCAAAATGCCCAGCGCGATCGCCGCGATGGAACCGTTGTACTTATCGCCCGCCAGGCTGAAGCTCGCCACCGCGCCCAGCGCCATCAGCCAGGCTTTCGGGTTGAGGAACTGCAGCAGCCAGCCCTGATACAGCCGCACCGGCTGCGGCGGCGCCACGTCGGTTTCCAGCTTTTCATAGGCGGCGGTGGCGACTTTCCACGCCAGCCACAGCAGGTACAAACTGCCGAGGATTTTCAGGATCAGGTGCAGCGACGGGTAAACCAGGATCAGGCTGCCGACGCCGAAGGCCACCAGCAGCAAAATGCTTTGCATGCCGAGCATGATGCCAATCATCAGCCACAGCGAACGCATAAAGCCGAAGTTAGCACCGGAGGTGGTCAGCAGCAGGTTATTGGGGCCTGGCGTGAT
>NZ_JBFAHF010000140.1:0-1025 GCF_040654015.1 Nocardia sp. NPDC050799
CCCGTTCGGACCCCATCAGGCTGTAGAGGTTACGCATGGATATTTTACGTATTGGTTTGGTTTCCGTTTCTGACCGCGCTTCCGGCGGCGTTTACCAGGATAAAGGCATTCCGGCGCTGGAGGAGTGGCTGGCCGGCGCGCTGGCGACGCCGTTCAAACTGGAAACCCGGCTGATCCCCGATGAGCAGACGCAAATTGAACAAACGCTGTGTGAGCTGGTGGACGAAATGGGCTGCCATCTGGTGCTGACCACCGGCGGCACCGGGCCGGCGCGTCGCGACGTCACCCCCGACGCCACGCTGGCGATCGCCGATCGCGTGATGCCCGGCTTCGGCGAGCAAATGCGTCAGATCAGCCTACACTATGTGCCAACGGCAATTCTTTCTCGCCAGGTGGGAGCGATCCGCAAGCAGGCGCTGATCATCAACTTGCCCGGCCAGCCGAAGTCGATCAAGGAAACGCTGGAAGGGGTAAAGGATGAGCAGGGCAATGCGGTGGTGCACGGCATCTTCGCCAGCGTGCCTTATTGCATTCAACTGCTCGACGGGCCTTACGTCGAAACGCACGCCGCGGTGGTAGCAGCATTTCGGCCAAAGAGCGCGCGTCGCGAGATAAACCTCTAAATTTCAGCGTTCTGCGAGATCGGCTTCAGCCCGTCTGGTGTGAAAATAATTTGCCGTTATAGTAAGGATTCTTTTACAGAAAACCTGCGGCTTTTATTTTTACAGCCTTTACCGACGGTGCCCTATGCCTCACGACAATAATCGCCGGCTGAACCGGCAAGACTACAAAACGCTGACGTTGGCCGCGTTGGGCGGCGCGCTGGAGTTTTACGACTTCATCATCTTCGTGTTCTTCGCCGCCGTGGTCGGCGATCTGTTCTTCCCGGCGGACATGCCGGAGTGGCTGCGGCTGGTGCAAACCTTCGGCATCTTCGCCGCCGGCTATCTTGCCCGCCCGCTGGGCGGCATCGTGATGGCGCACTTCGGCGATCTGGTCGGCCGCAAAAAGATGTTTACCCTGAG
>NZ_JBFAHF010000141.1:0-1018 GCF_040654015.1 Nocardia sp. NPDC050799
GTGCGGCAGGCGCGGATACAGCTCCACGCACAGCGGATGGCGCGGCCGGGTTTGCGCATCGGCGAAGCTCTCCAGCTTCTGCAGCACCCGGATAGTGTGCTCGTCGACGGTATAGGCGTGGAACAGATCGAACTGCATCTGCCCGACGATCTTGCCCCACTGCGGCATATAAGCCCACAGCACACTGTGACGGTGCATCGGCACCAGCGCGCGCGACACCGCGCCGGGGTGGCGCAGGATGGCCATAAACAGATCGCGCGCTTCCGGGATGGTGCACAGCGGCTGTTTCAGGTGACGGCGCGCGTGGCGCAGCTGGCGCACGGTGGTGGAGTAAATGCCTTTGATCTCGCGGTTGCGCACCATCAGGTAGAACATGCGCATGATGGCTTGCGGCTCGCGGATGAACAGCGTTTCGTCACGCAGATCGATCAGATCGCCGCGCAGCTGGAAATCGTCGTTCAGCGGACGCGGTTTCTCGGTGGCGTCCAGCGCCAGGATGGCCTCGTCGAACAGCTGCAGCAGCATGTGGTTCAGCTCGCTGACGCGCCGCGTCATGCGGTAGAAGTCTTTCATCATGCGTTCGACCGGCTCGTTGCCTTCACCTTCATAGCGCAGCAGCTGCGCCACGTTGAGCTGACGATCGAACAGCAGACGGTTGTCGTAACGCGGCAGCACCAGATGCAGCGCAAAGCGGATGCGCCACAGGAAGCTCTGACATTCGTTCAGTTCGTTGCGCTCGGCCTGGGTGAGGAAACCGAAACCGACCATTTCGTCCAGCGAGGTGGCACCGAAGTGGCGGCGCGCCACCCACAGCAGCGTGTGGATATCGCGCAGGCCGCCGGGGCTGCTTTTGATATCCGGTTCCAGGTTATAGCTGGTGCCATGGTAGCGCTGGTGGCGTTCCTGCTGCTCGTTGATCTTGGCGTGGAAAAACTGCGGCGAAGGCCAAAAGCCGTCGCTGAAGATGTGTTTTTGCATCTGCAGGAACAGCGCGACGTCGCCGCAGATCATGCGCGAT
>NZ_JBFAHF010000142.1:0-1016 GCF_040654015.1 Nocardia sp. NPDC050799
GCAGCCGGGTGATGGCGCACTTCCGCGCGCAGGACGAGGCTAAAATGCTGCGCCAAACCCGGCGCATCAGCTTTATCGAGACCGCAGGCGAGTTGGGGGCATTGCTGCTGGAGGCGCAATTGATCAAACAGCAACAGCCGCTGTTCAACAAACGTCTGCGGCGTTCGAAACAGCTGTGCGCGCTGCGCTTGCAGGCAGATGCGGTGACGATTGCTCACGCCAAAGAGATCGACTTCGCCGTCACGCCCCACCTCTACGGGCTGTTTGCCAATCGCCACGCCGCGCTGGAAAAGCTGCGCGCCATCGCCGATGAGCATCGTTTATGTTACGGCAAGCTGGGGATCGACAAGCTGCCGGCAGGGCGAGCCTGTTTCCGCTACAGCCTGCGCAAGTGCGCGGGCGCCTGCTGTGGCGTGGAGTCGGCGCAGGAGCATGCGCTGCGGCTCGGCGCGGCGCTTGAGCAGTTGCGCATCGCCTGTTGGCCGTTCGCCGGGCGCGTGGCGCTGGAGGAGCAGGGCGAGACGCTGCGTCAGTACCATGTGATCCACAATTGGTTTTATCTGGGCTCGGTCGGCGATCTGGCGCAGGCGGAGCAGCTACAGAGCGCGGCCAGCCATTTCGACAGCGATGGCTACAAGATTTTGTGCAAGCCGCTCATCGCCGGCGATTACCCGATTATTGAGCTGCCGTAAGGCCATCATGCTGGTGATAACCTAAGATTTATCCGTAAAGTCAGGGCATTATGCTAAAAAAGCTTGAATCCATAATGTTGTTATGGATAATGGCGCCCCGAAGCGAAGGAACGCGCTATTAACTCAGTTGGCAGAGTGATTGGTTTTATAATGGCTTGTTTTGGCTTGAAAATTGATAGACGCGGGTTCGAGTCCTGCATAGCGCGCCAGCTTTCTTCCTTCGTCTCATCGCGCTTACCGTAAAGCGCACCCGGGTTGATTTGCACTATCGGCTCCTCGTTGGGATTTTCGGGTGTGCTTTACCGTAACCGCTGGCCTTCCTTC
>NZ_JBFAHF010000143.1:0-1010 GCF_040654015.1 Nocardia sp. NPDC050799
GGTAAACGGCAAAAATCGCTACCACGATAAGCGCAGCCTCCAGCAAACGCCGGCCACTGCTGAGTCTTTTCAGGGTAACTTCTTTATCTTCTGTATATTCCTGGCTCAAGAAAGGCTCTCCAGGTTCCTGTTAGCTGACATAGCAACAGCGCCGAGAAGCTTCCCCGGCGCCGAAACTGTATGAATAAACAGGAGTGTAACCAATTTAATCAGGTTTTGCACCTGCACCTTACCGTGTTTTGATAACCAGACGGTTACTCTGTTTCACTTCTTCCATCACTACGTAGGTACGGGTGTCGTTAACCCCCGGCAAACGCAGCAAGGTTTCGCCCAGCAGTTTGCGGTACGCCGACATGTCCGGTACGCGGGTTTTCAACAGGTAGTCGAAATCACCGGAAACCAGATGACACTCCTGAATCTCTTCAAGCTTCTGCACTGCCGAGTTGAATTGCTCAAACACATCCGGCGCGCCACGGTTCAGCGTGATCTCCACGAAAACCAGCAGGGACGCATCCAGATAATGCGGGTTAAGCAATGCGGTATAGCCATGAATGAAACCCTGGCGCTCGAGACGGCGCACGCGTTCTAAACATGGTGTCGGGGATAACCCCACGCGCTTCGAAAGCTCGACGTTCGAAATACGCCCATCCTTCTGCAGCTCATTCAGGATGTTGCGGTCGATACGGTCGAGATCTTTACCCGGGCGTTTCTTGTTGTCTGCCATTATTATTGTCTCTCTTATTTTCTTCCGTGCACGTGCCACACCCTAGCCAACGTCAATGTGTAAGGGTTCGTTCCAAGCGAAGACCCGATGCCTGTCATGTGCTTCTTCACTACCATCATTCCACGCCGCGCAGCCTGTCTGTCCAACCCCGCGCGACGCCGGCAACGACGTTTAGGTCGAGAAAAAATCAGCAAACGCTTGCGCGCCCTGCTCCGCACATCCACCGCGCATTGCCGCCTCGCGGCGCAAATACGTACGATTTGCTGGTGATACGGGGATAATTTCT
>NZ_JBFAHF010000144.1:0-1007 GCF_040654015.1 Nocardia sp. NPDC050799
TGCCGCACCTCGGCACCCAAACGGGTATTCAGCAGCGGCTGCGGTTGAATGGCGGAAAATAACGAGAAGCCGCCATCGGGCCGCAGAGTGGCGAACACCCGGCGGTAAGGCTCGGCCACCGTCAGCTCCTGCCCGTCAGCACCGTGATCGAAATGCTGCACCGGCGTCAGGCGCCAGCGCCGATCTTTTTCCACCTCGAACCACTCGCGCAGATTGCCGTCGGCGCCCTTGATCAGCAGCGCGCTACCGCCGGGCAGCGCCGTCATCTGATACGGGGCATGTTCGCCAAGGGTACGCGTTTCACGCAGCTGCAGCTGCGCGCCGTCGATCTGATAACGCGCCAGCCGGTTGCCGGTCAGCAGGTAAAGCTGGCGGCCATCCGGCGTCAGCAACAACTGCTCCCCGTCGTGCTCCAGCGGACGCTCGCTGAACTGCGGCGGCCGGTCGGGGCTGAAGCGGCCGAACACCAGGCGCCGATCGTCGGTCACCCCGGCCAACAGATACTGCCCGCGATGCGCATCCGCCAACGACAGCAGTTTCAGCGGTTTGTTCTGCGGATCCAGCGCCAATGGCTGTTGCCCAAGCGGGAACTGCCACTGCGGCCGGCCGTTTTCCGCCGTCGCGAAGTCCGCGCGTGCCACCACCAACCGGCCGTTGGCCTGCGCCAGCGCAAACAGATCGCGCTCTCCGGCAGCCTGCGCGAGCAGCGCCGGTTTGGCCAGCAGCGTCTGCTGCACCAGCGGCGTCTGGGCCTGGCCGCTCGGCGCCGGCGTCAGACGATAAAATTGCCCCGCGCCCTGCGCGTCGATGCGATAACCCACGCGCTGCTGCACGTCCATGCCCAGCGCCAGCGCCGGGGCCGACACCGCGATCGGCAGCGGCTGAGCCTGCCCAAGCGAGGCCGGTTTGAACAGCGGCAGCACCGCAAACAGCAGATAAACGAAGATCAGCATCAACGTCATCACCACCATCAGCCCGCTGGCGGTCACACCCGCCTGCACCCCGCC
>NZ_JBFAHF010000145.1:0-1006 GCF_040654015.1 Nocardia sp. NPDC050799
CACGAAGCCTTCGACTACACGGTGATCGGCGACGAAGACGCGGCGTTCAGCGGCGGCAGCTATGTGCTGGTGCAAAAATACCTGCACGACATGCAGGGCTGGAACTCGCTCAGCGTGGAAACGCAGGAGAAGATCATCGGCCGCCATAAGCAGTCCAACATCGAGCTGGATGAAGCGGTCAAACCGTCGTCGTCGCACAGTTCGCTGACCACCATCACCGACGAGCAAGGCAACGAGGTGAAAATTCTGCGTGACAACATGCCGTTCGGCCGCCCCGGCCTGCGCGAATTCGGCACCTACTTTATCGGCTATGCACGCTCCCCGCAGCCGATCGAGCAGATGCTGGAAAACATGTTCATCGGCCGCCCGGCCGGCAACTACGATCGGCTGCTCGATTTCAGCCACGCGGTGACCGGCACCCTGTTCTTCGTGCCTTCCGCCCCGCTGCTGGAAGCGCTGGCCGACCGCAGCGGCGCCGAACTGCACTGATTGAATGAAATGCGGGGCCACAGCGATTAGCCGTTGGTTATCCTGTGGCCCTGCGCATCAATCACCGGCTCTCCGTCCTCTTTGCTGAAAGCGCCACGCTGCGGATCCGGCAGAATCTCCAACACCGCCTCCGACGGACGGCACAAACGCGTACCAAGCGGAGTCACCACAATGGGGCGATTGATCAGGATCGGCTGTTGCAGCATGAAGTCGATCAGTTGATCATCGTTCCAACGAGTCTCGTCCAGTTTCAACTCGGCGTAAGGCGCGACGTTTTTACGCAGCAACGCGCGCGGCGTCATGCCCATCTCGGCCAGCAACGCAATCAACCGTTCGCGGCTGGGCGGCGTTTCCAGATACAAAATCACCTCAGGCTCAGCGCCGCTGTTGCGGATCAGCGCCAACGTGTTGCGCGACGTGCCGCAGGCCGGGTTATGGTAAATCTTGATACTGCTCATGACGGTTTCTCCGGTTAGGACAAAACGGACAGCCGCAGCGCCAGCGCGGCCAGGGTGAC
>NZ_JBFAHF010000146.1:0-1004 GCF_040654015.1 Nocardia sp. NPDC050799
ATCGCGCTCGGCATGGTGGCGCTGTGGTGCTTCCCACACGTTCACCGCCTGTTCCATTCGATGAAGAATCCGGTGTTGATGTTAGGACTGGGTGGCTTTGTGCTGGGCCTGCTGGCGCTGGTGGGCGGAGAGATTACCCTGTTCAAAGGGCTGGATGAAATGAAGCGCCTCGCGGCAGACGGCAACTATTCGGTGCCGGCGCTGTTGACCGTTACCCTGACCAAGCTGGCGGCGCTGGTGATCGCCGCCGCCAGCGGCTTTCGCGGCGGGCGCATCTTCCCAGCGGTGTTCGTCGGGGTGGCGCTGGGGCTGATGCTGCACCAGCACGTTCCGGCGGTGCCGGCGGCGATCACCGTCTCCTGCGCCATTATGGGGCTGGTGCTGGTGGTCACGCGCGACGGCTGGCTCAGCCTGTTCATGGCAGTGGCGGTGGTGCCGGATCTGCACCTGCTGCCCGTCTTATGCATCGTGATGCTGCCCGCCTGGCTGACGCTGGCAGGCAAACCGCTGATGCTGGTGAACCGCCGGCAACCGCCGCACGACGATTAGTCCAGCGCGAACGCCGCGGCGGCGCGGGCGTGGATCGCGGTGGTGTCGAACACCGGCACCGACGCATCCCGCTCGCTCACCAGCAACCCTATCTCGGTGCAGCCGAAAATAATCCCCTGCGCGCCCTGTTGCTCCAGGTCGCTGATGATCCGGCGATACTCATCGCGCGAGGCGTCGCGAATGTTACCGAGGCACAGCTCGTCATAGATGATGCGGTGCACGATGTCACGATCGGCGCTGACCGGCGTCACCACATCAATGCCGTGCAATTCCTGCAGGCGGCCGCGGTAGAAGGTCTGCTCCATGGTAAAACGCGTGCCCAGCAGCCCGACGCGGCGAATGTTTTTTTCCCGCACCTGCAGCGCCGTGGCGTCGGCGATGTGAATCAGCGGCAGGCCGCTGGCCTGCTCGACCGCCTCCGCCACCTTGTGCATGGTGTTGGTGCAGATCACGAT
>NZ_JBFAHF010000147.1:0-1002 GCF_040654015.1 Nocardia sp. NPDC050799
GAGAGCTGGGGTGAGCAGGCCGGCGGCGGGGCGCTGCCGGTGGCCTGGTGGTCGATATTCAACGATGCGTCGCTGTCGCAACTGGTGCAGCGCGCGGCGGCCGGCAACCTGGATCTGCAGCTCGCCACGGCGCGCATGCAGCAAAGCCGCGCCTTGCTGGGCGTGACAGAGGCGGCGCTGATGCCGGATCTGAGCCTGGACGGCGCCTATCAGCGCCAGCGCGCCACCTCGGTGGGCAGCATGGATCCGTCCGGCAACGGCGGAGAGGCGGATTATAACCTCTGGCGCGGCGGATCCAGCGCCACCTGGGAGCTGGACATGTGGGGCAAGCTGCGTCGCGCGTCGGAAAGTGCGCGCGCCGGCTTTGCCGCTTCGCAGGAGAACCGGCGCGCACTGCTGACGTCGGTGACGGCGGAGGTGGCGAGCGACTATCTACGCCTGCGCGCCACGCAGCAACAGCTGGCGGTGGCGCAGGAAAACCGCGCCACGGCGCTGCGCACGCTGCAGCTGACGCAAAGCCGTTATCAGAGCGGCGCGGGCAACGAACTGGATGTCGATCAGGCGCAGGTGCAGTTGGCGCAGGTGGATGCCCTGCTGCCGGCGCTGTTCGATAGGCAGGAACGCTTGATCAACGCCATCAGCCTGCTGTTGGGCGAGCGGCCGGGCGCGCTGAAAGCGATGTTGTCGCCGACGGGGCCGCTGCCGACGCTGGCGCGCGCGGTGCCGATGGGCGTGCCGTCGGATCTGGCGCTGCGCAGGCCGGATATTCGCGAAGCGGCGGAGCGTTTGCATCAGGCAACCGCCGAGATCGGCATCGCCACCGCCGACTACTATCCGCGCATCACGCTGACCGGCAATGCGGGCTATCAGGCACTGGCGCTGGCGGATATGGGCAGTTGGTCCACGCATACCTTCGCCATCGGCCCCGCCCTGTATTTGCCGCTGTTCGACGGAGGGAAAATCACCCAACGGGTGCGCCTGAGCGAATACCGGCAGCAGGAA